>BQJN01000063.1 GCA_021604725.1 Lysobacteraceae bacterium | reverse complement strand
TCGCACCAAATCGGTGACCGCCGCCGAGATGGTTGCGTTGGCGGCCTGGCGAGTGACCGGCCTGGGTGATCGCGTGGGTGCCATCGTCTACAACGACCAGCAAACCCAGGTGCTGCGACCGCGCAACAGCAAGCAACAGGTGATGCGCATCCTCAAAGCGGTGGTCGACATGAACCTTGCCATGCATCAGAACCGTTCCACCGATGCGGTTCCCAACCAATTCGACGCCGCTTTGCAGGCGCTACAGGCTGAGGTTCGTCATGACGCCTTGATCTGCCTGATCGGCGATGGCAGCGGCGTATCCAACCGCAGCGTCGAAGCGGTCACACGACTGAACGCACACAACGATATCTTGATGGCGCTGATCTATGATCCGATGGAGGCAACGCTACCCAACGCCGGTGTGCTGGCGATGAAGTCGGGTCACCAACGGGTGAGTTTCGACAGCACAGACCGTCGGTTGCGCTCAGCCTACAGCGACGACTTCAAGCAGCGGCTTGCTGCTCTAAAACAGCTGTCATTGCGTCACGAAATCCCACTGCTCCAGATCAACACCATTGACCCGGTGGCCGAGCAAGTGCGTTCGGCATTGGGTCATCAGCGCGCGACGCGACGTCGATAATGCTCGACCTTGCGGTGATCATTTCGTCCACAGTTTTGGCCCAGGACCCGAGCAGCCTGAGTCAAATGCACGACGTGGTCAGCCCACCTGCAGTTGGTTGGTGGCCGCCTGCTCCAGGCTGGTATGGGTTGGCCGTGCTGACCTTCATTGCTGCAGTATGGCGTTTGTTGCATTGGGTTAAGCGCTACCGGGCCAACGCGTATCGGCGCCAGGCCGTTGCTGCGATCTCAGCACTGGACGTTGCGACGCAGGGTGCATGCGCCGAAGACGCCAGCGAACTGAAGCGCTTGTTGAAGCGCACAGCACTGACCAGTTTTGGACGAGAATCCGTCGCTTCGCTAACGGGCAGCGCGTGGTGGCAATGGTTGGATCGCACCGGCGGCGACGGTTTTGCTCAAGAACTGGGGCCAGCGTGCGATCAATGCGCGCATGCCGGTGTGCCCATGCCGCTTGATCGCTGGCAAGCTCTGCTGGACCGCTCCAGGCGATGGGTGATTCAGCACCAGTGCCGCGAAGGAGGCCAGTAGCGTGCTGCAGTGGGCTTATCCATGGTTTGCAGTGCTGTTGTTGACGCCAATACTGATGCGTTGGTGGCCCCCTTATCGCGCCGGCGACCCCGTCCTGCGGGCGCCCATGGCCGAGCGCCTGCATCGCTTGTCAGGGGGCCGGAACAAGCAACAGCAGGCACCGCGCACTCGATGGTTTCAACAAATGGTGTACTGCCTGGCCTGGGCGGCCCTGGTTGCTGCGATCGCGCGTCCACAATGGCTGGAGGAGCCCATTAGCCAAACACAGCCGAAACGTGACTTGTTACTGGCCATCGACCTGTCCGGCTCCATGGCCACCGAAGATTTCACCGACGAGGCCGGGCAAACGGTTGATCGGCTGACTGCGGTCAAGCAAGTGATGGGCAACTTTCTGCAGGGTCGAGAAAGCGAACGGGTGGGCCTGATCGTATTTGGCACCGCGCCCTTTGTGCAGATGCCGTTCAGTGAAGACCTCGAGGTGGTGCAAACCATGCTCAACGAAACTGAAGTTGCGATGGCCGGACCTCGCACCATGTTGGGCGACGCCATTGGGCTTGCCATCACGGTGTTTGAGCGTAGCGAGCTGGATCAGCACCTCATGATCGTTCTGACCGATGGCAACGACACCGGATCTTTGGTGCCACCGCAACGAGCTGCCGAATTGGCCGCAGAGCGCGGGATCACCATCTTTACTGTAGGCGTCGGCGATCCAGCCCAGGTCGGTGAAGCACCCCTCGATGAGGTGGCATTGCGCCGCCTGGCGCAAACGACCGGTGGTCGCCTGTTCCTGGCTACCGATCAGCAGCAGTTGGCCGCTGTCTACGATGAGCTTGGCCGGCTCAACCCGGTTGAGGTCGAACGCCTCAGTTACCGGCCACGTGTAGATCTGTTTCACTGGCCCCTGGCGATTTCGGTATTGTTGCTACTGACCTTCCATGGTTGGCCAGCGTTGATGTCGTTGCTTCATCGCCAACACCCGAAAGTGGCTGACCAGGAGGTGGCATGAGTTTTCACTTTCTGAGGCCGCAGTGGTTGGCGCTTTTGTTGCCCGCACTTGGCTTGCTGTGGCTGGCCTACGGACAGCAGGCGCGTTCCGGTTGGCACCGGGTTGTAGCACCGCATCTGCTCAAGGAGCTGCTGTCATCAGCGCAACGTGGCAGTCGCCTGCGCGCGCACCATCTGTTGGCCGGCATGCTGTTGCCAGGTATCGTTGCATTGGCCGGGCCGACCTGGCGTATCGAGCCGTCGCCCTTGGCCGAGCAACGGTCTGCGCAGGTGATTGTTGTATCGCTTCAAGACAGCATGCTGGGGCAAGACATTGCACCGAGTCGCTTGCAGCGCGCAGTTCACAAGATCCATGATCTTCTCGAACTTCGACCCGGCTCGCCAACGGCCTTGATCGTCTATGCCGGCAGTGCGCACAGGGTGATCCCACTAACCAGCGATCATCAGGTGATAGTGCAGTTTGCTGACGAGCTGACGCCCGAGATGATGCCCTTGCCCGGTGATGAGCCGATGCAGGCCTTGCGTCTGGCCGATCAGTTGCTGGCTGACAGCGGTCAAACGGGATCGATTCTGCTCCTGACCGACCATTTGTTTGTTGAAGAGCTTGAACCCACCAAAGCCCCTGTTGCCGTATTGACGGTGGCCGCCAGAGCGGATGCTGGCCGGACGCTCAATAGCGGTCCACCGGTGCCGGCGCTCGATGTTGCTGAGGTACAACGTGCTGTTGACGCATTGGACGCCTACTGGGTTGAAGTGAGCATTAGCGATGAAGATGTACGTTCCATTGCGGCGCGTTTCGATCGGCGCCTCGGCAAGGCCCAGGAGTCGCTGGGAGATCGTTGGCAGGACGCCGGATACTGGCTGCTTTGGCCGATGGCCGCGTTTTTGTTGTTGGGGTTCAGGCGCGGCTGGGTGCTGCAATGGCAAACATGAAGCATGTCTATGTCCCAATCGCGGTGATCATCGTCGGTGCAGGGTTGTTGCTGGCTGGCAAGGACCTGTGGATCACGCCCGAGCAGCAGGCTCAGCGACAGTTCGATAAAGGGGATTACGCTGGCGCCGCACAACAGTTCGCCGACCCCATGCGCAAAGGTATTGCGCTGTATCGGGCTGGGGAGTTCGAGGCTGCGGCATATACATTTGCTCGATTAGGCAGCGCAGAGGCCCAGTTCAATCAGGGCAATGCCTGGATGTTGCATGGCAAGTACGATCAGGCCATAGCCGCCTACCAGTTGGCACTCAAGGCCAGGCCCGGCTGGACAGCTGCATCGGATAACATGAGCATCGCGGAAGCTCGCAAGGCGCGGCTCGCTCGCAGTGAGGATGATGCCGGAGGCACCGGTGGCATGCTGGGCGCTGATGAGGTGGTCATTGACCCCGATATGGATGCCAGCCAGGGCTCAGATCAGGTCAACGCCGAAGGGGCTCCAAAGGATGAAGGCGGCAGCATGACCGACGTATGGTTGCGGCGCGTGCAAACACGCCCCGCTGATTTCCTGGCGGCAAGATTTCAGTATCAGCTGGCGTTGACCGAAGCGAGCGAGGCTGAGTCGCAGTGAGCCATGTATTGACCAGGGGGCGTTCACGAGCGTCGCTGAGCCGATTGCTATCCCTGGGACTGCTGCTGGTGTTGGTGGTCTTCACGGCAGGTCCATCGATAGCGACCGAGGCTTTGGTTCGCGCGGCCATCAAACCGGCCGAGACGTACTGGACCGGACAACAGCTGAAATTACAGGTTGATTTACTTAGTGACGGCTTGTCCTTTGCCAATCAACGCTTTCGCATTCCGCAGGTCGAAGGGGCTCTGGTGTTGGAAAGTTCGGTGGCCACCATCAAACTCAACGAGCGCGTTCGCGGTGCTTCATGGCAGGTCCTTCGTTACGAGTTTCCACTGTTCCCGCAGCGCGCTGGCGAGATCGAAATCGAGCCTATTGAAGTGGCTTTCACCGTCAGCCAGGGTTATGGCAGCGTGCCGGTCTCGTTTGAATTGACGACCGACAAGGTCAGTCTCGAGGTCACACAGCCACCTGAAGTGGCCGCCGGTCAAGCCGTGATCACCAGCTCGTCGGCCACCGTTGAGGTCAAGCAGACACCAGGCCAAGGCCCATTCAGGGTGGGTGATGCGCTGACCCGGATAGTACGACGAGAAGTAGCGGATGTGTCAGCCATGTTCCTGGCGCCGCTGCCGCAAATGGCAATCGATGGCGTGACCAGCTACGACAAGGCACCGCTGGTCACCGACCGCAGTGATCGCGGCACTTTGATTGGCGTACGCGAAGATAGGACTACCTACGTGTTCGAACAAGCCGGCTCGGTGACGCTGCCGGGGTTTAGTCAGCTTTGGTGGAATCCACAGCGCCAGCGGCTGAGCCAGCTGCAGGTACCGCCACTAACGATTGACGTTGCTTCGGCGGCCACTACGAGCTCACCTTCAAGCGCAGACAGAACGACCATCCCCTGGCTGCTAGCTGGCCTGGTCCTGGCCGCGGTCGGCAGCGTGGTTTTGTATGTTCGTCGGCAACCGAAACAGCGGTCCGGGCCGAGTGGGGAACAGGCGCTGTTCTCAAAGCTATTGCATGCCTGCGACCACAATGACGCGAAGGCGGCCTACAACGCGTACATGGCGTGGCGACCAGTTGGGCTGGCAAGCGATGCGCCAGCAAAGCTGCTTCTGGAACTGCGTGGCGCCCAACAAGCGTTTGTAATCGACACAAAGTGGGATGGTGGATCGCTAAGGTCTCAGTTGATGAAGTATCGGGCTGAAACGGGGCACGTTGATGACGAGCGGCGTGTCATACATCTTCAAGCACTGAACCCAGAGTCCCCACTTGCCGAAACGAATCGGCTGCTGCATGCTGCGTCTCCATGACCAAACCCCAACATTGGCTAGTCGCAGGCTTGCTAACGCTGCTGTCCCTTGTCGCTACCGCTGAACCTGCATTTATTGGCAGCCAAGCATGCAGCGAGTGCCATGCTGATCAAGTCGAAGCATGGACCGGATCGCATCATCAGCTGGCCATGCAGCCCGCCAATACAGATACTGTACTCGGCGACTTCGAAGATCAGCGCTTTTCACACAATGGCATTGAGTCTCGCTTCTTTCGGGATGGTGAAAAGTACATGGTTGAGACCGATGGAGCCGATGGTGAGTTGGCCACATTTGAAGTCAGCTATGTGTTTGGCTTTGAACCGTTGCAGCAATATTTGATTGGCTTTCCAGATGGTCGTTATCAGGCGCTGACCATTGCCTGGGATACACGCGACGCGGCGCAGGGCGGGCAGAGATGGTTTCACCTGTACCCCGACGAGACCATTCCAGCCGGTGATCCACTGCACTGGCTGGCACCGGTACACAACTGGAACCTGTCGTGCGCTGAGTGCCATTCGACCAATTTGAAAAAGGGGTATGACTGGCAGCAGGACAGCTATGCCACCACCTGGTCGGAGATTAACGTAGCTTGCGAGGCCTGCCATGGACCCGCGGCCGAGCACGTTGAGTTGGCACAAGCAGCTAGCGTGGATGACTCAGTCAGTTACCCCGACGATCATGCGCTGACTTTTAAACTGCAAGGACGCAACCTCTGGCAGCCGCAATCCAGTGGCAATGCGGTGCTGCTTAGCCCTGCAACGGGGGCGTCGCAGGTTGAAGCATGCGGGCGCTGCCATGCCCGCCGTGGTCAGTTGACCGACAACTACGCGCATGGCCGCTCACTCAGTGACACCCACCGTGTCGCTACACTTACGCCCGACCTGTACTTCGCCGACGGTCAAATCCTTGATGAAGTTTATGTCTACGGTTCGTTTCGACAAAGTGCCATGTACGCCGCTGGCGTCGTGTGTTCGGATTGCCATGAGCCACATAGCCTTAAGCTGCGCGCAGAAGGCGATGCCTTGTGTGCCAGTTGCCACGCACCGGCCAGCTACGCGGCGCCCGAACACCATCATCACGCCGCCGCTGATACCACCCCCCAGTGTGTTGACTGCCATATGCCCGATCGAAATTACATGCAGGTGGATCCGCGGCGTGATCATAGTTTTCGCATTCCGCGCCCAGATCGCAGCGCCCGTATCGGCACGCCAAACGCATGTAGCCAGTGTCATGATGACAAGCCGGCAGACTGGGCGATGAAAGCCGTCGCAGATTGGTATGAATCGCCGAAGCCCGGTCATCAGGCCTTTGCCGAGACCCTGCACGCGGCCCGGATCGGGGCGCCACGGGCTGGGACCCGGCTGTTGCAATTGATTACAGATGCAAACGCACCGGCGATTGCTCGCGCAACGGCGCTGGAAATGCTATCGGCGTATTTGTCCCCCGACGCACTGTCTGCGATTCGGGCTGCTGTCGCTGATCCGGACCCGCAAGTGCGCCGGGCAGCTGTCGATGCCATTGCTGCGGTCGATATCAGGGCCAGGCTAAACCTGTTGCTGCCGTTACTGGGCGATGAGGTGCTCGGCGTCCGTGTCGCAGCAGCAGGGGCGTTGGCTGACGCTCGTGCCGAGCAGCTTGAGAGCGAGCAGTGGAGTGCATTGGAGAAGGCCACCGCAGAGTATGTTGCAACAGAGCTGTTCAATGCCGACCGTGCTGAGCACTGGCTGAATCTTGCCGCGTTTTACGCCTCGCGTGGGGCGTATGACGATGCAGAGAAGGCATTTGCTGAAGCCAGACGCAGGGCGCCAGCTTTGGCAGCGATCTACGTCAATCAGGCTGATTTTTATCGCATGCTTGGTCGAGAAGGTGACAGTGAACAGACATTGTTGTCGGGTCTTGAAGCGGCCCCAAATGATGCGGCGCTACAGCATGCGCTCGGTCTGTTAAGGGTGCGGCAGCAACAATCCGACGCGGCGTTGAGCGCACTTGGCAAGGCTGTGGACTTGGCTCCTGAGTCAGCCCGGTTTGCTTATGTTTACGGCGTTGCTCTGGAAAGTTATGGCCAAGCCGACGAAGCCATAAAGGTTTGGCGTGCGGCCCTGTTTCATCAACCGAATGACCACGAGATTCTATACGCGCTGATTGGCGCGCAGATGAAACAAGGCGAAGTGAAGCAGGCCCTTGCTGACGCCCAATACCTGCTGCAATTGCAACCGGATGACAACGAGCTCAGGGACTTTGTTCGTCAGCTCGCACCACAGGTCCAGTAGCTGGAGTCGTAGAGCCTTATTGCCTGCCGCGCTGCTCGGCATACATTCGGTAAGGAATGGATTCAGTGGGTGTGCCGACATACCAGTGGTATTGATGAAACTGGTCATCGCTAGCGGCGACGAACTCTTCATCTGATTGAGCATTGCCCCCGACCTCCTTGATGTCACAGTCCGGGTTGCATAGCCAGGCCTTGCCTGCGTCGTAGGTAAATAGAATCGACCTGGTCTCCGACCATTGTTCAGCAATGTAAGCCCCCATATTGCCTCGATTCTCATCCCACGGCGCGCCATGTGCGGTTCGGCTGTGGAGATTTCCGGTTAACACCAGGGTGACCGACTCGCGATCAGTGTATTCGAGGATGGTGTCGGCCATGGCGCGATCGCGCTCGGCACCGCGATGATCGAAAAGAAAGATCGAAACTGGTTTGCCGTCATACTCGAGCCGTCCAATTGCCTTGATCAGGCTATTCATGTCGACACTGGCTCGACCGTCCTGATAATCCTGAGTAAAGAACGTGGTTTCAGTCCAATACAGGCCTTCGTCACTATTCTTCTGCGCATTGAACTGATGTGGCATTTCCAGCCCCACATTGACTTTGATACCGGCAGTCGTCGCCGCGCATATGGCATCGTAGAATCGACGTGGCATCTCCAGCGTGCCGTGGATCTCACCGAACAATACTATCTGACCTGGCTCGAACAGATTTACCAACTGTTGTGGTACGTCCCGGCAGGTCGTAGCCATTGCTACATGGTTGGCGGTCAAGGCAGCGAACAGGGCCAAACCATTGAATAGGTGTTTCGTTGACACGTTGATGCTCCATCCTGAGTGATGGCCAATAGACCGGTACCAGGCCGCAGAGTTCCGGCACATCCCTGTGCCGCCGCCCGGTAGATCGCCGAACTACTCGGTGGGTGCCTCGTAGGTGATGAATGCAATGGTCGCACCAAATGGATCTGTAACGCTGGCCATACGACCTACGCCCGGAACGCTCATCGGCTCACCCGCGCATTGTGCGCCCGCCGCAAGCGCCTTGGCATGCCGAGCGTCGACATCGTCAACAGTTATGTAGATTCGCCATGCCCCTTGCTCAACTGGTATCGGCGATATACCGCCTACGGGCGTTTCGCCCAGCATGACGCCAGGGTAGGCGCTGCCGTCCTTCATCGGCAAGTCGGCAATCGTCCAGCCCAGAACATCGGCGTAGAATTCACGTGCTTGATCCGGTGCTCCACTGTTGTGTTCAATCCAGCTGGGTGCGCCATGGGTTGCCATTGGGTCGTTCATCTGATGTCTCCTCGTTGTTGACGTAAGTCCGGTCTGATCCGGATTTGTTGGTCGACAGAACAGCCTGTCAACTACAAGGACGGGCGAGCATGAAGGAATACGACATTGCTTGGATCAAGACGGGATCGGCTGCCAATCGAATCAATCGCAGATGAAATCTACTTGCGCTCGATGGATGAAAGTCTTTTCTTGAGGTAGTGAGCTTCAGCGTGACTGGGTTGCAGATCGAGCGCCCGCTGGTAGGCTTTCCTTGCCTCGGTAATTTGCCCGAGTTCTACCAACAGCCCGGCCCTGGTGCTGTGATAGTAAAGATAGTCTTGGAGATCATTATCCAGTTCGTCCAGCTGCATGAGGGCGGCATCTGCGCCGTCGACTTTGTGCACGGCTACAGCATGATTGAGGGCGACGATTGGGCTCGGCGTCATTTCATACAGCAGGCGATACAGTTGTTCTATTTGCGCCCAGTCCGTTTGCTCAGCTGTGCTCGCCTCACAATGCAGTGCCGCAATGGCCGCTTGCAGTTGCATCGGGCCGGGGTGTCCCTTGCGCAGCGCTTTCTGTACCAGATTTCGCCCTTCCCTGATCGGTTCAGCATGCCATTTTGAGCGGTCTTGCTTGTCTAGTGGGATCAGTAAACCATCAGTAGTCATCCGCGCGTCGCGCCGAGCATGTTGTAATAGACACAAGGCGAGCAAGCCGATCAATTCGGGTTGTGACGGGAACAAATCCAGTAGCAACCGCGCCAGCCGAATCGCTTCATTGCAAAGTTCCGATCGAATGTGGGCGTCGCCATCACTTCCTGAATAACCCTGGCTGAACAGCAAGTAAACCATTGTGCTGACCGCCTCTAGCCGATGCAGCCGTTGTTCGCGGGTCGGTGTATCGATCGACTCGGCCACTTCAGCCGCTCGCCGCCTGGCACGCGTCAGCCGTTGCTCCATGGTCCGAGGCTTGACCACAAACGCGCGGGCGATTCTGGGTGTCGGCAATCCGACCACCACCTTCAAGGCCAGGGCCAGCTGATCCTGCGCTGTCAGGTCAGGATGGCAACACATGAACAACAGGCGCAGGACGTCGTCACGCAGCTCCGCTCGGTCGATGGCTTCCATCAGCGCGGCCTCAGTGTCCACCGCCAACATCTGAAGCTGCACATCGCCAAGCGCCGACTCGCGGTCCAGTTTGCGCAAGCGGTCAATGATGACATTGCGGCCCACTCGCACCAGCCAACCGGTTGGGTGTCTCGGAATACCATCGGCATGCCAGCGCTTCAGAGCCCGCAACGAGGCTTCCTGAAAGCCGTCCTCAGCCAGATCAATATCACGGAAGCTTCTGGTCAAAGCCGCAATCACCTGCGGTCTGGCCGCAGCCAGATGGGCTTGCATCAGGGTCTGATCGTTCACTGATCAGCGTTGGACCACATGACCGGTCGAACTTCATAGCAGGCAATACCTTGCGGCAGCTTCTTGGCCGCTGCGATTGCTTCATCGATTGAGCTGCACTTCACCAAGTAGATGCCAAGCAGGTGTTCCTTGGTTTCTGCAAATGGTCCGTCGAGCGTCATTGGTTTTCCGGAGCGTTGTCGAACCGTGACGGCACCGCTGGTCGCTCCGAGGCGAACTACAGGACCGAGCGTTTGTTCCTTTTCACACTCGGCCTGCAGCTGTCGATGTTGTTCGAGCGCGGCTTCTTGCTCCTGTTCCGTGAGCCGTTCCCAAACGCCCTCCTGTGCGTAGATCAATATGCTGTAGTACATTCATCCTCCTCGGTTTAGGTGACGCTGGCGGTAGGGGCCAGACCTGTAGCTGTTCTTCAAGGACGGTTCAAGCTGCTCAATTACGACATCGGCGAAAAGCATTCACAGTACGTTGCCATGGATTTGCTATTCTGTGCGACCTTCGGTTGCAATTTGAGGGTTCTGCGATGCCAAGATCGAGTCCGAACATGACACTTTCTCGACCATACATGCTAATCATAGCTTTGCTTGCCGCACAGGTATGTACGGTTGCAACCGCTGATATCACTCAGGGCGTCAAGAGTGATTTTGAGGACGGCTCAACACAGGGCTGGCAAGGAAATAGCGCACCCACCAATATTGCAACGGGTGGGCCAGACGGGGCAGGCGACAACTTTTTGCAGATTGGTGGCGGCAACAGATTTGCCACTTACAATGCGACCGTCCCCTACACTGGATTGGTTGACTCTGACGTGATCGCGCTCGAGGTCGATTTGATGCGGCCGGCATCCGATGTCGAAACGTTGCCGATGCGCATCGTTTTGTTTGGCCCGGGTCCAAATGTGCGCTGGACCAGCGCCACTCCGCAGGTCGTACCAAATGATGGGGTTTGGCGCAGGTACATATTCTCGATGTTGGAGGGCGATCTTATCCGTGTTTTGGGCAGTGGCAGCTACAACGATCTGATAAGCGATGTTGATCGAACCATGTTGCGCTATGACCCCGATCCGCCCAGCTCTGGTGGCCAAAGTGTCGGTGGAACGCTGGGCATAGACAACGTAGCCTTCTTCGGTGACCTCATCTTCTCCACGAGCTTTGACTAATGCCCAACTCCGAGCGCGATGTCGAATTTCGCGAACAAGATTTACCGCTGCGTGATGACGTTCGCTTCATTGGAGCGCTCGTAGGCGAAATAATCAAGGAACAGGGCGGTGATGCCTTGTTCGAAATCGTTGAAGCTGCCCGCATAGATTCGATTGCCAACCGCGAAGATGCCAGCAACCGCTCGCCTGATGATGTGTTGGCGGACCTGCCGACCGAGATGGCTGCGTTGGTTGCGCGGTCCTTCACCACCTGGTTTCGTGGTGTCAATCTGGTTGAGCGGGTGCATAGAATTCGTCGCTTGCGCGACCAGTTGCGAGACGGCGACCGGCCAGTCAGTGAAGGCCTGGAAGGTGCATTCGCGACTTTAGCCAAATCGGGATTGACCCTCGAGGTTGTCCAGGAGCTGGTCAAGAAACTGCAGATTGAACCGGTGCTGACGGCACATCCAACGCAGGCCACCAGGCGGACCATACTCGACAAGCAGCAGCAAGTTCTCCGATCCATGGTCGAGCGAATGAACCCGACGATGACGCCGCCAGAACTGGAAGCGAATGAGGGCATGATCCGCTCGGCGTTGACGTCCACCTGGCAGACCGACCCGCACCCCGAAGTTCGTCCCACGGTCAGCGATGAGCTTGAGCATGCACTGTTCTTTCTCACTGACATTCTGTTCCGTGTGGTGCCTCCGTTCTTCGAGTCGCTACGCTGCGCCGCGGTCTCCGCTTATGGAGCGTCCGCTGAACAGGATTTCCGCTTACCGCCGGTTCTCCGCTTTGGGTCATGGGTTGGCGGCGACATGGATGGTAACCCCAACGTCGGTCCTGAGACGATTGATATTGCATTGGCTGAGCAGCGCAATCGCATTGTTCGGCTTTACAAGCGATCAACCGAACGGCTGGCTGGCGATTTGAGTCAATGCGCCAATCAAATCGATGTCAGCCCGCAGGTACTCAACCGCTTGCGCCGCTACCAGCAGCTGTTGCCGGAACAAGCCGCATCGATCCCGGCTCGTCACGCGGACATGCCCTATCGATGTTTGCTGGTGTTGATGACGGCCAGACTAGATGCGATTCGCGACCAGGAACCCGGTGGCTATCGCACCTCAGCAGAATTCACCAGCGACTTGCTGGCAATCCGCGAAAGTCTACGTGCGAACAAGGGCGGCAATGCAGGCATGTTCGCGGTCAACAGGCTGTTGATGCAAGCACGGACCTTTGGCTTTCACCTGGCAACTTTGGACGTTCGCCAGGATGCTCGGGTCTTGCGCGAGGCGCTGGCGGAGGGGTTCGACGATGCCGACTGGCCAAGCCGCTCCGCAGACGAAAGAGTTGAGCGCCTGCAGTCTGCACTGGAGAGTGGCGAAGTTCCCCAGGATCGTGGGCCAAAGTTGCAGCGCTGCCTGGAAATATTCTCTACCGTCAACGCTCGCATCGATGAGTATGGCCCGAGAGCCATCGGCGCGTTCATCATCAGCATGTGTGAGGATGCCGATGACATTCTTACCGTATTGCTGCTGGCCCGATGGGGCGGCTGCGTTGATGATGCAGGCTTCGTTCCGTTGGACGTGGCACCGTTGTTCGAAACGCTGGATGATCTGCATCGCGCACCCGCCGTACTGAGGCGCCTGTTCGCGCTGCCAGTTATTCAGGCCCATCTCGAGGGGCGAGAAAACCAGCAAATGGTGATGTTGGGCTATTCCGACAGCAACAAGGATGCGGGAATTCTGGCATCGCGTGTGGCTTTGCACAGTGCACAACAACAACTGGGTGAGGCTTGTCAGGAAAACGCCATTCAACTGACTGTTTTCCATGGTCGCGGCGGCTCGATTAGCCGTGGTGGCGGGCGGCTCGCGCAAGGGGTCAAAGCAATTCCCGCAATCGCGCTCAATGGTCGGCTTCGCGCCACCGAGCAAGGCGAAGCCATCGATCAAAAATTTGGCATTCGCGGGCTGGCCTTGCGTAATCTCGAACAGATGACGTCGGCTACCTTGTTGGCATTGGCGGAAAACCTGAAAGCACCAGTGATCTCCACACCTAATGAATGGGTTGAAGCGCTGGAGCAGGCAGCTGCGGCCAGTCGTACAAAGTATCGGCAGCTTTTGGAGCACCCAAATTTTATTGACTACTTCCAACAAGCGACGCCTATTGATGTCATTGAGCGGCTTCGAATTGCTTCGCGGCCTGCCCGGCGCAGAGGCCCTACTGATATCAGCGCACTGCGCGCCATTCCCTGGGTTTTCGCATGGGCGCAATCGAGACATGTGCTGCCGGGATGGTATGGCGTCGGTACGGGGCTTGCTGCGGCTCGTCAGTTGTTGAGCCCGGAACAATGGCGTCAGGCCTATGAGCAATGGCCATTTCTGACCGCGCTGGCCGATGATGTGGAAATGGTCCTGGCCAAGGGCGACCTGAATATCGCCAGCAAGTATGCTGAATTGGCGGACGAATCAGGGCAGGAAATATTTGCCATGATTGAAGATGAGCATCAAAGGACGGTATCCGAACTGCGATTGCTCACGGGGTCAGAGCTGCTTGATCACGACCCGGTGTTAAAGCGGGCGATTCGTTTGCGCAACCCTTACGTTGATCCGTTAAGCCTGTTGCAAGTTGAGCTGTTAAAGCGCTGGCGAGCGACCGACCGGCGCGACGATGAGCTGTTTGAGGCCTTGACTGAAACACTACGCGGCGTAGCCGAAGGCCTGCAGAATACTGGGTGAGCCGCCCATAGTGCCGAGTGCCTTGAATGGCACTCGGCGGGCGGCGAACGACCGCACAGGATGTGCGGGCTGGGGGGTACATTCGAAGCTGATACGTTTCGCCAGGGAAGGCGGCTCCAAGCCCCTCATTTAGCGCTGCACTCTGTATTACGCCCGGCTTACCCAGGCAGTGGCCTCGGCCATGTCCTCAAAATACTTGACCTTGCCCGACATGAACCAGCTTCCGACTTTTGCGCTGACTTCAAGCCAGCGCTGGTTGCCGACGATGGCGATGCGCTCGAATGACTTGCCATGCTTCAGACCAAGCTTCAAGTCGTCCCAGGCCGCGCGCAACACCCAGCCTTCCAGCTCGGTCGCATCCATCAAAAGGTCGATTTTCGGTGATTCAACGCCCTGCAAAGCCGACTCCAACAGTGGCGTGATGATCTTGTAGTCTTCATGGGTGAGCTGACCCACTACCTTCATGGACACAAAAAACGTGTCGTCGACACGTTCAAGTCCGATGGATAACCCGTGCTTTTTCATACTGCCTCCGTAGGTGGTTTTGGCGCTCGATCGGTGAGTAAGTCTAGACTTCAACTTAAGGTTAATCCAATTTCGTGCGGCTCGTCGGCAACTCGATATAGATCACCGCTTTCGAAAGGCCTGGACGATGTGATAGCCACCGCCCACCACGCTGGTAACAATCACCAGATAGAGCGCGTCCACAGTTTGCGTTTTTGGTCCAGCTCGACCGGTCCACGGATGGACCGGCGTATTCAAGCCATTGAAAATGATGAACTTTCATAACCACGCTTCTGAAAGTTCGTGTCCGCGTTAGCCATGGATGGCTAATCGTGGACGACCTCTAGATAGCACATTGGGCGCCATTGCTGGAACGCAATAAACGGCTCCAATCTGAGCAACAGCAGCCCAAACACCACACCAACAACCAGTTCGACAACGCCGCGCAAGTAGGCCTTTGCGGCGTTATCGAATGGACCTTCCTTCTCGCGGGCCAAAAGCGTGTTGGCTCGCTCTTCGGCGCGCAGGCTAATCAGCCGGTCGATCTGTTCAGCCTTGGCCGGCTCCGCGCTGCGATCTATGGTGCGTCTCAATTCGATCAATTGCTGCAGCGTGCGCTTGTGGAGTTGCATACATTAACCCTTGCTGGCCAGTTGGCGTTGACGGTATTTGGGCAGCGACTCGACGGCTCGGGTGTAAGACGCTTTAATCAGCTGACGCAGGTATTGTTCGGGAAAAGCGTTCACATCGATAATGGTAACCCAGTGAAAGCGACCCATATAGCGCGCCGGTTTAACGCCCGCTTGATCGGTTAACTCCAGAAATCGGTCGGGGGAAACACGAATACTAAATCGCCACTGTTCAGGCTCGCTGGTCTTGAAATAGGCGAATTTCTTGCCTGCAACCTTATAGGTCAGAATGTTGTAGGGTGCACCGTCTTCTTCGGCGTTCGAGCCAGCGAAACTCGCGCAGAACTCCATGGTTTTCGAGACGTTCACTTTCAGGATCTAGTCGCTGTTCGATCGCTTCATTACCAGGGCCTTTTTCTTTGGGTCCGTCAGCAATTGTAGCCCTGCGACAGGAAATCGGTGAAGTGCTTGTTTGCTGCGACCGGTGGCTCGCAGATCGCAGCGCGTTCGGCTTATGCTTCATTGCTGCTTTGATTGCTAAGAGGATCATGATGTGGATGAGGCATGTGCGCGCATACCGAAAACACCGACATTTCTGCTTTCAGCACTTCTGGCGGTGAGTCTGATGATCAGCGGGTCAGTGCCCGCAGCCGCTATCGATTGTGAGCGTGATCCGGCTGATTATCAGGGGGAAACCAGGCGCGCCGCTCCCTCGGACATGTGGCGTGACGCCCGGCTACTACCAATCGACGGGGAACTGCCAGAGCCACTACAAGGCGCGCTGAATGACAGCATGGATCGCATTCTGACCAAGGTCAGCGGTGCCAGCATTGCTGTGGCCATTCCCGGTGAGGGGCAATGGTTCTCGCAACGGGGCCGCTTGACTGCGGATCGTCAGCAGGCGCCCGAGGGGGCGCTATTTCAAGCGGCCAGCGTGACCAAGCCTTTCGTTGCTGCTGTGGCCTATCAGTTGGTCGCCGAGAACAAGTTGAGCCTGCAACAGCGAGTTGATAGATGGTTTCCGTCGGTACCGTTGTCATCTGCCATGACCATCGAACAGCTGTTGTACCACACACACGGGTTGGTGAGCTTCAATGCCCTGCCAGACTTTCCTGACAGATACCAGACGCCGTCCCAATTGGTCGCGCTGGCCGCATCAAAGCCATTGCTGTTCTGTCCGGGCGCCTATTTCGCATATTCCAATACGGGTTACGCCATGCTGGGCCAGGTGATTGAGCAACTGGAGGGCAAGCCTTTGCATCAGGTAATCGCCGATCGCATAACAGATCCAATGCGGCTTGAGCACACCGTCTTGCGGCACCGGGGCGACCAGGTGAGTATCGTTGATGGGTTTCAATCAGGGCAGCCAGTCACCGTAAAGGATGGCTATGCAACACCGTACGCTGCCGGAGGCCTGGCCTCGAATGCAGCGGATCTGGTTCGGTTCTGGCATGGCTATTTGAGCGGGAAGGTAGTGTCGGTGGAAGCGGTCAAGACCCAGTTCAATAACCTGGCGCGACTGGACCAGCATGGCCAGCAGTTTTATGGCGGCGGCGTTCAGTACTATGATATTCCTGGGGATGGTCCGGGTCGCATGCTGGGGCACAGTGGTGGCATCCATGGCTTCACCAGCGTAGTGGCCTACATCCCAGGCGATAACCTGTTCATTGCAGTGTTGTTCAATGATCAGAATGTGGCTGCCGAAGCCGGTTTGTGGGGCTTGCTTAGAGCCATTCGGGACTATCGAGCAGCCACAAAGGCCGATCAACACTAGCGTTCGCGCTTGCGCCGAATGTACATGGTTTTTTCGACCCGTGCGATGCACTCACCGTTGCCGTCGTGGATATTGACAGGGTATTTCGGTTCGTATTTTTCGCCTTCGGCTGTGGCGGCTTTAATCTGGTCGAGCATCTGATCAGTAACTCGAAATTCGGCATAGACCCGGCCGCGCCCGGGTCGCACAAAGTCGATACAGCTGGCTTTGTCCCAGACGATGTAATCGCGCCCCAGAATTGGAATCAACATCAGCATATAAAACGGGTCGGCCATGGCACAGAGGTTGCCACCGAAATGGGTGCCGACCCAATTTCGGTTGTACCAGTGCAAGCCTAGTTCGACGTCCAGTTCCCGGTAATCCGGACTGACGCGTTTGACCCAGACGCCCGTTCCAAGGTACGGCGGATAGGCGTTCATGACGAGACGAAACAGTGAGGCTTTCATCGGTCAGAAACTAGCAAGCCAGCGCAGTGTTGCCAAATGGCTTGCGTATGTTTTGACGTGTTGCGGTGTGGCGACAAAAGCAAGGGGGCACCGCCATGGCGATGCCCCCGAGCCTGTTCCGGCGGTTTGACGGCCAGTTAGTTCAAGCGAACAATGCGTCCTTCGCCACCCTCTGGGTAGCCGGTGGCGTCGATAGAGCCGCCCAAAGTATTGATGATGTAGTTCTGCAAGGCCTGTTGATAGGTGAGGCCGAGCGTTGTGTATGGCGCACCGCGGAACGGGTACTGGTCGCCGCCGTTGGCCAGGAAGTTGATGGTAGCCACGGTCAGGTCGGGGCCGTCTATAACGTCCCCGTTGTCGACGATCATGGTGCCGTCGTCCAGCATGATGGACTGAACTCGGTGGCCTTCGACCAGCACGGTTCCGGCGTCATCGACGTCCTGGGCCTGGGCCGACGCGTCATAGGCAATGGTGAACCCCGCCACTTGGGCGAAGCGGCCGTTGACCTGCTCGACGCGAGATACTGCATTTTCCATGATTTCCTTAAATTGCGCCCGCGAGATGCCTGGGATAACTGACAGGAAATTGGAGAAAGGCACCATATCGAAAGTATTGAGCAAGGTAATGTCACCTGCGGCAATGACTGAGTCGTTGCGAATGCCACCGCCATTTTGCAGGGCGATGTCTGCTGGCGGGACACCAAAGCTAGCGGCCAGTCGCTGCGCTTCCGACAACAATGAGTCGGCGATCAAGTTGCCTTGATTGGTTTCCATGGTGCGTACGTTGCCACGGACTCCATCCAGTGCCACGGTGGAGGTGGCGATGATGGTGGTGTCGAGGTCTTCGACATAGGCATTGATCGGCTTGGCGATGATCATCTCTGCAGTATTGTCGCGACCGACACCATCGTCATAGGCGTTCGAAGCAACGCGAACCGGGCCGCTGTCGGCCATGTCGATGGCGACCAATTCACCGCTGTCGTCAAAGCCGGTGACCAGGCGGCCAATGTAGCGGTAGGCGCCCGAGGTTGTGATGATCGGTACGTTGCGGCCTTCGGCGTCGACTGCGTACAGCGGGTACGGGCCGTAGACGGCCGCTTCGTCACCTGGAATCAGCAGATCACCTGGGTTGGACAGCAACTCGTCGCCACCGCCAGCAATGGCGATGTCGACACCATGCAAGGTAGCAATCAGGTCGAGGTCTTCTTCAATACTCTGCAAGTGCGAGGTCAGGATGATGATGTCGGTCCCATCAGCCAGCAATTGATCGACTTCGGCTTGAACGGCAGTAGCGACATCGTCGTTGATGATGACATCGCGCGGGCTGGAGATAGAAGCCAACTCCGGCGTTGTAGCACCGACAACGCCAATATTTCGACCGTTTCGGGTCAAGGTGATCGAGGGTGCGATGTTGCCCGCCTCGACTTGCGCTTGCAAAGCTGGCTCCATGCTGAAGTCCAGGTTGGCGGTGACAAACTGCGTTCGCGTTTGTGAGCCAATGAAGTCGGCCAACACATCGGGACCGAAGTCGAACTCGTGGTTGCCAATCGCAGATACGTCAACTCGATTCAAGTGCAGTGCGATGGCGTCGTAGCTTGGGCTGGGCTTGGCCTGGCTGGCATTGAACTCGGGGCCGGCCAGGTAATTGTCACCCGACGAGATGATGACAGCCGCGTTGGCACCGGTGGATGAATAGGATAGCGCTTCGTTTCTGAGCAGCGCCATTTTTCGAACCTCGCGGCTGACACCACCGAAATCTTCCAGGCCACTGCCGGCGTCGATCAGTTGGGATTCGCTGTCATTAATGTGCAATACCGTCAACCACAGGCTGACATCGCCGATGCTCTTGCCGTTCGGCTGTTGAATATTCTCGGCCACACCGATGCTGGTGGGCAGTAATAAAGCAGCTGCGATGCAACGCAGCAGTGAAGGTGCTTTCATAAAATCCTCTACAGGCTAGGGAGTGTTAATCGGTCACCGTAATGTTGTTTGGTTGCACTTCAGTTGCACCGATTTGACAGTCTTGTTGCGATGCTGTGACGGTCATGTCATGCAACTGAAAGCGGGCTGTCATTGATCACCGATAGTGTGAGCGGCTTTCCAAAATCGTCCCAATGGGGAACAAGAACCGTGAACAAGCCGCTATTGACTTTGACCTTCCTGCTCGCCTCGACTTCATCATTTGCAACGGTATTGGTAGACGAAGATTTTTCGCATGCTGATGGTGCCCTGGTTGGTCAAAGCCCGGCTACGGGTGGCACCTGGACCGCGCACAGCGGCGCCGGCAACAAGCCCGTTCAGGTCGCTTCCGGCCAGATTTCCCTGGATCAAAGCTCTGGCTCAGGTGAAGACATCAACACTTCATTTATGGCGATGGGTTCCGGGGACCGAATATTTGCCGGATTCGATTTGACATTGCCTTCTGGTCAAACTGTCAACCCTGATGCGAACGGCCTGTACTTCGCACACTTCAAGGACGGAGGTACCAGCAACTTTCGTGCCCGCGTGTTCATTACTGCGCCATCAGGCGGCGGTGATTTCGGTATCGGCTTGGATGGCAATGGCTCGACGCCCAGCGTGGTTTGGGCAGGCGACCTAGCATTCGACACTACCTACAAGGTCGTGGTTTCTTACGATTACGACAGTGGTGACACGGAGCTTTGGGTTGACCCAGTTGACGAGATGTCGACCAGTATCACCGATATGGCAGGTACGGCTTCCACCGCAATTGAGGCATTCGCCTTGCGCCAATCCAACGATTACACCGGCTCGCAGGTGATCGACAACCTGTCAATCAGCGACGTGTTCAGTGAAAGCCTGCCCGTTGAGCTGATGCAGTTCGGCGTCGAATAACACCCATTCCTGCTGCGGTAACTGAACCGTCACCGGTCGGTCACTCGTAAGAAACGTTCCGCCACCAAGCTGCCAATCGCAACCTCTGTGGTCAGCCTCCTGGAGTCCTCCCCATGCCCGCACTAGTGTTTACTGTATTACTGATTTTTTCCTGGCCACTGATGGCTGGTGTAGCGCCATACCCCGCTGACGGCGAGGTGGTTACCGTCGAAATCATGCAAAACCCCTCTGCGGTCGGTGATTCTGAAGGTGAATGGTTCGAGCTCTACAACACCACGGCGGTGCCGTTGAACATTGATGGCTGTACCTTGCGAGACCTGGGCAGCGACAGCCACGTAATCAATGCGGGAAGCGAACTGATCGTTCCAGCGAGTGGGTTCCTCGCACTGTGCCGCAACGGCGATACTGGAACCAACGGTGGAAATGAGAATTGCGGTTATACCTACGCCAACTTTTCGTTGGCTAATGGCGATGATGAAATCATCCTGGATTGCCCGGCTACACGCGGCGCCAACAACGAAATTGATCGGGTTGAGTATGACGGCGGCCCGAACTTCCCCGATCCGAATGGGGCAGCCATGGTATTAGGCGTTGAACCAACATCTGACAATAACGATGGTGCCAATTGGGTCACCGCCGCAGATGTCTATGGCGATGGTGATCTGGGCTCGCCGGGATCGCAGGGAAGTCAACAATTCGGCGTCACCGACATGCCACCCACCGTAGTCGAGACCGTGCCAGGCAACGGAGTGACGGGTGTCGGCGTCGCATCGAGTATTGAGGTCACGTTTAGCGAGCCTGTGGACGCCAGCATCACCGCCGCCAGTATCGATTGTGCCGGTAACGTCAGTTTTAGCGGATTGCCGATCAATCAGGGGAGTACCTTGACACTGACCCCGAACTCAAGCCTGCCCTTTGCTACCAATTGTGTGGTGACACTGCTTGCCGACGAGATTACGGATGCCGACGACGCAGGTGATAGCCTCGATGGTGACGACGATGGTGTGGCCGAAGGCTCGCCCGCCGATGATTACCAGTTCAACTTCACCACCAGTGCTGGCTGCACCGGGCCGGCTACGGCCATTCATGCCATTCAGGGCAACGGCCTGGTCAGCCCGGAGCTGGGCAATCAACACACCATCGAGGGCATCGTCACCGGTGATTTCCAGGGCGCGGCTATGTTGGACGGTTTCTTTGTGCAGGAAGAAGATGCTGACCACGATGCAGATCCCGCGACCTCAGAAGGACTTTTCGTCTATGACGCTTTTGGGCCAGCAGTGGATGTCAATGTCGGCGATCGTGTACGCGTATCGGGCACAGTAGATGAGTTTTTTGAGGCCACGCAGCTCGACACACTAACCGAGATCACCGTTTGCGACGGCGGACACGCGGTCACCCCGATGCCTGCAGTACTGCCGGTGGAAGCGATAGATGACTTTGAGTCATTTGAAGGCATGGTGGTTGAGTTTGCGCAAACACTAACGGTTTCAGACGTATTCAATCTGGTTCGCTTTGGTGAGGTGATCATTTCGGACGGACGCCTGATGAATCCGACCAACGTTGCAGAACCGGGGGCGGCAGCACTTGCGCAAGCACAGATCAATGAGTTGAGTCAGATCATTCTGGATGATGAGCGAGACGGCAGCTACAACCTGCCGTTTGCTTATGGCGTCAACGCAGCCAACCCGGTGCGCAATGGATACACCCTGACCGGATTGACCGGCATCGTTGACTACGCCTTCGATCTGTATCGATTGCGACCGGTAGGGACGCCCCAGTTCGAACCCGACTCAAATCCACGCACCCAGCTGCCGGCTCAGGTGGGTGGACAAATCAAAGTGGCCTCATTCAACGTCCTGAATTTCTTCGACACGATCGACACAGCAGGCAACCTTTGCGGACCGCTGATGGAGGGCTGTCGAGGGGCCGATAGCGCCAACGAACTGCAGCGTCAGGCCGACAAACTGGTCGCAGCGATCAACGCGTTAGACGCCGACATCATTGGCTTGATGGAAATCGAAAACAACCCTGCGGCCTCACTGCAGGCTTTGGTGGACGCTTTGAATACCGCTCGTGGTGGTGCCGACCCCTACGATTATGTCGATGCTGGTTTGATTGGCGATGATGTGATCAAAGTGGGGTTCATTTATCGGCCAGCCAACGTCAGTCTGGTGGGTGCCGCGGCAATTCTTGACTCGCCCGCTTTCCTGCCCAGTCTCAACCGGCCCGCGTTGGCACAAACGTTCAGTCACGGCGGTGAAGACTTCACCGTGGCTGTTAATCACTTCAAGTCCAAGGGGTGCAACGGGGCCAGTGGTGCCGATCTTGATCAGGGCGATGGTCAGGGCTGTTACAACGCCGCTAGAACCGCCGCTGCGACCGAGTTGGTCGCTTGGTTGGCGGGCGATCCCACCAACAGTAATGATCCAGATGTTCTGATCATCGGCGACCTCAACGCCTACGCCAAGGAACAGCCCATCGATACCATCAAGACGGCAGGTTATACCGACCTGTTGCAGCAGTTTGAGGGAGATGGGGCCTACTCATTCGTATTCTTTGGTGAGGCCGGCTATTTGGATCACGCATTGGCCAACGATGCGATGTTGGCGCAAATCAGAACACTCGAACACTGGCACATCAACGCAGATGAATCACGCGACTTCGACTACAACGAAGAGTCACTCCCCAATGGAGGTCCTGCCAAACCAGCGAACTTCTATGCGCCCGATGCCTATCGCGCATCCGACCACGACCCGATCATCATCGGTCTGGTGCTTGGTGACGACTTTTTGTTCTATAGCGGGTTTGATTAACGGCGTTCAAGTAGGGCTGGGCCGATAAAAAAATGGAGCCAGGGATGGCCACTCAGTCGCGTGGTGGCCTGATCAGTTGGCTTACTAGTCTTTCCAGAAGGTCGGTGTGAACAATACCAGCAATGTGAACACCTCCAGTCGACCCAAAAGCATGGCGAAGGTGAGGATCCATTTGCCGAAATCACTGACCGAACCGTAGTGAGGGCCGGCCTCGCCGAGCGCTGGGCCGAGGTTGTTCAAACACGCGGCTACTGCAGATACGGCGGTTAGGAGGTCAATGCCGCTTAACGCCAAAAGCATCGACATGATGCCGAAACAGGCGATATAAAGCGCGAAAAAGCCCCAAACGGACTCGATCACGCGGTTGTGCATGCTCTTGTCACCCATCTTCACCGGGAAGTGTGCGCTGGGGTGGATCAGGCGTCGAATCTCTCGCATGCCTTGCTTGTATAGCAACACCACTCGAATGAC
Source organism: Lysobacteraceae bacterium (assembly GCA_021604725.1). Lineage (GTDB taxonomy): Bacteria > Pseudomonadota > Gammaproteobacteria > Xanthomonadales > BQJN01 > BQJN01. The sequence goes on along the minus strand of BQJN01000063.1, from coordinate 5,326 downwards.
TTTCATGCCGCCGCCTGTAGAGCCTGCGCAACCACCAACAAAGCTCGCAAGAATCAGTACCAAAGGCAAGCCGGCCGGCCACAAATAGAAAGCGTCGGTGGTAAAGCCGGTGGTGGTACCGGCGGAAATGCCTTGAAAGAAGCCGTAGCGAATGGCATCAAACAATCCGTAGTGCGGACCGTTGAGCAGCAGAGCCAAGGTACATACCAGGCATACCACGAGCAAAATTCCAAAGTAGGCCTTCAGTTCAGGGTCGCCCAGATACGGCACTTTGCTGGCTTGCTTCCAGGCCATGAAATGCAGTGCGAAGTTGATGCCCGCCAACAGCATAAAGACGGCGGCGACACCCTCAATCAGGCCCGAGTCAAACCAGGCCAGGCTCAAGTCATGCGTGGAAAAACCGCCGATGGATACAGTTGAAAAGGCGTGGGTCACAGCATCGAACAGACTCATGCCCGCGACCCAGTACGAAAACGCGCACATGCTGGTCAGGCCCAGATAGATGTACCACAGGGCTTTGGCTGTCTCGGTGATTCTGGGCGTTAGTTTCGAATCTTTCATCGGTCCCGGTGTTTCCGCCCGGTACAGCTGCATGCCACCAATTTTCAACATCGGCAGAATGGCCACGGCCAAAACGATGATGCCCATGCCGCCGATCCATTGCAGCTGTTGTCGGTAGTACAAGATGGCCGGTGGCAGGTCATCGATACCGGTCAGCACTGTGGCCCCCGTGGTGGTCAAGCCGGACATGGATTCGAAAACCGCGTCGGTCATGGTCAGGACGGGATCCTGCGACACGTAAAGCGGTAATGCGCCACACAATCCCACCACCAGCCAGGAGGTGGCGACCACTAAAAAGCCGTCGCGCAGTCGCAGTTCGTGGCGGGTATTGCGGACCGGCCACCAGGCCAGGGCACCAATACCAGCCAACAACACGGCGCTATCAACGAAGGCGATCAGGCTGCCATCGCGAAAGAATATGCTGACCAGCGCCGGCGGCACCATGGTTAAGCTCGATAGCACCAGCAGGACGCCAACAATGCGCTGGATGGCTACAAACCGCATGCGCAGCGCCTACATGATGCGAAGGTGGTGTGCAGGCTTGATTTGCAACTGCGTCGGCCAGGTATGGGCTGCATGTCCAATGACACCTCAGAAAAAGGTGGCGCCAACCTGAAACAGTCGTTCGACTGCCGGAATGCCGCGTTTGTCGGTGACCAGCAAGATGACATGGTCTTCGGCTTCGATGGCTGTGTCATGGTGGGCCATCACCACATCATCGCCCCGCACGATGCCAACGATGGTGGTGCCGTCGGGAAGGTCCAGCTCACCGACAGTGCGGCCAACCACTTTTGAGCTGCGATGGTCGCCATGGGCCACGGCCTCAATCGCTTCTGCTGCGCCGCGGCGCAAGGAGTGGACTCTGACCATGTCACCACGACGTACATGGCGCAGCAACGCGCCCAGGGTGACTTGCTGCGGCGAAACCGCAATGTCGATGGTGCCCGCTTCGAACAAATCCGCGTAGGCCGGCCGGTTGATCAGGGTGATGACCCGGGCCGCCCCCATGCGTTTTGCCAGCATCGACGAAAGGATGTTGGCCTCGTCGTCATTGGTCAAGGCGGCATAAACGTCGGTCTGGTCGATATTCTCTTCGGTCAACAAGGCTTCATCCGCACAATCGCCAACCAGCACGATGGTGTTGTCCAGTTCATCGGCGATTTGCTCGGAGCGCGCGCGATTGCGTTCAATAATCTTGACGTAGTAGCGATCTTCAATCGATCGCGCCAGACTCTTGCCGATGTTGCCGCCGCCAGCCAGCAGTACGCGCCGAGCTGGTGTATCCATCTTCCTCAGCTCATTCATGACCGTCTTGATGTCGCGTCGCGCCGCCAGGAACACCACCAGGTCGTTGGCGTGAATGATGGTATCGCCCTCGGGAATGATCGGTTTGTCTTCGCGAAACAAGGCGGCGACGCGGATTTCGACGCTATCCGGCAACAGGTCATGTAGCGCTTTGACCGGCAGTTGGTACAACGGGCCGTTGTGCGCGGCGCGAACGGCCACCAGCTGCGCCTTGCCTTCGGCAAAGTCGAGCACCTGCAAGGCACCGGGGTAGTCGATCAGCCGCTCTACGTGCTGGGTTACCTGTTGCTCGGGCGATATCAACACATCGACCGGACAATGCTCGCCGTCAAACAGTTGCGGGTAGTCCAGGTATTCGGCGGCACGGACCCGAGCGATCTTTTTCGGAATTCCGAAGATCGAATAGGCGACCTGGCAGGCGACCATATTGATCTCGTCGCTGGAGGTGAGAGCGACAATGAGGTCGGTATCATCGGCACCCGCGCGCGTTAGCACTCGCGGGTGTGCGCCATTGCCTTGCACCGTTCGAATATCCAGCTTGTCCTGTAGCTCCGCCAGTTTCTCGGCATCGGTATCGACCACCGTGATGTCGTTTTCCTCGCGCGACAGGCTCCAGGCCATAGAGGACCCGACCTGGCCGGCCCCGAGAATCAAGATCTTCATCCTTTTTGCCCAGTCTTGCGCACATCAATACCCAGTGCGCGCAGCTTTCGATACAGGTGAGTTCGTTCCATGCCGACGTTCTTCGCCAGGCGACCGACCGAGCCGCTGACCTGGCGCAGCTGGAATTCCAGGTACTCCCGCTCGAACTGTTCTCGTGCCTCACGCAGTGGCATTTCGTAAATTCGAACCGGTACCGAAACGCTACCGGCAACACCGCTGGCGGCCAATGCCTGATCAATCTCGTCGACGCCCACTTCCTCGCCGTTGCCCAGCAGCATCAGGCGTTGAACCAGATTGCGCAGTTCGTGAACGTTGCCGCCCCAGTGATGGTTGCGCAAGCGGTTTTGTGCGCCCACGCTAAAGCGTCGCCAGGGCATCTTGTCTCTGGACGCAAAGAAATCCGTATAGAACGAAAGTAGCTCTGGGACGTCTTCCGGGCGCTCGCGCAACGGCGGCACTACCAGTGGAACAACGCTAATCTGATAGTACAAATCCTCACGGAAGCGGCCCAGACGAATCTCAGCCTCGAGGTCAGCTCGAGTACAACAGATGAGCCGAACATCCAGCGGCAAGTTTTCTGTGCCCCGTACCCGACGATAGGATCGTGTATCGATGGCAGCAGCCAACGACCTTTGCAAGTCGGTATCCAGTTCATTGACTTCGTCTATAAACAGGGTGCCACCGTGGGCCTGCTCGAGCTTGCCGGAAACGACTTCATCGCCGTCTTCGAAGCCGAACAGCTCGCGTTCAGCATTGGCTTTCAGTGTCGCACCGCTGACCTCTACGAGGCGTTTTTGGCGTCGCGGTGAATGGGCATGTAGATAGCGTGCCAACGTCGATTTACCGCTGCCAGACTCGCCGCGGATCAGAACCGCAGGTTCTGAGCTGCTAAGGCGGTCCAGTTGTTCACGCAGGTCGCGCATCGCTGCGCTGACGCCAACCGGCTCAACGACCTCTGGCAGGCGGTCTTTAAGCGTCGTCGTATCGCGGCGGTTGGCCCGATCAGCCAGCGCTTGTTCGACTGTTTTCAGCAATTTTGCCGTAGACAACGGTTTTTCGACAAAATCGAAGGCGCCCAGGCGCGTGGCCTCTACCGCCGTATCAACGGTGCCATGTCCGGAAATCATTACGACCTGGAACGGCAACTTGCCACCTTGGCCCCATTCCTTGAGCAATGAGATGCCATCGACGTCTGGCATCCAGATGTCGAGCAATACCAGATCGAAATCACTTTCATCTACGGCCAGGCGAGCGTGCTGCCCGGAATCAACCGTTTCGACACGATAGCCCTCGTCTGCGAGGATTTCTCCGACCAACTCGCGGATATCCTTCTCGTCATCCACAATCAGGATGTTGGCACTCGACATGATCAGGTTCCGTACGTTAAAGGATCGACACCGGCGCGAAGGCTTGTTCTTTGCCATTTCAGGCCTGACGCAAACGCCATTGCCGTATTGATGACCAAACCGCAGCCCAGCGTCGCGGAGTTTATCATGAGGCTTGTTCGTCAGTAGGCTGAATCAACGGGAACCAGCAGCTGACTTTGGCACCGCCACGCTTCGACGCGCCCAGCTCAACGCGGCCGCCATGCTCTTCTACAATCTTGCGAACGATGGCCAGGCCAAGGCCGGTTCCCCGCTCCTTGGTGGTGGCATAGGGCTCAAACAGGCGGCTGTCCGCCCCAGAAGGCAGCCCTGGGCCGTTGTCTTCCACGTTTAGTGCCAGGCCAGGTTGGTCGGCTTTCACGCTCAAACGCGTTTTTACCCACACTGTGGGGTTGGCAGTGTCTTCAGTCGCTTCCTGAGCGTTTTTCAATACGTTGTTGAGGAGTTGGCGAATTCGGACTGCATCAATCGCAACCGCCGGTTCCGGTTGACACAGTTCGGCTATCACCGACAGTTCCGCGCTTGCGAACAACTCCACTGCTTCACCGATGATGCTGTGCAGCGATTGTGATTTGAGCTCCAGGCGAGGGCCTCTGGCGTAGTCACTGAAAGCATCAACCATCAACTTCAGAGACTCCACCTGCGCGACAATCGTTTGCGTCAGACGAGCGAATACTTGCTGGTCGGTGTCATCGAGTCGAGCCATGAACTTGTGCCGCAGGCGCTCGGCGGCCAACTGTATTGGTGTTAGCGGATTTTTTACCTCATGCGCGAGCCTTCGTGCCACCTCACCCCACGCAGCATCGCGCTGCGCCTGGTTCAAGACTGTGGTGTCGTCAAAAACCACGACCAAACCGCCATCCTGGCCCGGCAGTAGCGTACCGCGACACATCAGCACCAAAGGCTGTGGGCCCGGGTTCAGGACCAGCTCCGAGCGCCACTCAGCACTGCTGGAGTGCTCCTCGATCAAGTGCACCAGAGGCTGCAGGCTAGGGTGTTCTTGCGCAAGGTCGCTCACCGGCCGGCCGACCAGGTCGGCCGTCTGCAGGGAAAGAATCTGCGAGGCCGAAGCGTTGGCTGTACGAATCAGCCCATCATTGGTCAAGCTGAGCACGCCTGAGGTGAGACTCTGCAACAAGGTCTGCAAGTACCGCCGCTGAGCATCGATCTCATTGCTGCTGGCCTGCTGGTCCAGACGTGCCGCTTGCAGTTCTGAGGTCATTCGATTGAATGACTCGACCAGAAAGCCGAGCTCATCATCCGACGGTACATCAAGCTGACGGTTGTAATGACCGGCAGCAACTTCTTCAGTGGCCGCCGCTAGCCGGCCAATCGGTGCTACCAGGCGCCGTGCCGTATTCATCGCCAACAACATTGCAAGCAAGATGCCGAACAGCAGAACCAGCGAGAGA
>BQJN01000062.1 GCA_021604725.1 Lysobacteraceae bacterium | reverse complement strand
GCGTTCAACCACCACCACGGCCAGATCCAAACCAGACAAGCCATGATCGCGCTGCAAGCGGTCGACAGCCGCGCTGGCCAGGCGCCCGACGTCATTTTGCAGCACCGGATCAAGCGTGGTCTCGACACGCAGCGCGCGATGACCATCAAGACGCATCTGACCAAGCTGAGTCTGCACCAGCTCGGCAATACCGCGCCCGCCAGCGCTCACCATGGTCGGTTGCCTCACCACATCCAGGGGTCTGGCTTGCCACTTCAGACGCTCACTGTGACTGATCAACCCGGTATCGTACATGGCGTTCAAAACAGTGTTGCGACGCGTCATCGCCCGCTCAGTGTTGCGCCAGGGGTTGTACCATGACGGCCCGCGGATCATGCCTATCATCAATGCGATTTGATGCGGCTGAAGTTGTTCCAGCGGCACACCAAAATAGAACTGGCTGGCCAGGGCAACACCATGGATGGCGCGGCCACGTTGCTGACCCAGATAGACCTGGTTCAAGTAGGCCTCAATGATTGCCGCCTTGTCATGGCGCGCTTCGATCAACAGTGACAACACGGCTTCATTGGCCTTGCGCCACCAGGTTCGACCTGGGTCGACATACAGGTTCTTGACCAACTGTTGGGTCAGTGTGCTGCCACCTTCTACTACACCGCCGGCACGCAGGTTGCGCCAGGCGGCGCGAGCTATCCCGCGCACAGAGACACCGGAATGGTGTTTGAAGCTGCGATCTTCTACTGCTTGCAATGCAGCGACCAATAGCGGCGGAGCGTCAGCCAAGGCGATAACGACTCGATCTTCATCAACGCCCTTCTCCACCGTTCCCAAGGCTACCGGCTCAAATCCAAGCTGGTCGATGGCGCGACCTTGGGCATCGCTGATAGCGACTACGCGTCCGCTGCGAAAATCGACTTTCACCACTGAACCCACCGGCCCTGTGCGCATGGCGTGCTGCAGATACAGCGATACGCTAGAACCTTTCAGTTGAACCTGCCCCGGCCGCAGCGAACCTTCGGTTTTCATGTACCGAAGCTGTTCCAACTCCGCCAGGACCTGTTCAGGTGTTCGTTGACTGCCCACTGCCAAGGTCAAGGGGCGTGCATACAACCGGCCAGGTTCGACCCATTGCACAGAACTCAAAAATTGACTGCTGAGCTGATCAAGACGCCAAATCCAGAGCCCACCGAAGCCGATGGCCACTCCAAACATCAGCAATGCAAGTCGAATCAGAAAGGATCGCAAAAAATCGCCTCTTGGGGCCGTTCAAACAGTCGAATGGATTGTGGGTGCACGGGTGACAATCCGCCAGCCCTGAACGATAATGCGCAACCCCATTTGGAACAAGGCATTGGAGCGAACATGAGTGACTTCAACCGGCAAGCCGCGATCACTTTGTTTTTCCTGTCGTTGGCAGTTGCAACATCGGCACTTGCCGACACCACCATCGTCTTTGACGATGACCGTGAGCCGAAGCCGTCACGCATCCAGATCAAGGATGGCATGGTGCGCATGCAGCACGCTGACGACATCGCCAGCTATGTCATTTACAACGCCGAGGCCAATGAATTTACCGTCGTCATGCCGCAACAGCAGCAGTATATGGTGATGAACGCTGAGCAATTGGCCAAAGTGAAGCAATTGCAGCTACAGGCGATCGCCCGCATGGAAGAGCAGTTGAAACAGCTGCCCGAGGGTCAACGAGCGCAGATGCGCGAAATGATGAGCCAGATGATGCCGCAGCTGAGCCAGAACAAGCCGTTGCCGATACGTCGCTACGAAGACACTGGACAGACTGATCGCGTGCATGGATTCAACTGTCGAGTTGTTCACGTCTTTCGAGACGAAACACTGTCCGGCGAGCAATGCGTCGCTCCTCATCAGGCGCTGGGCATCAGCGATGGCGATTTCGAATCCCTAACCGCCATGTTTATTTTCATGGCTGACATTGCCGCTCAGTTTTCCGGCAATGTTCACGAGATGTCAGATCTGCACATGGCGCTGGATCAAGGCGTGCCTGTGCGCTACAAGAACCTGCAGGGCGAATTGAAAAGGAGCGGCAGCATGCGTGAAGTCAATAATGACGAGCTGGACCCCAGCCTGTTCATTGTCCCCGACAACTATCAGGCACAGTCGTTGCCGGATGCACTGGGCAATCAGTAAGGAAGTCTGCTTATCTCCGCGGTGAACACCAAAGCCTTCGTCGCCAAGCCGGCCCGAGGCAAGCTAGCCAAAAAGTGGCTGGAGCAACTGTCCAAACAGGTCGCTCAGGTCACGGTGGTCGATGAGACTGCTGCTGCCAACGACCTGCTTGGGCTGGCTCGCGAGGCGTGCAAGCATTGCCCCGACGGCTGGGTAGTTTTGGTCGCCGCGAACGCACGCTTGCCAAACCACCTGATAACGAGATTAATCGATCCGGCACCCGACCAGGCTGTGTTGATCGCCCCGCTCAGTGACGCCTCGGAGCACTGTGCCCCATTTACCGGTGCCGCCACCGACCATCATCTAGATGCGGCCACAACAGATGCAACCGTCTGGCTGCATGGTGAGCGGCGATGGATTCCTCAGGCCCTGGTCAATGGGCCAGTGTTGGCCATCCACTGCCGTCGCGCCAAGAGCGCGTTGTCGGCGGCCTCCTCGTGGCCAACGTTTTGCCAGAGCCTGGTCGATCAAGGCTCGCCGCCGCTGCTCAGCGACTCAGTGTACGCTGCTTCGGAACAATCGCCCGACTGGAAACCTGCTAAGCAAGACCCAGGTGATCCGCCACCACCCCACCCACTGACCTCGCTACGCTCTGCCATGGCGCAGGTCCAGGCAGGTAGCGACTATACGAGTTTGCCTGGTGCCGACGAAAAACCGGTATTGCTGCATATCACCCACTCCTGGGGTGGTGGTGTACGCCGTTGGGTCGAGGATTTTTGCCAGGCAGATAGCGAGCATCATCATTTGTGGTTGATGTCAGCGGGCCAAAGCAGTGGGCGGGTTCATGGCCAGCGATTGACGCTCCGTTGCGCCGAACAAAGCGAACAATGCATTGCGCAATGGCCGCTTGAATTGAGCATCGCGTCCACCGCCAAAGAGCATACGCAATATCAACAGGTACTGGCTGAAATTCGCCGGCGCTTTGCCATCGATGGCGTCGTTGTCTCGTCGCTGGTCGGACACAGCCTCGACGCACTACGTACTGATCTTGCCACAACCGTCGTTTGTCACGACTATTTTCCGATTTCGCCCAACCTGGAGCTGCGTTTTGAAGACGATCAGGCCAAGCAGGCTCTGCCGGGCAACCAGGCCTTGTTTGGTGACGCCCAATTACGAGATTGGCAGGTCGTTCGCGATGAGTACCGTGCGCTAACCGACCGCGACAATGTCACCCTGGTCGCACCCAGTGACAGCGTGCGCAAGAACCGCGTCAGTCTTGACTCAAAGTTGGGCACACAAGCTGTTCGCATTATCCCGCATGGCATGCGTCCATGGCCGCAACAGCCAAACTGGCGCTACGTTGCGCCAAAACCGAATCAGCGCTTGCGCCTGGCGGTCCCTGGCCAGATGTCGACCGCCAAAGGCCGCGAGCTGTTGTTGACCGCGCTGCCGCAGCTCAACCGCTTCGCAGACATCTATTTGCTGGGGGTTGGGCGGCGCCAGGGCGAGCGCTTTTTCGGGCTCAACGGCGTACATGTCGTTCACGCTTATCAATGGCAACAACTGCCGGAACTGGTGGAAAATATTAGACCGCATGCTGGTCTGCTTTTATCACTGGTGTCCGAATCGTTCAGCTACACCTTGAGTGAGTTATGGTCGCTTGGTCTGCCGCCGATAGCCATGCGCTCTGGAGCGCTATCGGAAAGAATTGACGACGGCGTGTCCGGCATCCTGGTGCAAGCCGACGCAGACAGCCTGGTTGCGACCATCAACAGCCTGCAGACCGATCCGGCGCCATTGGCCAAGATCAGCTCCAACCTCGCCAGGCTGGATGACCGTACCTTGCAGCAGATGGTCGACGACTACCGACCATTGTTGCCAAACAGACATGGTACCAAGGTGGTGTGCCGTGATAGCACCGCCACCGACGGACAACTGATCCAACTCGAAAGCCGTCTGCGCGGTGCTGTCGATCAACTCGAGCGCCTGCAGGCGCAATGCCAGGAGCACCAGTCGGAACTTGCTCGCAGGCGTCAATGGGCTTTGGGGCTTGAGCGACAACTGGCCAAGCGTACGCAGTGGGCAGAGAAAAGCGAGGCGGCGCTAGCCGATGCACGTAACAAACTGAACACCCTCAATCGAGAGCTGCAAGAGCGAGGCCAGTGGGCCAGTTCACTTGAAGCTGATCTCGGCGCTGCCCGGGAGCGATTGGATGCGGCCGTAGAGTTGGCCGAGCGCCACGCCAAATGGGGCAAGGATCTGGAGGCCGACCTGGCCAAGGCTCGTGGGCAACTGGACCGGGCGCACCAGGAACTTGATGACAAGGTCACGTGGGCCAAATCACTGGATGCTCGGCTCAACGAAGCGGCCGGTGAGATTGAGCGCCTAAGCCAATGGGCTGCGTCTATTGAGGCTGATCGGGACCAGGCGCGCTCCGCATTTTCGCAATTACAAACCGAGTTTGACGAGCGTTCAGCGTGGGCTCAGCGCCTGGACGAAAAACTTCACGACATTGAAACCGAACTCAGCGAGAAGGCGACGAAGCTCGAAAGTACAGCTATAGCCCTTGCTGAAACCAGCCAACAACTCGAACATGCCTACCAGGTTATCCACAATACCGAAGCCGAGCGCGAAGCCGCCCGGCAACGAGTCGATGAACTAGACCAAATCCTGGACGATAGAACGCAGTGGGCGCGATCGTTGGACCAGGAAAACCGACAAATGCAACAACGGATACAAGACTTGTCTAGCGAAATTGAACAGTTGAGTCAGACCAATCATGAGCTGACCACTTCGCGCAGTTGGCGCCTGACTCGACCCTTGCGAGGCGTCGGCAGGCTATTGCGCCGCATCAAGGCCTCTATCGGCTTTCGCACCCGTCGCGCATTGGGCGTGCAACGACGATTGACGCGATCACTGAAAGTCCGCGGTGTGGGTGGAACCATTCGACGCATCCGTCAGGAGTTAAAACACGACCGAGTGCCGCTTGTTGAAATCGGCGAATTGCCTACTGAGTTGCTTCCATTCACATTGCAGGTCGCAGATCAGCCCGTTGTATCCATCGTGATCCCGGTCTACAACCAGATTCAGCACACCTACCACTGCCTGGCCTCGATCGCGCGCTTTGCCAGTGACCTGGCAATCGAGGTCATTGTTGTCAACGACTGTTCTAGCGACGAAACCCCAGATGTGTTGACGCGAATCCGCGGCTTGCGCGTATTGCACAACGAACAGAACATGGGCTTTGTTGATTCCTGCAACCGCGGTGTCGACATGGCTCGGGGTCAGTATGTCGTGCTGTTGAACAACGACACGGCAGTCAGCGAGAACTGGCTCGATACGCTGTATGAAACATTCGAATTCCGTCCCGACGCCGGATTGGTAGGCTCACAGTTGGTCTACCCGGATGGACGCCTGCAGGAATCGGGCGGCATTATTTTCTCCGATGGGTCTGGCTGGAACTATGGGCGACTGCAAGATGCGGCCGACCCACGCTACAACTACTTGCGCGAGGTCGACTATTGTTCTGGCGCGGCCATTATGTTCAAACGCGAGCTGTTTCGAGAGCTCGGCGGTTTTGACACTCGCTACCGGCCAGCCTACTACGAGGATACTGACCTGGCATTCAAAATGCGGGAAGCCGGATACAAGGTCTATGTGCAGCCGGCCTCGCGCGTTACGCACTACGAGGGCGTCACCTCCGGCACCGATCTGACGCAAGGCGTCAAGCAATATCAGGTGGTCAACCAAAGTAAATTCCTGGATCGCTGGGCCGAGGCCTTGGCTATGCAGCCGGAACCGACTGATCAGGTCGAAACGATCAAGGAATTTCGGATCGCGAAACGGGTGTTGATTGTCGACGCCTGCACCCCTGAGCCTGACAAAGACTCGGGTTCGGTGCGCATGATGAACTTGTTCGAGCTGATGCAGCAATTGGGGTACAAGACCACATTCATGGCCGACAACCTGGCTTACGTTGAGAAGTACAGCCAGGACCTGCAAAAACGCGGCGTCGAAGTGTTGTACCACCCGTGGACCACGGCCAGTGCCGTATTTACCGAGCGCGGCAACGAGTTCGACGTCATTATCTTGTCGCGCCACTACATCGCCTCGAAATACGTCGACCTGGTGCGAACCCACGCGCCGCAGGCCAAGCTGTTGTTCGACACGGTTGACCTGCACTACCTGCGCGAGCAACGCCACGCCGAGTTGGAACAATCGCAAAGCCTGGCCCGCACCGCGCAGAGCACCCGAAAGATGGAACTGGGTGTAGCCAGGGCCAGTGATGTAACCCTGGTAGTCAGCCCATACGAAAAGGAGGTATTGGCCAAAGAGCTACCAGAAGCGAAGGTCGCCGTACTGTCGAATATTCACCGCGTCAAAGGACGCAGCAACGGCTACGATGATCGCAAGGACATCATGTTTGTCGGCGGTTATCAACACCCGCCAAACATTGACGCCGCCAAATGGTTTTGCCTGGAAATACTGCCACTGGTACGGGCCAGTCTGCCGCAGCTAACCTTCCACTTGATTGGCAGCAAAGCAACGTCGGAGGTCTCCGATCTGGGTCGGCTCGATGGTGTTGAGTTTCACGGCTTCGTTCCGGCAATCGAACCCTGGTTGGACAATTGTCGACTGGCGGTTGCACCGTTGCGGTATGGTGCCGGTGTCAAAGGCAAGGTCAACTCAAGCATGAGTCATGGCCAACCGGTGGTTGCAACGTCGCCGGCGGTCGAGGGTATGCATGTGGTCATCGGTGAGGATGTCCTGGTCGCTGACGATGCACAATCATTCGCCGCTGAGGTGGTACGCCTCTACAACGATCCAGAGCTGTGGCAAACGTTGTCAGAAAATGGCCTGGAGAACGTCCGCAAGTACTTCTCTTTCGAGTCGGCTAAGGCGGCACTCGAGGACATTCTGAGTTAAGGCATCCAATTTCCCGCACTACAAAGCGAGCGACGCTCGCCTCACTGGCCCTCCTTTTCTCATTGTGCCTATTTGAAGGCGGGCGCTGCCCACTCTTCACGCATCGTGCCAAAAGAAGAATATGCACAATGAGAGAATGAGGTGAATGAGGGCTGCTGGCGCAGCTTTAAGTCTTTGGAAAAGTCGCAGCAACGGTCTCCAGCCCATCATCCCCTTCATATCCGTCGGCGTCATCTCGGGCCTGGGCCCGGGACCCAGAATTCATCTTTCCAAGCGAGTAGTGCGCGCCTCACTGGCCCTCCTTTCCTCCTAGTGCCTATTCCCCAAAAGCGGATGGCTATCCGCCGGGCTCGCAGCACGAACTTCAAGGAAATGATCACTAGGAGGTAAAGAGGGCCGGTGAGGGCTGCTGGCGCAGCCTTCTGTTTGATCGAAGGAAGGGAAATAGCTTGCTCAAAGCGAGCAATGCTCGCCTCATTGATCTCCTTTTCTCATTGTGTCCATTTCTTTAAAGGCGGGCGCTGACCGTTCCGTGCGAATAGACAATGAATGCTGCAGCCTCAAGACGTCGAAAGAAGGGTAAGATATCGACGCCAAGCCAAGTCGACTTTCTGGATGACGTCCTGCTGACCAGACAGGCGTTTCACTAGCCCGCACTATTCATGAATGATTCGCTGGCAGAGCGTAGTTGGCTAGACAGATTGGACGATCGCGTGCCGAAACGTAGCTGTAGCTAGGTTTCAAGCGGGATCGTTCAAGGTGTGACGCCAAATGCGGTCTGGTAGTGAATAGACCAGGCTGGCAGTCTCGAAAGCACGTCCGGAGCCGCAGTGGAGCCCCGGTCCTTGCAGGAGTTGGCCATTTGCGTGGTCGCCTTCATGAATAATGCGGACTAGGGCGACGAGTCTGTATCTGCACCAAGATCAGCAGCCAGCTGGCGGGCAGCCAGCTCGCTAATGCGCTCATCTTCCGGGAAATAACGCTGCAGTCGCTCGATCAACTGACGTGCCTGCGGTAGTTGCCCGACCAACAATGCAACTTCAGCAGCATTGACCAGCTCATTGGCAATCTGCTCCAGGCCGTGGCTTGCCAGCGGCTGGTCAGGTTTTTGTTGCAAGGCCGCCTTGAAATGGTCGTAGGCGTTGTTCTCGTCCGGTGGCAACAAACGTCCGTCCAACATGGCCGCCTCGGCTGTGGCCAGGTGTTGCTCAGCCGTCAACTGCGGCACTTCCGGCTCAATCAGCGGCACTTCGGCAGGCAGCTCGGGCTCTTCTTCGACGACAGGCGTTTGGGTCTCAGTACCGGCCACTTGCTCGGTCACCGAAGTTTCCTCGCCAGGTATCAGGTCATAGGCGACCAGCTGCGCTCGTATCCAGTCTTGCTGGAACCATGCTGTCGCGCCAGCTCCGACCAATAACAATAGCCAGACGATCCAGGCACGGGATCCAGACGCCTTCGGTGCTGAACTATGACGCGACCGAACATTGCCCAAGCCCCCTTCGGCAACACCCGCCAAATCACCCAGATTCGGCTCAGCTTTCCTGCGTTGACCGGTGTCGATCAGCAGTGTTGACTGTGCCCGCGAAATCGGCACATCGGGTGATGGAGGGACAACCGAGACGTCGGGGTTGGTCTGCAATGCAGCGATCGCCTCGACCACCTCTTCACCGGTCTGGTAGCGGTCATCAGGCGACTTGGCCAGCAGGCGTTCAATCAGACTCTGGTACTGGTTGAGCGCAGGCGGCAACACCGGTACCGGCTCGGTAATGTGCTTGATGCCGACCGAAAGCGAATCCTCACCTTCAAATGGCACCCTGCCACGCAGCAACTCATAAAAGACGATGCCCAGGCTATAAAGATCGGCACGGCGGTCAACCTGGTTGCCACGCGACTGTTCCGGGCTCATATAGTGTGGTGTGCCAATGACCGAACCGGTTCTGGTCATTTGGGTGGCCGAGTCTGTCGCACGGGCAATGCCAAAGTCGGTTAAAACCGCTGAGCCATCCTCTCGGAATAACACGTTGTCCGGTTTGACGTCACGGTGGATATAGCCCTTGCTGTGTGCGTAATCGAGTGCGCTGGCAATTTCCTTGACGATACGCAGCGCCACGTCCGGCTCGCAGGCATTGCCCTTGCGCCCAAACGCGCCGGCGGCCAGGTACTCCATCGCAATATAATGATAGTCACCATGAGCACCGACATCGTGCACGGCAACAATATGGCGATGATGCAAGTTCGCGGCGATTCGCGCCTCACGCAAGAACCGTTCGCTGAACGAAGGGTCCACCAACAATACCGGCGACATCACCTTTAGAGCGACCTCGCGCTCCACAGACTCCTGAATGGCCAGATAAACGGACGCCATTCCGCCACGCCCCAGGGGCCGTACAATACGGTAACCTGGGACTTCGACGTTATTTGCGTTTTCTTTGCTCATCTAGCCCCTGAATCCTAATAGGCACCTTGCCGAAAGGTGCACAACAGCCGTCGGCCACTATTCGGCGACGATTATCGCATGAGGACGTACCTTATCAGGAAGGGTTTTCTGTGTCTCGTCAAATTCTGCCACCAGAAAAACCGACGTACGCACTCAGGCTGTCCGCTCGACACGCTCAACGTTCGGCAAGCCCTGCAAACGGGACATTGTCGATGACAGTTGTTCCAGGTCATTGACCAATAGCTCGATGTCTATGGTGGCATGCTGCGTTGCCGGATCGACTCGCGATTGCAAGCCAGCCACAGATAAACCGGCGTTGGCTACCGTAGCCGAAACATCGCTCAGCAGGTTTCTTCGATCCCAGGCACTGACGCGGACCTTGGCGGAGTATTGCTGAGCCTCGTGACTGCCCCACTCGACCTCGATCAACCTTGGGTTGCCCTCGTCGATCATTTTCTGGATCGACTTGCAGTTGGACCGATGCACCGTTACACCTCGGCCCTGGGTGATATAGCCCATCACACGATCACCCGCGACCGGGTTGCAACAGCGTGCCAACTGGGTCATTAAATTGCCCACACCGCGAATGACCAAACCGCTGCTGCGCTGCGACGGCGGGGCGCTTACGGTATGCGCTTTCAGTGGCCGTTGATCGGCCAGATAGGGCCGCAACACCTGGGCAACACTGAGGTCGCCTCGACCTATGGCAGCCAGAAGGTCGTCACTGCGTTGAAAGTTGAAGCGTTTTGCCACTTCTTTCATATCCGGGCCTGGGATCGACAGCTTGCTCAACTCGCGATCAAACATATCGCGTCCCGCGGCCAGATTTTCTCCGAATTCAGCTCGACGGAACCACTGCCGAACCTTGGAGCGTGCTCTTGACGACCTTAGATACCCCTCGCGCGGACTCAACCAATCCCGGCTCGGACTGGCATGTTTTGAGCGCATGATCTCGACCGAGTCGCCGTTGCCCAGTTCAGTTGTCAGCGGGACAATGCGACCGTTGACCCGGGCACCCTTGCAGCTGTGACCAATTTCGGTGTGCACGCGATAGGCGAAATCCAGTGGCGTCGAACCTCGCGGCAGATCAATCACTTGTCCGTTCGGTGTGAACGCGTAAATGCGGCCATCCTCGGCGTCGTCCGAAAATGATTCCAGCAAGCCATCACTGTCATCGGAACCAGCAGGCTCATCCAGCAGTTGCCGCATCCAGCTGACCTTGCGAGCATAACTTGCATCGTGTGGCGTACCTTCCTTGTAGACCCAGTGCGCTGCAACTCCAAGCTCGGCGTGCGCGTGCATGTCTCGGGTTCGAATTTGCACCTCAACGGGCAAATCCCCGGGGCCCACGATCACCGTATGCAGCGACTGATAACCGTTGGGTTTTGGCGCCGAAATGTAGTCGTCAAACTCTTCGGAGATGGGACGCCAGCAGGAATGAACCACACCCAACGCGGCGTAACATTGTCCAACGGTGTCGACCAACACGCGCGTTGCTCTAATGTCATACAACTGGCTGAAATCCAGACCTTTGCGTTGCATCTTGCGATAGATGCTGTACAGGTGTTTTGGTCGACCGGCGACATCGGCGGGCAGATCGTTTTCACGCAATGCCGCTGACAACTGTTCGACCATAGTTGCGACGTAGTTTTGTCTATCAACGCGCCGCTGATCGAGCAACCTGGCGATGTTCTTGTAAGCCACGGGCTCGCAGTAGCGAAACACCAGATCTTCAAGTTCCCACTTCAGCTGCCAGATGCCCAGCCGATTGGCCAGAGGTGCATGCAAGCCCTGAGTCTGAGCGACCCATTTTTGCCGAAGCTCCTGCTTGGCGTCAGCACAATTGCGCAACAACACCAGGCGGTCCGCCAACTGAATGAATACCACGCGTGGATCATGGACCATGGCTAGCAGCAGCCGTCGCAAACCCTCGACGTCCTGCTCGTCTCGAGGCCAACTCTGTCGCTCAATAAGGTCAACAACCGCCAGCTGTTGCTCGAGCAAGGTTCTCTGTCCGTCACCGAACTGACGGCCAGTTTCATCGATGCTGATGAAGCCGCATTGAGCGGCATGGAAGATCGCTGCCGACAACAAGGTCTCTTCGCCAACGCCCAATTTGCCTAGCAAGGCCAGCATATGGGTTAGGTGAAACTCGGAGGCTTGACCCTCATGGTGCTTGAGCGTCAGGGAAGGGTCACAAAGCGACTGCACCAGGCGATGCGCCGAGGTGTCAGCTGAAGAGTCTACGTGCTGCAACCACCATTGCGATGCATCCAGCGGATAGTCGGTCTTTTCAGGCTGCACGAGAACGAGAACGGCTCGGCATCAAAGTGATGCCGAGCCGCTGTTGATTGCTTATTGGAAAATGATGGTGATGTCGCGAACACCAGAGCTGTTGGTTCCACCAAAGTCGGTGCCACCATTATCTCTCAGTTCGATACCCACCTCGACGCCATCAAGATCTTGAGCGGCGTCGGTACAATAGCCCATGGTCATCACGCCGGCGGTCATTGAGTAGAATCCAATGACACCGTTATCTCCGGTATCGCAACCCAAGGGTTCGCTCATGCTGAGGAACCAACCCAGCGTTGCCTGATCATCTTCTCCGGCACCGTAAGTGTCGACTACCGCCAGAGGATCAATAACCAGGCTTACAAGGCCACGTGTGGCTGCCGGGGTAATGGTCAGCGTGCTATTGAGTTCGTCCCAATCGCATGTCGCCCCGCCACATGCAGCTGGTGGCGCGATGGTGAACTCAGGTGCATCGTTTACGGATCGGACTTCGACCGGAATTGGATCGGAGACCGAACTACTCCCGGCGCTGTCGGTCACGGTAAACGCGATGTAGGCCGTGCCGCTGGCATCTTGCGCAATGTCGTCGTCAGCAATCTGAACCTCATAGACACCACCTGACTCAACCACGGTGAGTGGACCGACCAGGATGGAGTTATCGATCAGGCCAGCACTGTTGACGGCGTTGGCAACTACCGATTGTACTGAGTCACCTTCTTCGTCGAACACCATGATGCCCCAGTTCTGAACACCGCCGCCCAACACATTGGTCTCACAACCATTGTCGAGGTTCTCTTCGGTTTTCAGATTCCAGGTGAACGGTCCGGGACCAGCATCACAATGGTTGCTGCGGTCCTCGTTCAGTGCCGCCGGCCAGTCATCGCCCGGGCCGGTAATGGGTTGACAGTCACCGATACCCGTCGAATTCAGCCCACAAATCTCTGGTGAACTGTTCTCAACTTCAATCCGCAGGTTGAATACGGTCTCGTTGGAGCCACCGTTGGCGGTACCACCATCGTCGGTCGCTGTAATCTGCACGATGGCGATTCCAGACAGACCAGTCAGCAGGTACTCAAACTCGCCATCAACCTCATCGACCGCAGGCGGAATGGCCACGTTGAACATGCCGCTCTGGTTAGTCCAGATGATTGAAGTTGAATAGCTCACCGAATCAGACTCGTTAGTCGGTCCTGATGTCATGTCGAACATCCAGCCATTCTCTGTGAAAAATGGTGGCTGCACGTTGCTTGGCCAGATGTGCTCGGCGCATTCTACGACCTGATCACCTGAATTGGGGTCAGTGATCGTGTCATGCGGCCAATCACAGGTGCGACCGAAGCTATAAGTCACGGTCGAGCCAACATCTACCGAGAACTCACCTTTAACAGAGAAACGCGGTGGATCATTGACCGCCGTAACGGGCACGTTGAGGAACACCGGCGTCGAGGTCGAGCCTTCATTGTCAGTCGCGACCAGTCGCAGCACAGCCGTACCGTTTTGGTCGGCAGTTGGTGTGACAGAGACCAGAATATTGTTCAGGTTGCTGCTGTTGACATCAATGTTGCCGTTGCTGATCAGGCTCGGCGTATCACTGGTCACCGCGATCGACTGAACAGTGCCGTCATCGTCGGTGGCTCGGATTGTCAAGCCGGTCAGTTGGATGTCGGAACTGTCTTCGAGGATCGCCGCGCTGGTGTTTTGAGTCAAAGTCACCACAGGCGGCAGGTTGTTGATCAACTGTACCGGCAGATTCCACATGCTGGTGTTGTTTTCCAACAGGGTTTCACCATCGCTGGTTGAAGGCATCGCAGCGGCTACAATTTCAAGCTGTTGACCAACCTGGTTGTTCGCTGATGAGTCGAGCGAGCGTGTCGCCCGAACGGTAATCGACTGCTGTGAGGCCATATTGCCCAGGTTGACATCAATGTAGCCATTGCCTGAGTCCGGTGAACAGACACCGCCACTGACACACTCCCAGGTTGAGGTCTGGCCTTCCATGCGAGGCACGGCACTGTTACCCCGCGGGTAGAGGTCGCGCAGTTGGACGTTGGTCGCGTTGGTCATGCCGCAGTTGGTGACGATGATGTCATAAATGCCTGGCTCATCGGAGCCACCGCCGCCGGCCACGGTCGGGAACAGAACTGGTACAAAATCGACCTGCAAATCGACGCCGGGCGGGCCGATGTCGGGTGGTGGTGCCGACACGGCATCGCCAAAGCCACCTGCAAAAATGCGATCTGGAACAACATTGTTACAGCTTGGAGCAACCGCTCCGCGTGTCGATCCAGGAACGGCAACGCACACCAGGTCATCGGTGGTGTCGATGCGCATGCTCATTTCGTTGCTGCCACCACCTGCGAACGGATGGTAGACAATGGAACTTAGGCCATTAACCAGGCCGTTGTTGACGCCGTAGCTGTCAACCAACTCAAGCCCAACCCCTGAACCGGGATTGAACTCCATACAAATCACGTTTTCAGCAATAGGCACGCGGATTCGGTCGGTGCCGGTCAGGTACAACGCATTTGACGACAATGGAACGACTTTTCGCCCATTGACACCGCCTACAGCGACTTCGATATCGAGTTCAAGCTGCCCCGGCGCGCGAATCTGATCACCTGCAGATTTGCCGGCGGCAGGCGCTGTACACAGAGGAAAAATGCCTTTCGAACTTGGCCGCACTGTTACTGGCTTGCGACTGTCCGCGATGTAATCAAAATCACGGATTTCATACCGCAGGCCATCGAGCAACATGCTGTCGCCAGACAAGCGGCTTACCGAGCCACCTGATCCGCAACGTCGGTTGCCGGTCGATGTATCAATAATCAGGTCGCGTGTGGACTGATCGAAACGTACCTTTCCTGAGAACTCCTGGACTACCGTCCCACTCGCGTTTCGCTCAACTCGAATGGTTCGTTCCAAGGCCGATGCCGGCAAGGCGAACAATGCAATGGTCGCACCAAGCAGGCCCACACTCAACGGGCGGCTAACTGTTGTCATTGATATCACTATTATCTGTCGTCACTCATTGATCTTTCGTGAAAATTCGCTGCAATCACAGCGTGTTTTCGCGCGTTCCCGGTCTGCGAAGGCAGCAAACCGCCCGCAGCCATCATTCAGCTGGGGCGCAGTGTACCATGCGCGGCCCTTTTTTGTGTATTTCAACACAAATTTTGTTCGATCGGTACTGCAGCATACTTCGTCATGCAGGGCGAAGCGTCGCGTGTACCTTCTGGCACAAAGCCTAGCACGACCTGATACAGGTTTCGTTAAGATTGCGTTTTGATTTCAATAACTTTGGCGAGGTTATTAAGAACTTTCGCAAGAGTTCCGAAAGCAGCATCACCTGCATGGCGCGCCATTTAACGGCCGCCGGGGTGTCGCGGGGCGCGCGATTATACTCCAGATACGAGGAAATTGCATCGTGCCGAAGGCGACCCAGGCAAAAAACCTTTATACGCCACACCTGGTGGCTAGCTTCCCTTGGATGTTTCCGGTCATCCGCGTTACTCTTCACCCTCACCTGAGATATGTGGAAATCGCACTCCGATGAAAGCTCTGTTTGATCGATCAGGCCAACCGTACCAATCTTGCGTTTACGCCCTGATACTGGCCGGACTCATAAGCACACAAGCACAAGCTAACTGCGATATCGCGGAACTGGGCGACCAAATGTCGCCGGCTGAATTCAAGCAGGCGGGCCTCGACAAGCTAAGCGAGGATGAACTGAATGCTCTGAACCGCTGGCTCAGAGAGAAAATGGACTGCTCAGCACCGGCGGCGGCAGCCGTCGCGACCCCCGCTACCCCAGCTGAGCCAGAACAAGATCGACGCGGTTTCGAGCGCGACTTTTCCGACATCCAGCCGATTGAGACGCGGATCGTGGGTGAGTTCAAGGGCTGGGCCGGCCAGTCAAGGTTCACCATGGAAAATGGTCAGGTCTGGAAGCAAGTTCGTGGTGGCAGCTATCGCACCAAGTCGGTCACCAACCCGAAAGTCACCATCACCCCGGAGTTCATGGGCAGTTGGGCGCTGCGTGTTGAAGACGTTGGACGAGTTATTCGCGTCAAGCGAATCAAATAGTTGATTCTATTGCTTGCGCTCGACGGCTGCTGCGGCCTGAGCTAGTTGTTTTGAGAGCCGCTTGGGCGACACTTTTTGTGCCGTCCTCAACGCTTGAGCGAACAAGGAAACGCGATACTCCTCGATCATTTCGTGCAACTGAGCCATCGCCGCCGGATACACGCCGCTTTCACACAAATCAAGGTACGGTAACCAAAACGTCTCCACCAGGGCCTGGCGTTCGGCGTCCTTGACCGGATCTACCGAGCGCGCTTGCAAACGCCGTCGCACAGCATCGAGGTAGCGCGGATAGTGCTGCAGGAAAGCGTAGGCCACCTCACCGACGAACCCCTCGTAGACCAGGTAACCCAGCTGCGTGGTCAGGTCCGTCCGTGCCGAACTGTCCAACTGTGGAGAACGCTTGATCAAGCGTCTTAGCTCGCCAAACTCGGCAACAATGGCATTCACCAGCTCGAATATGCGGTGATAATGCCGAATCAGGCGCGATCGAACCGACTCAAGCAGGGTTGCAAATTCTGACGCCGAGCGCGGCAAAGGGTGATCTCGAACCAGGTCGTGGCTAACACGCCAGGCCAATTCCTCACGAAGGTCATCAATCGAACCCAACGCCATGTAACTCATGGCGGCCGCTTTGCTGGGCTGGTACTGACGCTGCGCTTGTCGAATCTCAGCGCTCAGGGACAGCATGATCAAGCGTGTCACGCCTTCGGCATGCCAAATCTGTGCCGTTTCTTCATCCTCGACCAGAGCGATCTCAATACCGTCGTCAAGGTCTGAGAACACTGGCGTGACAGCAACGCCCTGGATTTCGATGGATGCGGGCAAGTCGTGCGGCGGCCAACACTGATAGCGCTCCTGCATCCACTTCGGCCTGGCTCCATGAACCAGCGAACGGCTCGCCGAATCGCCGTGGCTGGCACGCAACTGGGCCAGATCGCGCCCTTGCGTCAACAGCGTGCCTTGATCATCGAACAGCCGAATATTCATTCGCAAATGGTCGGCGATGCCTTCGGGGTTGAACTCATCAGGCTCGAACCGATCGCCGCGGATTCGACTGAGCTCACTCGCCATTTCTGTTTTCAGGTCACCCTGTGCGAATGACAACGACTCCATGACTGCACGGGCGTAGTCAGGCACCGGCACCAGCAAGCGACGCCGCGCCTTCGGCAAAGAGCGAATCAGGGCATCGACCTTCTCTTCGATCAAGCCCGGTACCAACCAATCG
Organism: Lysobacteraceae bacterium; assembly: GCA_021604725.1. GTDB lineage: Bacteria > Pseudomonadota > Gammaproteobacteria > Xanthomonadales > BQJN01 > BQJN01. The sequence goes on along the minus strand of BQJN01000062.1, from coordinate 11,644 downwards.
ATGCGCTGCTCGTCAAGCTGATTTAACAGGGCCAAGGGAACATCAACGCTAACACCATCATCGTCAGTCCCTGGTTCAAAGCGATAGCTCAAAGGCAGTGAACGATCATTGATATGCAGGGTATCCGGAAACTGTTCGACCACGGTGTCTGACGTATCCTGCGCCAGCAAGGCCTCCGGCTCCATCATTAACTGGGACTCATCCGCTGATTTGAGCCATTTCAGCAGGGATCCCTTGTCAGTGACCGATGGCGGCAAGCGTTGCTCATAGAATGCGGCCAACTCACTATCATGCACCAGCAGGTCGCGCCGACGTTGCCTGTCCTCCAGATCCTCGACCGACTCGCGCAATTGCTGATTGTGCGCGAAGAACGCTGGCTTCAACTCGATGTCGCCCTCGACCAGCGCCGCCCGGATGAACAATGCCCTGGCGGCGGCCGGGTCCTCCTTCGAAAAATCGATGCGACGACGCTCCACCAGCACCAAGCCAAACAACGTGATTTGCTCATAGGCAGCAACGCGACCGGATTTCCTGGACCAATGCGGGTCAAACACATGCCGCTTAACCAGGTCTGCAGCGGCTTTTTCGACCCAATCCGGGCGAACTGCGCCAACATACAGGCCGAAAGTTCGAGACGTCTCCATCAACTGCCCGACGACTACCCACTTCGGCCCTTTGTTGAACAGCACTGAGCCGGGAAATATCGAGAACCTGCGTTGACGTGCACCAGTGTAGTCGCCCTCCTCTGTCTTCAGGCCTACCTGTGACAAAAAGCCCGACAAAACGCAACGATGCAAAACGTCGACAGTGGCATCATCACTCATAGCCAACTGCTGGCCCGGCTTGGGCAGTCGCAACTCCGCCTTGCCCTGCATATCTGCGGCCAACTGCTTGCGAAGGTCATGCCATTCGCGCAGGCGCATCCAGGACAGGAAGTGCCGTTTGCACCATTTGCGATACTGGTTGGACGAAAGCTCGCGCATCATCATTCGTGAGCTCAGATACAAACGACACAAGCTTGCGAAGTCCGACCTGGGATCGGCAAAATTTGCATGTGCCTCGTCGGCCTTTGCCGCCATGTCCATCGGCCGCTCTCGCGGATCAGCAATGCTGAGGCCTGCGGCAATGGTCAATGCATCGGTGAATATCGGCGTACCTTCCGCCTCTATCAGGATTCTTCCGAGTCGAGGGTCGACTGACAACTGGCCGAGGCGCCAACCCAGTGAAGTGAGCTGTTGTTTGGCGTCAAATGCGCCGAGCTCTCGCAACAACTGATAGCCATCCTTGATCAGCTGCGGTGCCGGAGGGTCAACCAGGGGAAAGTCTTCGATTCGCCCAAGTTTCAGTACCGCCATTCGCAACAACACCGCAGCCAACGACGTGCGTTGAATCTCCGGCTCGGTAAACTGAGGTCGTGCGACCAAATCATCTTCTGAGTAGAGCCGAATGGCCGTGCCCGGACCGAGTCGACCACAGCGGCCAGATCGTTGATTGGCGCTGGCTTGCGACACCGCTTCAATCGGCAGGCGCTGTACTTTGGTCCGATGCGAGTATCGACTGATGCGTGCCAGGCCCGAGTCGATCACAAACTTGATGCGCGGTACGGTCAGCGACGTTTCGGCAACGTTGGTCGCCAACACAATGCGCCGGGCGCGCCCAGGATGAAAAATAAGTCGTTGTTCGGCAGCCGACAATCGAGCGAACAGAGGCAAAACTTCAGTGTTTCTGAGGTGCCTGCGCTGCAACTCATTGGCCACTTCACGAATGTCGCGCTCACCGGGCAGAAAAACCAGAACATCACCACGACGGTCAATGGTGTTGAGCTCATCAACGGCCTCACCAATGGCCGCCGGCAATGAAAGATCCCTGTCTTCATCCAAAGGCCGATAGATGATATCGACTGGGTAGCCGCGTCCAGACACCTCGAACACAGGTGCATCATCGAAAAACCGTGAGAAACGATCGGTATCGATAGTGGCCGATGTGACCAGCAGTTTCAGTTCGGGCCGGCGTTGCAGCACGCGCTTGAGAATGCCCAGCAGGAAGTCGATATTCAGGCTGCGCTCATGGGCCTCATCAAGGACAATTGCGTCATAGTTCCGCAAATCAGGGTCGCCGCTGGCTTCGGCCAGCAAGATGCCATCGGTCATCACCTTGATCTGCGTGTTGGCTGACGATTGATCGTCAAAACGAACCTGGCTAGCGACCAGGTCGCCGCCCTCCACTTGCAATTCCTCAGCCAGCCGATCGGCAATCGTTCTGGCGGCGAGGCGCCGCGGCTGGGTGACGCCGATTAGCCCTTGAATGCCGAAACCTGAGTCCAGCAGAACCTTGGGAAGCTGGGTGGTCTTGCCGGAGCCGGTCTCGCCAGCAACAATCACCACTTGATGCTCCGCAATGGCTTGCTTCAGTTCATTGACATGGGCCGATATCGGCAATGCTTCCGGGTAGTCAACGCGCACGCTCCGCGCCTTGCGCTGCTCCACACGCTGCGCAGACACTTCCACCGCATTGATCAGCAGCGGCAGCGCTTTATCCACCGGCTTGCCCGCTCGCATACGCTCCTCAATCCGTCGCACACGCTTGCGCAGGCCGTCCTGGTCAGCACCAAAACAGCCATCTACCAACACTTTGATTTGATCGAGCAATTCCTTGTTGCTCGAACCTTTGTTCGTCACGCGTCTTGCCTTGTTGCTAACTCGGCCGCAGCCCGGCCCAAAGCCTGGACGCGCATTATACGGATTGGTTTATGTATGCGCAGGGCGTACCGCGTTGTCCGCTCACGCCGTTTCGATCACGGTCTCTTCGTCTTTTTCGCGGGTCGCCTTGAAGGCATGCAGGACCGATTGCACCAAAGTGGCCAACGGAATGGCGAAAAACACACCCCAAAAGCCCCACAGCCCACCGAACACCAGGATGGCAACGATGATCGCGATCGGGTGCAGGTTGACCACTTCGGAAAACAGCAGTGGCACCAGCGCATTGCCATCCAGGAGCTGGATGATGCCGTAGGCGATCATTACGCCATACATCTCCGAGGTCCAGCCAAATTGCAGCAACGCGACAAAGAAAACGGGAATGGTGACCACAGCGGCACCGATGTAGGGGATCAGTACGGAGAAACCCACCGCCGTTGCCAGCAACATGGCGTACTGCAGACCGAACCAGGTAAAGGTCACATAAGTGACCGCACCAATGATCAAGATCTCCAGCGTCTTGCCGCGAATATAGTTACCGATCTGCAGATCAACTTCACCCCAGACTTCAGCGGCCAGATCATGATTCTTGGGCAAATAGTTGCGAATCCAGTCCATGATCAACCATTTGTCCTTCATGAAGAAGAACACCAATACCGGTACCAAAATCAGGTAAACGATGATGGTAATGATGCCAAATACTGACGTCACGGTATTGGACAGGATCGACTGGCCAAAAGTGGCCACATGATCACCAATGACTGCCGTCGCTTGTTCCACCTGCGCTTCGGTAATAAGTGTTGGGTATTTCTGAGGTAGCTCGACCATCAACGCTTGCGCCTTGACGATGAAGTTTGGCACTTGGGCGACCAGCTGCGACAACTGGCGATAGAGTATCGGCAACAACCACAACACCAGAAACAAGACAGTAGCAATGAACAGCGTGTAGACCATTAATACACACCAGAACCGCTCCAGGCCGAACTTCCGCAGCCGCTTGACCACACCCTCAAGCAAATAGGCGATGACCACGGCAGCCAAAGCCGGGGCCAACATCTGACCCATGCCGACAACGACCAGCAAGCCAACGCCGATCAGGGCCAGCAAGATAATCAGTTGCGGATTGGAGAACCGCTGCCGAAACCAGGAGTAAATTTGTTCCATCGATGGTCCGTGCCAAAAACACTGGGAAAGCTGCAATTATTGCGAAAGATAGCACGCAACCATCTCTTTCACCTGTTCCATACGACCCATGGACTTCAAATTAACTGGCCATGTTTCTGTATTTGCGCGTCTGCACCGAAATGGCCACCGTACCGATAACCACCGGTGCCAACCAGGGCAGCATGCCAATCCAACCCTCTATGCTGGCGTAGGCAGGCCAGATTCGACTCAAACCAAAGGCGCCGAACGCCACGTGCGCTGCAATGCCTGCTGCAAACATCCCACCTAGATGCTCCTGCAGCCACCATGTGGAATCCGGTTCACCACGATCGATGCGCCGTTTCCGAACAAACATCGACACACCGGTCGCTATGCCGATGAAGGAAAACAATGTCAGCAGGGTGGTGCCATTGCTGAGGCCCAAATACAGCACCGTCGCCCCGACCAACAAGTTAACAAGGCCGACCAACAGGTAGGGGTTGCCGTAAAACTGGCGGTAATCGCGCTTGAATTTCAATGCATACCAGGCGGTGGCCAGCGCCGTTGCGGTAATGACAAACAGATAGGCCAGGAACGTCCCGGACACAAACCGCCCGATGGCGACGAAGCGCAGCGCCAGTGGCAAGCCGGTGGCAGCCACGAACACCATCAAGATCAGAAACCACTTTCCGGCACGGCGGTGAATCGGGCTGCCCTTTTTGGTCAGGGCAGGAATCCAGAAGATCGGCAACGCCAACAATCCGGCAATCATGTGGGTTTTCAGCAGTGCCTGGTAAATCAGTTCAGTCATTGGTTTGGCCCTCGTTGGCCTGTCGTTGCCGAATACGCGAAAGCGATTCGTTCGCCCACTCCACCAGGGCTGCGATCTTGTGCAGGCCCATGGACAAGGTGAGTTGGCGGTGAAAATCGATGGTGCTCAAGTTGTCGGGGTAGTCCGGGTTCTGGCTCCAGCCCGCCTCGGTCGCACGCAGCTCATCCAGTGACGTCTTCAGGTCATCACGAATCGACTGGAAAAACGCCTCGCTCCACTTCAAGTCACCCACCTCGCCGAGAAAATAGATCTGCGCCAGGTAGGTGAACTTTTCGGTGCCAAACACGGGACCGGCCTGCAGCCAGGCCAGCAAATCGGCTCGGCCAGCGTCCGTGGTCCGATAGACACGCCGATCCGGTCCCTTATCCGAGGCCTCCATCCAGCTATCGAGCTTGTTCTGTTTCTCCAGGCGATTGAGTACGCGATAGATCTGCGAACTGTCCGCGCCCCAGAAGTGGCGAAACACGCGCTCAAAGACCGGCCTTAAGTCGTACCCCGACGCAGGCTCTTTGAGTATGCCCAACAGGATGTGTTCAAGGCTCACAGGTGGCGGTTCCAGCTAAGTGCATTGACACATAGCATACTAAGTGCAAATGCATATAGCAAGACGACAACGACACCTCGCCGCCATGCATGACCTATGGCCCCCAACCAAAGACCCTCGCCTGCGGCGGCGCTGTCGACATACGCTATTACTTCACTTGGAACAGAGCGATTGACCCCATGGTTGAGCACCACATTGATTTTGCGAAATACGACGAAGACGACCTGTACGCAGCATTGCAAACCGTCGATGAGGAAACCTATCCGCACCACGCGCTTGATTTGTATCGGGTATTAAAATCCCGCGCCATCGACCAGGAAGCCATCGCCGACAAAGCAAGAACCGTCAACTTCGGCCCGCTGGACGAGGTATTCGAACTGCTGATGGCACCGCTGCTGACCAACCACAAGCTGGACGGCGAAGGCTTGGGCTCCAAGCTGGCACGCTTGCAGGTGCTTGAACAGAAGATGGCTCAATAGCAAGAACTAGGCGGCGCGGACCAACCCAGGTCCGCGCTTCTCCAGATGATCCGGAATCCAGTGGCGCGCGAAGGCGCAAGCAACAGTGCATTTTCTTGGATCATGTATCCACACTCAACAAAAAAACCCGCGCAACCCACTCGGGTTCATCATCCAGATGTTCCTGATAAACGCCAGCCAGCTGCGAGTGCATGTCCACCAACCCCACCTTCTCGGCATACGGTGCAACCTCATCAATCCACTGCCCCACCACAATGGATTGGTTTTCCGGCAAACAACAGGAAGCAGACAACCGAGTCAGGTCATTGAGTACATCAGATACAAACAACTGGCTGTACAGACTATCGCCCGGCAATCCATGCCTGCCCAACATCTGCAGTCGCCCCTCGACGTTGCGAAATGCTGCCTGCTGATCGTTGAGGTCGGTTACAAACAACATGTAGGTGCCGCCGAGGAAGAAGCTACCCGCCAGGAACACGAGGCAGAGAATCATCAATAGAAATCGTTTCATTCGAGCTAGAGCGCGTCCACAGTTTACGTTTCTGGACCAGCTCGACCGGCCTACGGATGGGCCGGCATTTTCAAGTTATTGAAAATGAAGAACTTTCATAACCACGCTTCTGAAAGTTCGTGTCCGCGTTAGCCATGGATGGTTAATCGTGGACGACCTCGAGCTAGTGAGTTTGAGGTTGTCAGGATAATAGTCTGGTCAAGCCCGGAATGACGAAGACGCCGCAACGCGGCCAAACAGTTGCAGTCAGCTTAGTCCACGTCGAATTGCAACAAGGTAACCGGCGTTGTTTCCAGCATTGAAAACGTCGTGGACGACCCCGGTCCGTTCAGGCTGATATTCACTCTCACTCCGCCAATATCATTTAGGCCGACGCAGTCCGGGTCAGAGGTAAACTGAAGATTGTATGTTCCTGGTGCATTGTAGGATCCTGTGCTCAAATCACACACATCGCCCATCGGGTCTGCTGGATGAAAGAGCACATCGATTTGCCCGGTCGTTCCAGTAAATTCGGTCACGACAATGGGGATCATTGTTTCGCCCGATGAGATCAAATTTACGTTAGACAGCCCATTGGTCTCCGGCATATCCGCGTCGTCATCTACCCCGTCGTAAATGATTCGGCAAGATGCAAACCCATTCGCAACCGTCTCCCGGCAGGTAGCTGTGCCGTCTCCGGCGACGGACATTTCCTGTTGACCTGAAATGACAACACCAAGGAAGCGAACCATTCCCAGTGCCCCGGATGCCATTTCCTCGCTCTGACTGGTAGTGCTTTGAACGTCTGAAAAGTCGTCGATAAGGGTGTCAGCGTGGGCCGCCGAGAATAGTATGAGCAAACCTATAAATGTACCAATACGCATCGCTTGTTAACCATTGCACAGGTAGAGCAACGCAGTAGCGTACCTCAAACCAGATTGCCGCGCAGCGTTTACGAAATAGTGGCGAAGCATGACCTGAGCGAGCCTCTTTCTATTGTCTTTTTCTCGTCGAACTCCTTGCCTCGGCGCGGTTTTACCCTTCCATCTTCTTGCATTCAAAATTCAAAGCAGCAGCGCGACCTCACCGGCCCTCCTTACCTGCTAGTGTCACTTTTTCCAAACCGCGCAGTGCTCTCCTCCCTGACCTCCCCGAACTCTGCGATTTTTCCGTTTTCAAAACTCACAACTAGAGCCCTTTTTCTCTTCTCATTGAACTCTGCGCTCTCTGCGGTTTACCTTTCTTGATTTCGCGTTAGCGGCGGGCAATGGCGATTTCCAATTTGACGATGATGGCAACAACCGTCCATGGGTGAGTCTGGCACTGCCAATAGGCTACGATGATGGCAACAACCGTCCATGGACCTCACCCAGCCCGCACATCCATGTGCGATCGTTCGCGGGGATCGAGTGCCATTCAAGGCACTCGCTCTACTGGCCCGCTCACCCATGTGCAGTCGTTCGCCCGCCGCAGAGTGCCTTGGGGCACTCCGCACTATGGCGTACTCACCTTCGCGAGAGCCATTCCCTTATTCAACTCAGTCCAAACGCAGCAATTGGTGCACTCACCGCCCCACCTTGTCTCCTAGTTCCATTTTTTCCAAACCGCGCAGCGCGCGCCTCCCTGATCTCTTCGCCCTCTGTGCTATCCGTTTTCAAACCTCGCAACGCGAGCGCTTCACCTCGTTGCATCCCTGTTCTGGCCCACCGCGTTACATCAGAGTAGACTCTTGGCAATCGTAAGTTCACACACATCGGGGGCATCGTATGTTGTTTTTGCGAAATCTGGGCTTGGTTTGCATGGTTTCTTTGCTGTTTGGCGTAACCGCAGCTCAAGCTGACTGCACCGCCAAAGCCGGCAATGAGGTTGGAAATTGCGGCTTTGAGGACCCACTGGGATCGACGTGGACTCTGGCAGGATCAACAATCAGCAGAAACACATCTGTGCAACGCAGCGGAGCCGCGTCTTTGGAGATTGATGGGAGCTTCGTTGTCGATGTAATTCCCGCATCCGGCGGGGCAACCAGCGCGTGCTTCACTCTGACTGCAGACGGCAGTTACGGCAGAGGCGGCTTCGTGCGCCTGGCCGACCCGCGACCGATGGGCGCAACCGACGTCAGTTGCACGGTCACCCTGGTACGTTGGAGCATGCCGGGCTGCACAGGCTCAGCGACTCAGATTCCGGGAAATTCCGCAATAGCAACAACCAGCGGCTGGGAACCCATCGTTAACACAACAGTTGAGGCCGCCACCAGCGCCGAGATCCAGGTCTTTTGCACTAGCTTATCCCCATCGGCCGACTTCACGATTTACGTCGACGATGTGTTTGCCGGTCCATCACTCCTGCCGGTTGAGTTGCAGTCGTTCGAAGTGAATTGAGAGGTCCCGGACCGCCCTGTCCGGGACTGCCTGTCATTTGATCAACCGGGGTCGCTTACCGTTGCCGCACCGCAATCAGCCCAAGTGCCAACATCAGCATGCTGAGCAAACCAAGGCCGGTCATTGATATCGACGGAACCGCCCTGGCCGGCGCTGGCGCGCTGATTGGCAGAAAGCCACTGGCTGGACACAGGTCGGCCACACCACTGACGATGTCGAAATTCTGGCCCCAGTTGCCGCCGGGCGGGAGCGGGATCCCGCTATCGCACGTGCCCGTGCATTCAACATCGCCAGCATTTTCCTGACAGAAGGAATCGCTGCAACCCGGGTCAAACGGATCACACCCCGGCGACCCGATGCCGATTTCCTTGCCGATGTCGACGGCCTCGAAAAACTCGCCCGCGACAGTTGTTCGCGGCACTTCATACAAGGAAATGCTGTATGAGGTAATGTTGCCGATCGCATCGGTGGTGACCCAGAATCGCAGGATCTCGCTATCGGTCGGATCATAGGTTCGCACGGAGTCATCAGCGAGATAGCTGGTCACCTGCGCACTGATGTCTGCATTGTTCAAATTAGGTGCTAGCGCGGCTGGTACCGTAAAGGACATCTCGATGTTGCCATCGGGCGGGTAGGTGCCCGATACGGAGTTGTAGGTTTGCCCAATAAACTGATAAGTCTGTTGCGCGCTGGCCGCAGCGGCTACCGCGAGCAGCAATGTTGCGATCACTAGCTTTTCTACACGAAGTGTGGTCCGAAACATCTCAAAGCCCCCAGTATGATGATAGCGCGTGATAGTAGCCCGTACCGAGCCAGATCGGCAACCCTGGATCGGCCCCAGATCGACACCCTGTGCCACCCTTGCCCCTGAGTGTCATTTCTTCCCAAAAAACTCACAACTAGAGCATTTCTTCTCTTCTCATTGAACTCTGCGCTCTCTGCGGTTTACCTTTCTTTATTTCGCGTTTAGCGGTTCCTCTTCTTTGCGACCTTCGCGCGCTTCGCGAGAGCCATTCCCCGTATTCGATTCAGTCTCACTCTCACCGCACCCAAGGATCAACCAGCTTTATACCGGAAGATGAAAAGTCTGCCACGTTGCGCGTTGCCAGAACCCCCTCGTTGGCCTGCACGATCGCGGCAATCATGCCATCAGGGGCGCTCATCGTTGTCCCTGAACGCGATGCACTACCCATGATCTCGCCATAGGATATCGCTGCAGCTTCATCGAACGAAAAAATCCGACCCGCATAGCGTTCCCTCCATGCATCAAGTCCGCGAGACAACCGGGCGGCGCGTTCACTCTCTCGAATTTTCTGGATGCCAAATGCGATTTCCGCCACCACCACCGCAGGCAGCGCGATGACCGAGTCGTTAGCCTCAATCCAGTCCAGGACAACGGTGGACGGCGACTTTCGCATCGTTTCAGACACCACATTGGTGTCGACGAAAATCACAGATCGATTCCCGAGTGCGGTTTCTTGTTGGCTCTAATTACTTCATCCAGATCGATATCTTCACTGCATTCACGGCGAAGTCTACTCAGAAATTCAGCTGCCGATTCACGCTTTTCATGACGCGCCTCGTAATCCTCCAATGCTCGCTCAACGATGCTGGCAATCGTACGCTGCTCTCGACGAGCCAGCCGATGGGCAATCTCGCGCGCCTTTGCGCTACGGACAGAAAGTTGTGGTTGCATATCGTCACCAGGCTGACACAGAGTCTCTAGCGTATCACAAAGATGGCTAGATGGCAGTTGATGGCTTGGTGGCTCCATTTACAACGCGGCCTCGCTGCCATCTTCTCTGGAAGTCTGCGGATTACCTTTCTTGATTTCGCGTTAGCGGTTCCTCTTCTTTGCGACCTTCGCGCGCTTCGCGAGAGCCATTCCCCGTATTCGATTCAGTCCAAACGCAGCAATTGGTGCGCTCACCGGCCCTCCTTGTCTCTTAGTGACATTTCTTTCCAAACCGCGGACTGCGCGCTTCCCTGACCTCCCGAACTCTGTGATTTTTCCGTTTTCAAAACTCACAACTAGAGCCCTTCTTTTCTTCTCTTCTCATTGAGCTCTGCGATCTCGGCGGTTTACCTTTCTTGATTTCGCGCCAGCGACCTCTTCCCTTCGCGCCCTCTGCGCCCCGTGTGCCCTTTTCTTCCCCAGCGCATGCGTCTGCAGTTTAGACTCCACTTGACCTTCACACCCGTTCGGCGACAATCAACTGATGAAATCATTCTTGCAGCGCCTTTTTGGGCCCCGCCCTTTGCGGGGGTTTCGATTCTGGGCTTTAGTGGCGGTGGTGGTTTACACCGTGTTCGGGTTTTTCATCGCGCCGCTGATTGTGCAGGATCAAATCGAGAAACAGCTATCCGCCGCCACCAATCGGGCCGTGACCGTTGAAAACGTCAAGATCAATCCGTTTGCGCTATCGCTGACCATTGAAGGTTTTGCGATGGCTGATCTGGATGGCGAACCGCTGGCGGCGCTGGCGCGCGGTTACGTCAATTTTCAAAGTTCATCGCTGTTTCGCTGGGCCTGGACCTTTGACGAGATTGATCTGCAAGCGCCCTACTTTGCCCTGCGCGTCAATGCCGATGGCGCCTTGTCTATCGCCGACTTGACCACCGCCGACGCACCGAGCGCTGAGCCATCCCCTGCCGAACAAATCGACGGTGCTGCCTTGCCAGCGCTGAAAATTTTCGCCACCCGCATCAGCAACGGCGTTATTCACATCGAAGACAACTCGATCCCAACCCCGTTCGTTCAAGACATAGAACCGATCAACCTAACGCTAACCGAGTTTGAGACGACGGGCGAGGAAAGCAGCCCGTATCAGATTGATGCCGCGCTACCAAGCGGCGCTCGCTTCGGCTGGCAGGGTCAGTTCCGCACCCAGCCACTGCAGGCCAGCGGCAGCATGGACATCGGCGACCTGTCACTGACCACCGGCTGGCGTTACATCCAGGACAGCGTTCGTTTCGAAATTGACGAAGGCACCTTGGGTGGCCGGCTCGACTATGTTGCCAGCGTCAAACCCGAAGGGCTGGAACTGACGCTGGACAAGATCGGTGTCAACGTCGACAACCT
>BQJN01000061.1 GCA_021604725.1 Lysobacteraceae bacterium | reverse complement strand
GCAGCATAGCCGAAAACAGCCGCCGCAATCGATGGTTCTGCGCAGCTACACAGGCTTTCTGCTACGGCCAGCCACCGCCGCAATCAGCAGCAAAACGACCACGGCTAGCAACAAGTAGGTCCCTGGAAACCAACCGGCGATGCTGAACACGAAAATGAAATCACCGATCGCGACCAAGGCAACGAATACGGTGGCCGCTCGAAGCCAGGATGATGCAAATACTGCGCCCCAAAAAAGCGGCAGCGAGATGGCTACCAGATGCCAGGTGAAGAACAGCCATAGCACTGGAATGGCGGCGATGAAGAACGCCGCCATATCGGTACCGTTTACAGCCTCCGTAATGGCCGCCGTACCGGTGGAGTGCAGATAGGCGACGCCCAGCAGGACCAGCGCGGCGATTGCAGCCAAAGCGCGTTGGGTAACAGATCGATTCGCTTGGGTTGGTGGGTTCATGTCTTGGCCTGGTTGCAAAACCGATCTGCCAACCTAGCCCGGAACGCGGTCGAATGTCCATGACCTGCGTTTCAAGTCGCGGCATTGGTGGCTCGACTCGGTGCAGACCCAACCCCCTCGTCATCCCGGGGCAGTGTCATTCCGGGCCTGGACCCGGAACCCGGGATCCAGAAGCGCGTTGCGCCAGAAGGAAAATGCACGCTAGCGCTGGGAAGAATGTTTCGCGCGAAGACGCAGAGACGCAAAGGGGCACGCTAGCGCGTGCTTCAAATACGAATTGGCACAATGAGGTAAAGAGAACTTAAGGAATCCTTCTCCTTGGGGAGAAGGTGGCCGCATCGCGGTCGGATGAGGGGTGAGGCGCTGTAGTGTGGGGTGCCCCAAGGCACGCCACAAGCGCCGAACGACTCGACAAGGATGTCGAGGCTGGGGGTTCCAACGAAGCTCAAGGGTTTCGCCATGGATGGCTGCTCCGGCACCGCCTACGTAGCAACCCCGCTTATCCGATTGAAGCAGCCGAACCGGCTGCCTCATCTCCCTCTTTCTCTCATTGTGATCATCTCTTGAGAATTTCGCGGTATGCGAAGGGGGTACGCTAGCGCTAGGAAGAATGTCTCGCGCAGAGACGCAGAGCGCGCAAAGGGCACGCTAACGCGTGCTTACAGAAAGACGAGGGAAAGGATTGATACTGCCGTCACCTCATCAAACGTCATCCCGGGCCGTGTCATTCCGGGCCTGGACCCGGAACCCGGGATCCAGAAGCGCGTTGCGCCAGGGACTACTTACGCTAGCGCTAGGAAGAATGTCTCGCGCAGATTGCGCAAAGGCGCAGAGAAGGGCACGCTACTGCGTGCTTCAAGCACGAAGTGGCACACTGAGATAAAGAGATCAATGAGGTTGCTGCGGCAGCTTCAAGGAGTCACTCTATGGAGAAATGTCTTAACTCGACAGGTACGGTTGGTGTCGTGTTATCGCCGGTGTTGGTGTCAATCATCCATGGTCGGTTGCCATCAATCACGCAATCAACGCCATTCGAGTTCGGCTGCTGACTGTTGTAAGAACACGCTTGCATCAAAGCGATCACCCCATCGACATCGGAAATCGGCAGATCAACCAAATCAATTTCGCACTCTACGGCGGTATCAACCGTGTCACCTGCGTCGACAGCTGTACAGTCGTGCAGAATGTTCGGGGCGGATACTTGATCAACGGCACAAGAAGCCGAAGCCGGCAAGGCGACCATGGTGTTCATCGCGCATGTATCCACAGTTGAATCACCACAGGTGAAGTACCGTGTATCCGTCAGTCCGGCCGGGTTGCCCTGCAAGGAAAAGCACAAGGCTTGTTCGACCATGCCATTGGCATTGGCGTCCAACAACCAACACCCATCGAAAGTGTTCGCTCCCATCGCACCTTCTTCGTCGAAGTCAAATCGCAGATAAATCGTTGTCGCTTGTCCCGGCATGGTTGCGTTGAAGTTTGAGGCAATACCAGCTGCTTTGATGTCCCCTTGGTTTGGATGGTCGTTACAAACGGGGTCGCCCATGTCGTCCGTGTCCACATTGGTGTTCTCATCCAGCCAATCGCCAAACATCGCGTCGATAGTGACTGCATTCATTTGAGCGTGGGTCGCGGCAGAAAGGGTTAAGGCTACTAGAAGCCCCAAGAAGACAAACTTGGACATCGGTTTTCCAGAAAGGATAGAAATAAAAACGTATACACGATATAGCATTGCCTTTGCTACTGCAACACCGGGATCCAGAAGCGCGTTGCGCCAGGGACTATTTGCGCTAGCGCTAGGAAGAATGTCTCGCGCAGAGGGCGCAAAGCCGCAGAGAGGGGCACGCTAGCGGGCGCCTAGAGAAAGACGATGAAGGATTGATACTGCCGTCGCTTCATCAAACGTCATCCCGGGCCGTGTCATTCCGGGCCTGGACCCGGAACCCGGGATCCAGAAGCGCGTTGCGCCAGATAGTAACCGCCGAGACGAAGAGATCACAGAAGCAGCCGATCCGGCTGCTTGTGCTTGGAAAGCAATAGGAAGGTATTCCGGTTTTTCCTACCGAACTTCTCTAAATTGCGTCATTCGACCTCGATCGTTCTAGTGGACACGCGCCAGCTACGCTCTATTCAATATCAAAGCTCTGCAAAGCCACCGGTGTGGTTTCCAGAAACGCAATGCTGTAGTTCCAGGCGCCGGGCCGGTTCACGGTTCGAAAGAAGATGGCCTCAACGTCGGTGAAGTCAGCAGTGCCGGTGAAATCCGCAAACGGGACAGAGACGACACCCGGCGTGGTTGGCAGGGTGAATATCGCGTTGGATATTTCAGAGCCCGAGGTCCAAATCTGAATTCTGAAGTCATCGGCTAGGTCGTTGCTGATGACTTCAAACTCAAAAGTGTCCTTGCCACCTGCGGTCAGATCGATCCCCCCTAGTCCGCTGTTAGGGTTGAAGGTGGCGTCCCCCTGGGTACCATCCCACCACAACTCGAAATCCGCAGCCGCATCGGTTGAACAAGTCCAGACGCCGCCGGCAACTTCCATTGATGCAGTGCCGCTGGCGTTGGCTAGGGTCAGTCGCATGTTTCGCTCGCCACCCAGTATGCCCGCACCGGCCTGAAAGTCCGTCACCACCGCAATAGAGCCGGTGTGGGATAGTGGCCCTTGCGCGACGCTGAAGTCGTCGATGTTGGTCTGCGCCAGCAGTGTCGTAGAAGCCATTAGCAGCACGGCTGAAGTCAGGAATTTTGTAATCGTTGGTCGAAATCGGATCATCATGCGCCCCACATGGTCAAAATTAATCGCCGATTGTAGCAGCAGTCTCAATTGGGCAATGTGCTGTCGCGAGGGAAGAATTTTCACCACAGAGGTCAGGGAGACCAGGGCGGGCGCTATCGCGAAGGGGAAGGTGGGCCGCTGGCGCGGCATTTGAAGATGGATAAACCGCCGAGATCAGGAGGGCACAGAGGGTCGCATTGCGCCCGGAATGTCACGGCCCATGGATGACAATCGTGATTTGTGCCCCTTCACTATTCAAAAAAACGGCCGAGCTGGCCGCCTCTGCGTTCTCTTTGTCTCGGCGGTTTTACTGCATTCTCAAACATCGCGTTTAGCGATGTAATTACTTCAAGCGTTTTGAATGCAGCGTCGCTGCCTCCCTGGCCTCCCTGATCTCTGTGGTTACCCGATTCTATTTGAGTTTGAAAAAGCGCAATTGCGCCCATCTTCGCGACCTTCGCGCCTTCGCGAGACAAATCTTCTAGCTTTCCCGCGGAGATTTCCGCCCCTCAACACACTTTTATTTGAGGACTGCATTTTTTAAGGGGTAAGGGGAACAGCAATGACAGACAACAAAGAAACATTTGATGGCACATGGACCCGTCGCAAATTCCTGACCAAGGTCGGTATCGTCGGCGGCGCAGCAGCGCTATACGAGACCATGGTGGCCATGGGCATGATCAACACGCCGACCGCCTGGGCCGGTACGCCGAAGCTCAAAGCCAACGTCGGCGTTGGCAAATCGGTTCTAATCCTCGGTGCCGGCATTGGCGGCCTGACCACAGCCTACATCCTTGGCCAGTACGGCTACCGCTGCGAGATCATTGAAGCCTCCAACCGCGCTGGTGGCCGCAATCACACCGCGCGTCGTGGCAGCACCATCATCGAAAAGAGCGAAGCCAACGGCACCACCTTTCAGGAATGCATGTTCGATGATGGCCTGTATTTGAACCTCGGCCCCGGCCGCCTGCCCTACCACCACCGTCGCGTACTGGGCTATTGCCAGCAACTGGGTGTAGAGCTTGAGCCCTACATCATGAACACCACCGGCAACCTGTTCCAATCCACCGACGATCAGTTCACCAGCAGCCCCAAGGTCTACCGCGAAATACAAAACGACACCCGCGGTTACATCGCCGAGCTGTTGGCCAAGTGTGTCAACAAAGGGGCGCTGGACGAAGAGCTGTCCGCTGACGACAAAGCCAACCTGCTCAGCCTGCTGCAAACCTTCGGTCCCTTGGGTCAAAAACACACCGGCTGCGGCGAAGAAAACCCGGACTACAATTACGAGGGCTCAACGCGCACCGGCTGCGCCGACGACGTTGATGGCAAGCCAACGCCAAACGTTTTTTACAACTGCCAGATTCCGCAGAAGTCTTCACTCAACGACCTGCTCGATTCCAAGTTCTGGCAAAACAGCTTCTACGATCCGGTCGAATTCGAATGGCAACCGACCCTGTTCCAACCGGTCGGCGGCATGGACAAGATCGTCGACGGCTTTGTCCGCGCCATCGGCGACATCATCCGTTTCAACGCACCGGTCACCGAAATTCAAAACGTCCGCAACGGCGTTGAAGTGACTTATATGGACGGCAATCGCGAAGTCACCAAACGCGCCGATTTTTGCGCCTCCAACATCCCGTGCCCGATCTTAAAACGCATCAAGAACAACTTCTCACGCGATTTCCAGGACGCCATCGCCCGCACCACCTTCGATGCCTCCTGCAAAGTCGGCTGGCAAACCAACACCCGTTTCTGGGAGGACCAAAAATACGAAATCTACGGCGGCATCAGCTGGACCAACGACATCATCGAGCAGATCTGGTACCCGTCCAACGACTACTTCAAACAAAAAGGCACCCTCACCGGTGCCTACATTCACGACGGCACCTGCGAAGGCGAACCACGCCACGCCACCGAATTCGGCAACTACTCGCTGGAAAAACGCTTGGCTGTCGCCAAAGAGGGCGGTGCGCGCCTGCACGATGAATTTGAAGATAACTCGATTGTGCCGACAGAGCTGGGCGTTTCTATCGCCTGGCAGCATGTGGTGCATGCCGAGGGGGCCTGGCCTTTGTGGGCCAGCACGGGGCAACATGACAATGCGGACTACCGCAGGCTGCTGACGCCGGATGGAAATGTGTTTATTGTGGGGGATCAGGCTTCTACGCTGCCGGGGTGGCAGGAAGGGGCGATGATGTCGGCTGAGCATGTGGTGGAGATGATTGGTGGGTTGAAGGAAAGGGTTGTTCCGGAGGGGGTGGAGGCGCCGAATACCTTCAAAGTCACCCGCGGCCACTTCTAGGAGCCTCTGGTCCCGCCACAATGACCCTCTGGCTTTCAGAACAGTTCGCAATCGAGGCTTTGGTTCGACAGCATGCTCATTGCCTGGGTGAGTCGGATTCAAGATCGAGTGATATTAATCACTCGATCCCGGCGAACGACCCACCACGGATGGTGGGGCTGGGGGTAGTACGGAGCACTTGGGCGTCGCCATGGATGGCAACTAGAAGGCTTAGAACGGAGCTAGACGCGCCTAGCAGGATGGACGCTTCAGGGGCCGCAGAGGGTTATTGGGGCTGGATCAGAGACTCCTGCCTCTGGCGGCACCATGCGTTGTTAAAGGCAGGATCCAAAAATGCTGATGTAGAAGGCTACACTGCGCTTTTTGGACCTACCTTTGGCCTAGCCTGGCACTCGTCAGAGTGGCTCAAAAGCAGAGGGCCGGGGGCACAAATATCATCGGAGAAGAGTTTTGAGCGTTATTCACTTGCTTGAGCTAGATCGTTCCGATATTTCGGCTCTGAATGACGCTGATTTGAGGGAGCTCGTAGCTAGATTGTGCGAAGCCGAATTGAGCGACCAGGGAATATCGCCCGCCTGCGTTTTATGGGGGGGGGCACAGGAGGCCCCAGACGGCGGGCTTGACGTACGTGTAACGAACGCAATCAATATTGACGGCCTTGGCTTCATTCCGCGCGAAAATGTTGGCCTGCAGGTAAAGAAAAACAGCATGGCAAAAGCTGCTTGCAAGAAAGAGATGCACCAAGACGGATCTGTTAGGCCAGTTATCCTTGATTTAGCCAAGTGCGAGGGAGCATACATCATAGTGAGCGGTACGGATGACTGTTCGGAAAGCATGCTTAATCATCGCCGCTGCGGGATGCATGAAGCTGTCGTGCAAGTACCAGGCAAATCCGGTTTGCTGCTCGACTTTTACGGCCGAGACAGACTGGCAGCATGGCTGCGGCAACATCCAGCAGTGTCCCTCTGGGCTCGATCTCGCCTTGGCAAACCCCTATCTGGGTGGGCGCCCTTTGGCCGGTGGGCTGCAACGCCAACCCAACATGCGGACAAATTCTTGTCTGACGATCACCCATGCGTAGTGGACGCCAGTTCCAATGAAAAGGAACCAGTTTCGGTCATTGATGGGATAGAGCTGACCCGTTCGAAACTCAGACAATCGCACAAGTCTGTTCGTATAACCGGATTATCAGGCGTAGGAAAGACTCGATTTGCTCAAGCACTATTCGAAACCGGTGTCGGCGAACGGGCGCTACCAGCTATGAATGCCATTTATGCGGACTTAGGAGATAACTTGAGCCCTTCGGCAACCGAGTTCGTCTCATACATGATCGCGAGCCACCTTGCCGGGTATGTCGTCTTGGACAACTGTCCTCAGGACGTCCACCGTAAATTGCAAAAACAACTATCTGATATCAACGGAAGACTCAGACTTCTAACAATCGAGTACGACATTTCGGATGATCGGCCAGAGGAAACAGAAGTCATCCACTTGGAGCCCAAAAGCGAGTCGACCAACTCCCAGATGGTCCAAGAACGGTTCCCCGAACTGGGAATAGTGAATGCTGACAAAGTCGCGGAATTCGCCGGCGGAAACGCGCGTTTAGCTATCGCATTGGCTAGTCGAGTAGATGCTGATGATACCTTGTCAAATTTCTCCGATGATGACTTGTTCCAAAAGTTGTTCTATCAACGGAAAAAAGAATCGGATCAGCTGTTGGAGGGTGCCGAGATCCTGTCCCTCGTCTATTCTTTCAATGTAGCCCAAAGCAGGCCCAACAACGAAGTCGTGACGCTCGCCGCGATAGGTGGACTAGATCCCAAATCATTGAACCGTTGCCAAGCCGAGCTTCTGCGAAGGCAACTGGCGCAGAGACGTGGCGACTGGCGTGCTGTACTGCCGCATGCATTGGCGAATCGCCTCGCGCGAAGAGCCTTGGAGAATATCGCTCCTGGGGACATAAACCGCGAGCTTCTTAAAAAAGAGAACACCCGATTATTCAAGTCTTGCGCGCATAGACTTGGCTACCTTCATGATTTTGAACCAGCGCGGGCGCTTGCCACCAGTTGGACACATGATGGGGGCCCTTTGTGCGATCTTGCAAGTTGTAATGCTGAAACCTTGTCTGCTTTCACATATGTCGCTCCCGTCTTTCCCGAAGCCGCTCTCAAGGCGATGGAGACTGCGTCGAACGCCCCAGATTTTGCTTCAAGGAAAAACCCAAATTTCTCGCTCTTCGTTAGGTTACTTGGCCGACTAGCATATGAAGACCAATACTTCACACGGGCCACGCAGCTGATGCTCCGGTTTGCTGAAACAGAGCGTCCTCAGGAGAATGTCAACTGCATAATCAACGATCTGAGTGGTCTGTTCTCTATGCGTATCTCTGGCACACAAGCTAAGCCAGAGACGAGGGTAGCTGTTCTGGGAAGGTTGCTGGAGACGGGTGAGCAGCGGAATTTGGAGATTGCTCGTGAGTTATTCAATTCCGCACTCGAGGCGTTTCAATGGACGTCAACTGGTGGGTTCGAGTTTGGCGCCCACAAAAGAGACCATGGGTGGGAGCCGAGAAAGGAGAGTGAGCGCCTTGGTTGGTATCTAGGGTTCATCGACCTGTTAAGACCTGCACTCTGCGCTCCTGAATCTACGCTCAGAAATTTTGCCAAATCACTGCTCGCCAACAACTTCCGTGGATTGTGGTCTTTTGGCGGGTGCTTCGACGTACTTGAGGAGATCACTCACAAACATGCCATAGGTGGGAGTTGGCCGGAGTTGTGGGTCTCCATCAAGCAAACAATAAATTTCGATGGCAAGCACCACAGCGAAGCGTTGTTGAAACGCCTCAAAAAACTGGAACACATTTCTGCACCAGCAGATTTCGTTTCGGAGATCGAGGCATACGCCTTCGCAAACACATGGGATCATGTCGATGCGCAGTTCGGAAGCTACGGGGACCAGAAAGGGAATATCTACACAAAAATAATCGGCTTGGGTGAGAAGGCCGCCACAGTGCCGGATTTGCTAGACAATTTGGGGGTGCGCTTCTGGAACACTCAGGTTGACGGTCTTGGCATATTCGGTGAAGGGCTTGCAAAGGGCAGTCCCGATCCGGAGTCAACATTCGAACACCTTCTCAGCCTGATGCAGAAACGAAAACTCTCGGAAGTTCAGCCCATACTTTTGGAGGGTTTCATTCGTCAGGTTTACTTAGCGGATCCAAGTCTTGCAAGAAAACTCCAAGAGCGCTCATTGGAGATTACTGAGTTAAAGCCGCACTCCGTATACTTCCTGGCGGCGACGCCGATTGCGCCTTGGGCAACCCAAAGGCTATTACAATTGGCAAGAGACGCCGAGATCGAGACTTGGCGATTCGAACAAATCAAATATGGTCGAGTGCATGAAACTATTTCAGACTCGGACTTGACCGCGTTATTGTTGGAACTCAACAAGCAGGAAGAGGGCTTGTTTACGACAATTGGGATACTAGGTATGCGTTTCCTCCCCAGGAAGAGTGATCAATACGTCCCTGACGAGAATCTAAGAGCCGTCGGTCGAGCGGCCATTCTCAAGTTGCTTTCAATGCACAGGAGTGAAATCAGACAGCACGAAAGAATTCACGAATTGGAATTGGTTCTGGATCAGTGTATCTGCGACACCGCACCAACAAATGAGATTCGGAGTTTGGTCAATTCGCTCTGTGATGGTATCCAGTCTTACCGCCTATATGGTTTCGAGCTAGCCAATGTCATTAGCACGCTCACAAAGAGATTTCCGGAGGTTTTGCTGAACCACATTTTTTCTGGCAAGTATGAAGAAAAGTTTCTCTTGGACTCGCTTTTCAGACTCCGTTTGAATAGGACCCCATCAGCATTGAATTCTGTCTCGTTTAAACGATTGATTAAATGGTGCGGCGGTGACCAAAGCCGAATTTTGAAGCTATCGGCATCTGTCTCTCCTTACACTTTTGTCGAAAAAGAAACGGGAGAATCTGTTGAACCTAATGAAGTGCAACTCAGCGATCATATCAAGGCCTTTCTTGAGGTTTCCAACGAAAAAGCACAAATAATGGAAACGATTTTAGAGAATTCTTCACCCTCAAGTTGGTCCGGGTCCCGCGCCACTATGATGCGAACTAGATCGATAGCTTTCTCTGAACTCCTTGAACACTCGTCAGCCGAAATCCGAAAGCTTGCAGCAGCCAAACTCGAATTGTTGAATGATTACATACAGAGGGTCGCGGCACGGGAGACGGATCAAGACTCGTTGCGTGAACAGCGGTTCGAGTGAAAACCACAACATACTGCAAACATACCGGACAGGCATCGACTTGAACGTGCTCTTTAGGGGAAATCCCAACGATTCACCGGCTAGCAGCCCCTCCGGTGCCGCAGAGCGTAAAAGTCATAATCCACGCAGTACAACTCTCAGGCATTGCCTGAAGCCTTACTAGAGAGGGGATTGTGAAATGCAGCGTCAGCCGTCAGGCTCAAACAATGCGCCTATGCGGCTGCCACCTCGAAAGCGAAACACTTCTTGGACATCAAGACAATTAGTCGGCAATACCTTCCACGACCCGGGATTACAGGGTCGCCCAAAGATGAAGCAACCACCAATCCCACTGATAGGCCATTGTAAACTGGGAAGTCAATACTCACGTAGTGAAGGGCTATGAGAAAAACGGTAAACACGAACCGTGTGCTCCTTGAAGGGGAGTTTGCCAGGAAGTTCCACTCTTCTTTCATCGGCAGTGCTCCAGACAAAGACTGCGATGTTTATCAGAAGCTCCTGCATCGTTATGTGTCTGCATCTCATGCGCCTCCTAAATTTTGGTCGACGCTATTGCTATGGGATTCCGTTGTGACATACGGGCCAGGCGTTGCAAGCGCAGCTTACGGTAATTATCAACACATCTCTCCATTTTCGTTTTCGGTCGTCAACGAGACTAGTGCTGCGCTCAGTTGTAACAAGGCAGAAGGCACCTTTAGGGAGGGTTCTGTTGGACATGAGTTGATCAAGCCTGGTCTGTTGACCAAAGCTCTGCGCAAAAACTACACTCGAAGCAACGTTTTCCTTCTTTCAAAGTCCTATACAAAAGATCTATACCGACCGCCCGAATGGCATTTCCTAGACCTTTCCGCGCAACGACTTAAATCTCTTATGGCAACTGTCTTCGAGTCCGGCCACTCGCTTCTCCAGAGAGCTCCCGAAGTCGATGGCGCATCATGGTGTCAACTACGAGATACGCTGGCTGGTAAGCTCATGCAGTGGGCTCGCAAGGGAGAAATAGGATATGCAGGAAGGGCTTTCAGAGAGGTTAACCTAGTTGGTTGTCGTGAACTCGCATTGAGCCTTATGGGGGAACTTCATGAGACGTATTACTATCTTGACGGGCTCTTAACGCCGTGGCGGCTCGGGGCCGACATGATTTCCACAACGCTTCTAGAATTGAGGGTGTCAGCAATGGGACGTCGTCGCGATGTGGGGAAGGATAGTTTGGTAGCCGCGAATTTGTATCTGGCGGATATTTATTGGCCCGAGCCATCTTCCAGGTCTGAGTTTATGGACCTTGTGGATGACCCGGACGTTGTTGAGTTGCGCTGGAACTTCCATCAGTGGCGCACGCGCGCACTCGGCGGACAAATAGTCAAGGCGCAACGTTCGGAGGCTGCATTACGGCTGGCAGCCAAATCAATTCGGAAAGTCCGAAGAATCCGGAAATACCAAAGGATAAATACTTACGTTGCCGGCGTAGCGGGGAATCTTCCATTCACTTCTCCGCTATTTACAGGCATAACGCTTCTTCTTGAACACTATGAAACGCAGGAACTTGAATTGCTCGGTGCGATGGGAGTAAAAATTGTTTGATATGCCCGAAAAGAGGATCATCTCAACATATACGGGACAGGCATCGACTTGGAAGTGCTCTTTAGGGAAAATCCCAACTCCCCACCGGCTAGCGGCCCCCTCTACGGTGCCTCGGCAGTCTCAACCACCCAGATCGCTGCACCTCGAAGGGGAAATGGCATAGTCCACGCAGCACAACTCTCAGGCATTGCCTGAAGTCCTACTCAGCTAGACCTGGACATCCAAAAAAATAGCGAGTTGGTGCGTGTTGGCCCACTCTCTCTCGTGGACATCCACAAGTCCACAGTGAACGCAGTCCCTATCTAGAACGGAACTTCGCTGTGGGCCCTGTGGGTAACCTCGGAGCCTCCACAAGGAGCGGCCACGTAGCGATCAGATTGGTTGGTCGGACATATATTCGGCGTCATAGTCGGCCGGTCAATTATGGCCAGCGCCTTGGTGAAGATCCGAACCTTGGCACCTTTGAACACCCCTCCACTCTCTCTCGTGGACATCCACAAGTCCACAGTCAACGCAGTCCCTATCTAGAAGCGCAGACCTGGACATCCGAAGATCATCTTGGACATCCAGCCATTCCATTGTTGAACCCCCCCAGCGCGTGGCACGCTTTTCACCTTCCGAACGATCCGAGTGTCAGAGGCTGAAAAATGGCGCGTACATTGGTGTTTTTGCGCGATCTCGGCCAAACGCGGGCAGCCGAAAGCCGCCCAATGGGCAAGTTGATCGTATTTTCTATTAGGTTTGTCTAGATCAGTCGTCGAAGGCTGATGAAATGATCTTGGACATCCAGCCATTCCATTGTTGAAACTAAAATGATCTTGGACATCCAGCCATTCCATTGTTGAAACCGCCCAGCGCGTGGCACGCTTTTCACCTTCCGAGCGATTCGAGTGTCAGAGGTTGAGAAATGGCGTGTACATTGGTGTTTATGCGGTTTTTTTTGGCAAGCGCGGGCAGCCGAAAGCCGCCCAATGGGCAAGTTGATCGTATTTTCTATGCGGTTTGTCTAGATCAGTCGTCGAAGGCTGATCGGTGGCGATATGTCGACGATGTCCTTTCGCAAACCCTGCAGCCAATGCTTGCCGATCCGTTCTGCGTGGTCCACCAACGATTGCATGGCACCAAACGCCCAGCCCGAGTCGCGGTAGCGCATGACCATGGAACGCCAAGAGGTTTGTTCTATACCGAGCTGCTCCAGAACAGGAATAACATTTGGCGGAATGTAGCCGCGTTTGTCGTTACGAAGAACCCTTCCGGTCCAGTCCACCAGTGCGATGTAGTGATCCAGCTGCATCATGGCCAGACCGTCTATTGTATCTGCGGTTTTGCCAATGGGCAGCAGCGACCTCCCGGCCATCGCTTTGCGTTCAACCTCTTCAGTAATCGCCGCGAGCTCGTCGACCCGTTTCTTGATAGAGGTGTGATCCGTCTGTTCGATACGTTCGGTGATCGCTGCACGAACGGGATTGAGATCAACATAGGCCATGCAGCTAATCAGTGCCGCCTGATCGAGTAGCGCGTGGGATTTGAATCTTGACTCCCAGAATCGTCCAGAGACTCTGTCTTCCTTGTTTGCACAACGCGCCATAGGCTCATTGATCAGCCTCATAAACCAACTGACTGAACCCAGACGCTCACGCAGGATTCGAAGGCGGTGCGGCGTCGACAGCAGCCGTTCTTCCGCTAAAGGAAACATGCCTTCCTTAACTTCGCCGTTGACGGTGGGTGGGAACAAACGAACCCAGCGCCTGGCAATTTCTTCATCGCTCCAACCCTTTGCACGCTTGGGGTCTGCCCAAACCACGACATGATAGTGGTTGGACATCACGGCGTAAGCGTAGACATCGATCGCGAAGTAATCAGCCAGCTCGATGATCCGGCGCTCTATCCACGCTTTTCGATGATCATAGTTGGCACCAGTCGCCGCGTCTTCACCGCACAGAAAAGCGCGCCGAACGCAGCGACAAATAAGATGAAACGCGCCGGGCTCGCCCGGCTCGATGGTGTGACTTCTTGCGTATCCCATGTTCGACATCCTGTCGTCAATATCCTGGAGCTATTGTGGCGCGGGACAACCGCACTTGATAGCGGAAAAATCCTTCAGCAGTTAGGCGAAATTTCCCATAGGCTGGATGTCCAGGATCCCCGACTAAGGATCCCCGACTGAATGTCCAACTCTACTTCCATACTTCCAAGAGGTGACAGTTTCAAGATTTACGGCAGGCAGCTTCCCGGCCCTTCAGCACCATCGTAGAAAAGGCCATCTGAGTCGACCAATGCAAAATGCCCAAACTCCGAGAGGCCGTCAGCAATTGCGTGATTTCTAGACTCATCAATGACGGTAGCGACCGAAACCCAAGGACCGCTCGCATTGGGGGCGGTGGCGATGCGAATGAGCTGCTTGTTCATACCCAATATTTGGCAAGTGGCGAAGCGAATCTTGATCGATGCTGACGACCAATTGCTGCGATCCGTGTGGATGATCCAGCCTACACCGGCCTTGATCCCCTCCAACCCAACGAGCGTATCAGTGGAACGCAAGATGGTCACTGTTTGCGTCGAAGCCGCATCGCCATCGTCGAACCTGGTCCAAACTTGCGATGCTGGTGACCGCGCGTCGGCGCCATTGCCAATAACTCCAACCGCGTTGAAATTTATGTTTGCCCCTCCCGGAGCCGTTGCCAGGTAGGTCGCCTGGCTAGGTAAGTTAGCACCACCATAGACCACGTAGGCGAGACCAACGTTCGGAGACGAACCATGATGTGCATTTGGTACACCGACTATGAAATCCGTAATGCCGTCACCGTTGACATCTCCTGCATTGGAAACTGAACGGCCAACTTGATCGAAAGGCTCGTCTCCAATGTAGGTAGTAAAAGGATCAGAGGGCATGGCCAGATCCTGAGACTCAAGCCCCTCACGGCCATTGATCAAATATATCTCACCGGCTTTCTCAACATGGTTGGATGCCTCTATTGCGCCTATCCCGAAGTCGAAAAACCCGTCGCCATCGATATCGCCCACGCCCCCAACTCCTCGGCCGGAGTTGTCGCCATTACTTATGCCGGTAATTGTCACAACGTCTATTGCCTTCGATGCGGTCCGCATAATGACGTGTGTTTTCCCTGGACGATCTTGATCTACACGATTGGAGTTTGCAGCTCCCGCAATGACGTCCGATCTTCCATCAGCGTTGATATCGCCGGCACCCGACACGTCTCGGCCCAAAAGGCCCAGAACGAGTTCCCCTTCCACAACGAACCCGTCATCTTCCTCCAGGTTTCGCAAGTCGAGACCGCTTCTATCAGGCCCTCCATACAGGACGTAGGTTCGACCGGCGGCCCCCAGCGACCGACCGAATGGGGCTCCCAGTGCGATATCGGGATAGCCATCGCCGTTCACATCGCCGGCACCACTCGTCGAGTAACCGATAGTGTCATCTGTTTCGGCACCAGTAAACTCAATACCTTGAAAGTCTAGGGATGGCACAAGAACTGGATCTTTGTCAGACTTGCCGAAAACGACATAAACCCGACCAGCGTAATCCATATCGTCGACCCAAGAAGTATGAGCGCCAAGGACAAAATCATCCAACCCGTCGTTATTGAAGTCCCCAACGCCACTCACACTGGTACTCAACAGGTCATTCTCTCTCGTCCCTTCTACTCTAAATCCGTTGAATGCGAGCGACGTCAGGTCTACTGCCGCTGAGTCCTGTTTTCCAAAGACCAAAAAGGCGCGACCAGCATTTTCTATTCCAGCAGGGTCTGCAAAAGGTGAACCGATCAGCACGTCGTCTAGACCATCGCCATTGACATCACCAACGCCCGCCATGGTACTACCCGACCAGTGCAGCTGGCCGAAGCCTTCAATATGAAATCCGCCAGACTCTAGCGATTCCAGATAGACATCATCCGAATCAGGTTTTCCGAACACGACAAAAGCAGCGCCGTCTTCGAACGGCTTGTTCGCGCTGACCAGTACATCGTCATAGCCATCACCATTGACATCACCGGCGCCGGAGACAATGAACCCGATACTGCCGGATGCTTCCGCGCCGAGGATCCGAAAACCGATTGTTTCTGCCAGTGGAACGACATCCGAGGTCCATGCAACTTGGGCGAAAATCAACGCGGCGAATGTAGCCAACCGGCCAATAGTACTGTTCATTCTTATAGGCGGTCCATTCACCGGATTGTCTTCAAATTAGATCAGCTCGAATATTACCTGCTCGCTCAACTCGGCGCGAATGCAGGATGGCGCGGTGAGGGCGGGCCCGGACAATCACAGTCGACAAATGCCCAACAAATGCCCAGCCGGACACCCCTAGATTGAGATGTCGAATATGGGCCGGTCATCCAATTTTTTGTTAAGGATAGAACAGTTTTTGCGTTTCCCGGACGCCTTCCAAGCAGTGAGTGCCCGGAGCGATGTCAATCATCTTTGTTAGGTCCATGGGGTCGGCATAGACCATTTCCGTTTTCATCTTTTGTAGCAGTTTGCTCTTTCGATCTACTGGCCGTGACTGCAGGCTCTCCATGAACTCCCGCTCCATACCTTCGCCACCCATCCTGTGTCCGGCGTTCGTATTTACTTGTGAAGCAACTGGTGCCAGGCGAAGATAAGGGTGGATATATCCTCGAATTCGAGTGGCTTGGCGGTTCCAAATGTGGTCTAGCACTATGCCACTGTCCAGTCTGGGCATGTCCAGACTGGTCCATGCCTTTCGGTACCCTTCATAGTCAACGTGAACCCAAAGTTGATAGGCCGGATGAAGCCTTTGGAATGCCTCATTGCCCATAGAACTGGCCCACAACGGAACTGTTTTGTGGCAACCGAGATCAGGAACAGGAGCTTGTACTTTCTGCGCGTTTACTCGCCCACCACGCCCTTTGACCTTTGCGACGACAACGCCAACATACTTTTCAATCGCATCGGTATCGGCGGCAGCGATAGGTATGTGGAGTGTTTCAGGTAGGTCGAGCGTGCTTGCCAGCGGATCCATCGGGTATGAGTTTTTCGCCTTGTCAGTCATCTGCTTCTCATCCCGGCTACGGAGTGATGGCTATCCCGCCCGCCACCTGGAAAGACCACGGGAGTAGCCGCATTGGGCATCCACAATTCTGGATGTCCAACTCTAGCTCAGCTGGTTGGCGTCCTTTCGACACGGCGCTAATGCCACGGCCAGCTGGGAATGCCTTGGAAGGTGCACAGTGGCATGGGTTTTCCTTGCGAGTCTCTACACAGGGTAAGCTCAGGTGCCGTCTTGTCGGCAAAAATAACGTTTAGATAGTAGTGGGAGTTCGGCAACAATGGACAAACAGGGCCGTCAGTAGCCCCAAAAGTCCACCACCATAGCGAAGCTGTCGTGTATGCTTGATCAAAACCGCATTCCGTCGTGTGCTGCTGGAAATCCCCCGGGCATCGGGAGATCGAAATAGTTTTGGGGCGGTCACCGCCAACCTGTGCCGAAGGTATGGTAAGCATCTTACCGCTGGTCAGTTCAGGCCCGGTCTCAAACCACAGAGCCAACCATTGGTCGGTTTGGATACCAATATCCACCCAATCGCCTATTTTGCCCGGCCAGTCGCCAAACGGCTCAGCGTAAGTTGAAGGAAAGTTCTGACGAGCCGTTCCCGGAATTGGATTGGCAGAGCAACCGGGAGGAACAAAGTCTGGACCCGGGAACCCTGGGACCGTAGCTGGTATCACCACCAACGCTTCCGACTCCCCGGCAGCATTGACGCAGGTCAGCCGAAAAGTCGTCTCTTCGTGCAGAGGTGGTGTCACAAACGAACCATTGGGCAAATTGATCGCCAGATTTCCCCACCCAGAGGTACCACCGCCAGCTGGACGACATAGCTCCGCTCCGAACACACCCCACTCGATTGTTGTCGTCCCACCTACAAACACGGCAGGTGGAGATCCTGCAATCTCTACGTGCGGAGGCAAAAACTCGAAGCCATCAAGGAATAACTTAACCCCACTGCTGGCATCGACTCTACTGGATATAGCGCCCAAAAGGAGAATGCCCGCAATTGACCCTACAAGATACTGATGCGCCTCTAATCTCAAACCCATAGGTCTCCAATATTCTGCTCAACCGAAACGGTATCACAATGCCCAAACCCCTAAGAAGTTGTTGGACATCCACAATTACGGGTGTCTAGTACTCAGGTAAAAAAGGCCTTGCCGAGAGTCTCTGCGAATGCGCGTAGTCGAGCTGAAGTGCGGAGAACTGAAGACGAACTGGCGCCAGCCACGCCAGCCGGTGCCTCTCTGAAACCCACCGGTCCACCTGGCGCTTCCTTGCCTGGGTCATATCGTCCTCCTTGGTTCGACATTGACCATCCTATCTCAATCGGCAGCCGAAAGGCTGCGGATATTTCCGTCAATTCGCGTAGGATATTTCCTACTTTAGCGCCTGTCCCCTACTGTGTGGGATCGGGGGAGTTGGACATATATGGTCTGGAATTGGACATCCACAATTCTTACTCCGCTTTATGCACCTCTTGCCAAACTGGACACTGGACAAGCCAATTGTCGTCTGTCACTGTCAGGTATTCCCTTGCTGCCGAATGGAGTATGCGCATGCCCTATCGATTATCAGTCTTCGCGTTTTGCTTGCTAGTCACCGCACTTTCTATATCGGCTCAAACTCAAGTCAAGATCACAGCCGACGATCCTGCGCCACATGATTTCTACGGAAGATCGGTCTCAGTGGACGGCGATACGGTTGTCATCGGAGCCATCGGCAATGACGATGCCGGTACGAATAGCGGTTCGGCTTACGTGTACTCGCGTAACGAGGGTGGGGTCAACGGTTGGGGGAAGGTCGCCAAACTCACGGCCCCCGATGCCGCGGCGGGTGATTCATTTGGTGTGTCAGTCTCGGTGGATGGTGATACCGCGGTGATTGGGGCTTACCGTGATGTAGATGGCGGGGCGGCCAGTGGTTCGGCGTACGTATTCTTGCGCGACCAGGGCGGGAGCGACAACTGGGGCTACGTCGCCAAACTCACGGCGGACGATGGGTCGGATGATGACTTTTTTGGATTCTCGGTCTCGGTTGACGATGATACGGCCGTGATAGGGGCTGGAGCCGATAACGATGGCGGCTCGGAAAGTGGCTCTGCGTACGTGTATTCACGCAACCAGGGCGGAGCGGAAAATTGGGGCCAAGTTATTAAGCTCACCGCCAGCGATGCCGAAGCGTTTGATCGCTTTGGTCATTCAGTCTCTGTAGACGGCGATACGGTTGTCATCGGGGCTTACTGGGATGACGATGGTGGGAATAACAGCGGTTCGGCGTACCTGTACTCGCGCCACGAGGGCGGGGACGATAACTGGGGCTTGGTTGCTAAACTTACCGCTGATGACGCCGTCGTGCGTGAAGAGTTTGGCACTTCCGTTTCGGTGGACGGCGATACCGCCGTTATCGGGGCTGCTTTTGGATACGGCGGTGAAGCATCTAGCGGCTCAGCCTACGTCTACTCACGTAACCATGGCGGGGCCGACAACTGGGGCCAGGTCGCCAAACTCATTGCCAATGATGCATCAACGCAGGATCAGTTTGGCACCTCGGTCTCGGTGGACGGCAATACCGCTGTCATCGGGGCATGGCTCGACAGCGATGATGGATTGGAAAGTGGCTCGGCTTACCTGTACTCGCGCAACCGAGGAGGGCCTGATAGGTGGGGGCAGTTTGCAAAACTCACCGCCGGCGACGCCAGCCAGCATGATCACTTCGGCGTGTCGGTCGCAGCGGATGGCGATACCGCGGTCATCGGAGCAGCCTCCGATGGCGATGGCGGTGAGCAAAGCGGCTCAGCGTATGTAATTTACGGCTTAGATGTTTTGTTCAAGAGCGGATTCGGATCGCAAGATTGTAAAAGTGCTGGACATCCACACTATGGGAATTTTCGCCTGTGATCTCAAGGTAATCTCAAGGTAGGAATTGGACATCCATAATTACGGATGTCCAACAAACACTACAGCAAACATCACAACAAACAATCGAGAATACAATTAGAAGGAGATATCTGTATGACTCACCGCGTTTTCACCGCTGTCGCAACCTGGCAGGCCTTAGTCTTCTTGCTCTTGATCGCAAGCTTGGTCCCCGATGGGCACACGACAGGAGCGCGTGATTTCGAATTCGAGGTTCGGGTCACGTCAGGGCAATCCATTCAGCAAGCCATAAATGATGCCTCAAATGGAGATGTGATCATTGTCGATCCCGGCGTATACGTCGAGAACCTGAATTTCTTGGGAAAGGCAATCACCTTGGAGTCGGCACTGGGGGCGACAGAAACAGTGATCGACGGTGGCTCGAAGTTCTTGCCGGTTGTCGTATTCGACTCCGGAGAGGGACGCAATTCAATTCTGCGCGGGTTTACGTTGACCAATGGGTCGGATGTCGAAGGTGGTGGTATCCGCATCATCAACTCCTCGCCGAGCATTCTAAACAACGTTGTGACTGGCAATTCGGCTAGCGCCCTCGGCGGTGGTATCGGAATGGGGTTCTCCTCTCCGCTGATTCAAGGCAATACGGTTTCAGGCAATGTGGCCGATGACGGCGGAGGGATCAGCATTCGTGGTGAATCGTCGGCAAAAGTAATCGATAATCAAATCGTCGGTAACACAGCAGGCCATGGCGGCGGCATCCGACTCTTTGGTGCCGGATATCCTGAAATACGGGGTAACTCCATAATTCAGAATGTCGCGACACGAGCCGACCATTCATGGGGCGGAGGAGGCATTGATATGGTCAATCTATCGGATGCGCTGATCGTTCAAAACCTAATTGTCGGCAACACCGCGTATAGAGGTGGAGGTGTTGCCTGGGTAACCCCTGATTATGGAACTGGACCGACACTAATTAACAACACGATTGCGCTGAACTATGGTGAACTTGGGTCCGCTATCCATGCGGATGGATCAGATCAAGAGGCTTTGATAGCGAATAACCTAATTATTGCCTTGGGAGAGCAAACGGCTCTGAATTGTGGGGATAGCAGGCCAGGCAGGCCCAACCTGCGATTCAATAACGTCTTCTCGCCCCTAGGCGAGGTGTACGGTGAACTGTGCAATATTGAATCCGAAGGCGAAGGAAACATCACAGCGGATCCAAAGTTCGCCAACCCGGCTTCAAACGATTTTCGATTGGCGAGTGGTTCGCTCGCTATCGACGCGGGATCCAATGCAATGCCGAATATACCGTCGACCGACTTGGACGGTGTGGATCGAATCGTCGACGGAAACCGGGATGGCCTGGCCGTTGTAGATATGGGCGCGTATGAGTTCGACAGAATTTTCGGATCAGGCTTCGAGATTGAAACTGACCCTTAACGGAATTCAGTCGGGCACCCCAGCTTAGAAGACGAACGTAATCGCAGCCAACTCGTCGACTCGCTTTTTGATCGACGTATGGTCCGACTGCTTGATGCGGTCGGTGATCGCCGCGCGAACAGGGTTTAGATCAACATAAGCCATGCAACTGACCAATGCCACCTGGTCGAGCAAGGCGTGGGACTTGATTCTAGATTTATTTACATGGACGTAATGTATGCAGGTTTTGCATCGTTACAAGGATGTAACTTATTAGAGCAATGCAGGAACAATTGCCGAGGAGCAACAAACCTGTCTCAGTACCGCCCAGACGCAGAGTCCTCCTTGTGGCACGACGCGCCACCGGTTCGTTGCTCAGTTGCGGATTGGGTAGTCAAGATGCGACGAATGACTGGTATTAGTTCGTCTTTCCGGATTTGACGCAGGCCAATGCTCGGGATATACCTGAAATCCAAGGATAAACCGGGCAGTCAGTCGCCGAAGTTGCCAATAAAAAACGAATCTTGTGGACCGAGGAAATCACCCAGCGCAAACGGGTCGGCACCAACGAGTATCGTGTCGATGACGGTGTTGCTGGCGGTGTCTATCACCGAGACGGTGCCATCTCCCTGGTTCGTTGCGTAAACCTGAGTACCGTTGTCATTGATTGCAATTCCTGATGGCAACGTTCCTACCGTCACTGTGTCTATAGTCGCATTGCTGCCAGCATCAATGATTGAGACGCTCCCGGCGGTGTTGTTGGTCACATAGACGCGAGTACCACTGGGGTTGACCACGACTCCATACGGACCCGTGCCGACGCCAATGGTGGCCACAACCGCGAGGGTATCGGTGTCGATTACCGACAGGTCGTTGGTGCCAAAATTGGTGCAATAGGCGCGCATGCCATTCGAACTCAGTGCCACGTCTGCAGGGTTGGTCCCCACCATCACGGTGCCTATCTCCATGTTCGTTTCTGTGTTGATTACCGAGATCGTGGAGCTTGTGCTATTGGCCACATAGACTCGCGTACCGTCGGCGTTGATGGCCAGGCCGAACGGATTGGTACCGACCGCAATGGTGTCCACGACCGCATTGATGCTGGTGTCGACCACCGATACGCTGTGAGCGCTTCTATTGGTCACGTAGGCCCGACTTCCGTCCCGGCTCACCACGACACCCGAAGGACCTGATCCCACCATCACTGTATCAATTATGGTTCTGCCGTCGGCATCAATGATGGTCAGAGTGGCCGAGTTGATGTGCGTGACATAAACGCGCCGTCCATCCTGACTGACTGCCAATCCCAGCGGATTTGGCCCGACCGCGATGGTATCGACAACGGTGTTGGTGTCTGTGTCTACAATTGAGACACTGGAGGAACTGAAATTCGCTATGTAGGCCTGATCAAAGACGGCATGGGCATCACCCATAAGGCCCAACAGGAAAAAGCCCATGCAGGTACGGTTGAAAGCGAGAAAACCAGACTTCATACAACGACGACCGGCGAGCTATTGGAGCATGAGCATATAGGAAAAGTCGGCGTTGGAAGGGATTGATGTCAGTTTTCTACTGCATGAGGGCGATCAGACCACAGGACAATCTTGGACATTGTCCCACAGCGAGCATTAGTGAATGCGTAATTAGATCGCCAAGACCTGGACATCCAGCCATTCCGCGGTTGCAACCGGCCAGCGCGTGGCACGCTTTTCACTTCTTTGCCTGATCGATGCCTGATCGAGGACACCCCAAACTGAGGGATATGTAATGTTTCCGGTAGCTGAGGGAGCGCTTTCGAGTTGTTCAGTTTTTGCAAAGGCACGCGTCAGCATGCACCCTCTACGTCTCCGCGCGAGTCACTCTTTCGAATATCCAGCTTTACGCTTGTCCGAACTATACGGTACCAAGCTCAGTCGACGGTAGGCGGGTTGGAGTCGCGAAATTGCGCGTAGTAGTCCTGCAACCGTTCGGTGTCCGCCTGGCAGTCGCTCGTTAGTGTGAACTTTCCAGTTACACGGACCTTCCGACCAGGATAGTCAAAGGCAGCCAGCACCAGTGGCACATTGGCACCGCGGGCGATGCGGTGGTATCCGGTACGAAACCCTGCGACCTTGCTTCGGGTACCTTCCGGGGCCAGGGCAAAGATCATCTTTTGCCGGTTTCCGAACGCCGAAATGATCTGTTCTACGACACCGGTGGATGCCGTACGATCCACTGGAATGCCTCCGAGTCGGTAAAACAGCCAGCGCAACGGGCCTTTGAAGAGCGTGTGCTTTCCAAGCCAGGTGACCTTCAGCCCAAGTCCATAGACAGTGAGGATGCCGATGACCCAATCCCAGTTGGAGGTGTGTGGTGCGGCTACGATCACAAGCTTCGGCTGGTCAGGAAAGTCGTCGAGGACAACCTTCCAGCCGGCAAGGGTCAGCAGCCCACGACAGCACAATCGCACCAACGCGTTGCCAGCACGTGGCACACTTGGCGGCAGTTCTGGCCAGTTCATTGGATCAACCTACCCACGGATATTCATCACCTCACACTGGACATCGCTTTGGCAGGAATTTTCGCACACAACGGACCCTGATTTGGATTAACACCCAATTTGGAGTGGGCTATCGATGTCTCCGATTATTCATCGTGTTGAGTTAGCCGCCAGCCTTGGCTGGCGCGAGCATCGATACTGCACTTCGAGGAGCATCGGTGGACAACAATTCGGTTGTGTTCGCTTGTTCGCTGGCCCATGCTAGTTAGAGCGCATCCACAGTTTACGTTTCTGGACCAGCTCGACCGGTCCACGGATGGCCGGCATTTTCAAGTTGTTAAGAATGAAGAACTTTCATAACGCGCTTCTGAGAGTTCGTTTCCGCGTTAGCCACGGATGGCTAATCGTGGACGACCTCTAGTTAAGCGATGCATGGCTAACAAAGCGCTGCAGGTGGTGACCAGCGAGCTGGCACCGGAACTTGGGCGTTGGGCGCCCGCCACAACTCAAGGGCAATCCGCATGAAACAATCCGATCCGGTCTCCACACACTACACGCAGGGTGATTTACTTGCCGCGATTCATGCCGGGATTACGAAACTGGGAAAAACAGCCGACACGATCACGATTGAGGATCTCGGCCCGGTGGATGAGTTCCATATCGGCGGGCGGCTCGCGACTCGCGGCTTTCTTGATCAACTGACCATTGGCGCGGACGATCATGTCTTGGACATAGGCTGTGGAATCGGCGGAGCGAGTCGATTTGCCGCGAACGAGTACCAGTGCCGCGTGTCAGGCGTTGACCTCACTGATGAGTTCGTTGAAACCGGAAAAGAGCTCTGCGGCATGTTGGGGATGAATTCAAGAGTTAGCCTGAAACTGGGTAGCGCGCTCGACTTGCAATTCGATGATGCTGCTATCGACAAGGCATTCATGCTTCACGTAGGCATGAACATTGCGGACAAGGCTGCTCTATCGAGGGAAGTCTGGCGGGTATTGAGGCCTGGGGGTATTTTTGGAATCTACGACATTATGCAGGTCGGAACCGGCGCACCTGACTTTCCCGTTCCCTGGGCGTCTGACTCTGAAGGGAGTGCGCTCGCGGCCCCGAAAGTGTACAGGGATAATCTCGAAGCTGCCGGATTCGAAATCATCAGCGAACGCAACCGCGCTGAGTTTGCACTTGAATTTTTCGATGCGATGCAGACCAGGGCGGCCGAAGATGGCGCGCCACCACTTGGGCTTCAGATCATCATGGGGTCAGCGGCGCCTGCCAAGATCCGCAATATGGTCTCAAGCATTGCCAAGGGTGCAATTGCACCGATCGAACTCGTCGCTCGAAAGCCGTGAGTGTGGCCTTGGAGCATGGACGACCAACAAGTCAGTGCAGTTTGCTAGCCGCTTAACCGATCCATCGCACCAGTTCACCGACGAAGTTCCGACGAAGCTGGACATCCAGTTAGGCTGGATGTCCACGATCGTGTAGAGTGCGTGCGAATAAACACATCTTAGGGGAGATCATGATGCTTGGAAGACGAACGCCTTTTTTTCTAATCGTGATCATGATGGCAAGCCCGGTGTGGGCTCAGCAAGTGCAATCTCTTGAGCATGACAGCTTGAACGGGCGAGAAAATTCCCTGGTTCATGTGGATGCAAATACCTACGCACTGGCCTATGCCGGTAATGGTTCAGACGGTTTCATCAAGACGTTTAGCATCTCGGCTGACGGGATGACGATCACGCAGGTCCAGTCTTTTGAGCATGACACCCTTAGCGCAGTATCCAATTCCCTGGTTCAAGTCGATGCGGACACCTATGCACTGGCCTATGCAGGCCCTGGTTTAGACGGTTTCATCAAGACGTTTGACATTTCTGCAGATGGAACGACGATCACGCAGGTTCAGTCTTTTGAGCATGACACTCTCAACGGAACACATAATTCCCTGGTTCGAGTGGATGCGGATACCTACGCACTGGCCTATGCCGGTGATGGAGACGACGGTTTCATCAAAACGTTTGACATTTCTGCAGATGGGACGACGATCACGCAGGTTCAGTCTTTTGAGCATGACAACCTCAACGGAACACATAATTCCCTGGTTCATGTGGATGCAAATACCTACGCACTGGCCTATGCCGGTGATGAAGACGACGGTTTCATCAAAACATTTACCATTTCAGCAGATGGGCTGACGATCACGCAGGTTCAGTCTGTTGAGCATGACCCCCTCAACGGACAATATAATTCCCTGGTTCATGTGGATGGGAATACCTACGCACTGGCCTATGCAGGCTCTGGTTTAGACGGTTTCATCAAGACGTTTAGCATCTCGGCTGACGGGACGACGGTCACAGAGGTTCTGCCTATTGGGCACGACACTTCCTTGGGAGTATTTAACTCCCTGGCTCAGGTCGATGCGGATACCTACGCGCTGGCCTATGCAGGCACTGATTTCGACGGTTTCATCAAGACGTTTACCATTTCAGCAGATGGGCTGATGATCACCGAGGTTCAGTCTGTTGAGCACGACCTCCTCAACGGACAATATAGTTCACTGACTCAAGTAGATGCCGATACCTACGCACTGGCCTATGCGGGCGATGGGAACGTGGGTTTAATCAAGACCTTTACGATCTCCGGAACCGGAATGGTTCCCGTAACCCTGGAATCGTTTACGATTGAGTAAGTACCAAGTTGGAACTGTTGCTCTCTAGATAGAGGTCGTCCACGATTAGTCATCCGTGGGCCGGTCGAGCTGGTCCAGAAATGTAAACTGTGGACGCGCTCTAGATAGGCGGCGGTAAGCGCGGAAATATATATGGACGCCTCCCTGGATTGCTGGCGGTAAAGCGGCAGCTGCGCCATTTGTTTGTCAGTTGTGATGCGATCTAGATTGTTGCGGTCAATTGGGTGCTGCGCAATGCGTTTTCAGGTATTTGGCAAGGGGCGACGATGATTAAGCCAGGCTGGTTTCTGCTGTTTATTCTTTCAGGCGTCAATTTGGCGGAATCTGCCAATGAGCACGATGTGCTGGTGGTGGGGGAGAACTGGAATGTTGCGACGCATCAGCGGCAATTGAAAGTAAAACAAGGCGCTGATGTGTTTATCGACAGCCAAATTGGCAATGTCGCCATTCGCCCCTCGTCAAACCGGATGATGGCCATCGAGGTATCTGCCCAGTCGCCGGTTGAAGGGGCGGATAACTTTCGGCTGCTTATCGACGAGGCCGATTCAGGTGCGATTACGGTTCGCCCTGTTTTTGAGGGTGGGCACTCAAAACCAGAGGCAGCGTCACTGGCTCATTTGCAACGCGCAGATATTGGTCTACGTATCCCGGCAGGTTGCAAGGTCCACGTTGTCACGAGTGGTGGCGACATCGATGTCGAAGATCTGACCGACCGCGTCTCAGTGCAGACCGTCGACGGTAACGTTCGGCTCATTGCCAAGGGAAGCTATTCGATTGAGAACTCCAATGGAGACAGCCGCATCACCATGAAGAGGGTTGAAGGGCCATCTTCGCTTAGCACTACGCATGGGACCTCGACGCTGTATTTTCCCAGAGATGCCGCGTTTCGAGTTGCGGGGGCCAGCGCCGGGACCGTCACCAC
The DNA here is from genome assembly GCA_021604725.1 of Lysobacteraceae bacterium. GTDB lineage: Bacteria > Pseudomonadota > Gammaproteobacteria > Xanthomonadales > BQJN01 > BQJN01. Next base: position 2,037 of record BQJN01000061.1, on the reverse strand, counting down.
TGATTTTTCAATCGTTATCAAGAAGGACAGGTCCACTGGGTTGAAACGGTTTGAAGCGGTAACCGATGGCGAGGGTCCACTGTTAACTCTAACCTCGGTGCGAGGGAATTTTTCCTTGCGGGAACTGCAGGCCAAAGAAGAACTGCAAAGATGAGGGAATGGTTCTGTGTTACACCTTTCTCAATGTAGACTACGGAGCCTTAAGGCACTGCTCGAGAATGCAGAGCCAGGGAGCCAAGCGCCCCAAGGGGCCCAGTATCGATTAAGGGGAGTACTCTAAGATGAATAAGGTTTCGTATTGGCTGGTGGTAGCGTGCATGGGTATTAGTTCCGTTGCGTGGAGCTACGACCAGGAAAGCTCGCCCGTCTATATCGGTCAATCGGTCGTTCCGGTCATTTTGAATGTCGATCTGCGAACGATCCCCGTTGCTGAACCCTGGAAGCCAGGTGACCCGGTTAAGGTGGTTCCAGAGCACGTCGCCAGTGAGGGTGCGGTACCGTTCGATCCCGATTGGGTTGACCCGCTGGTCGCAGAGTCGACCGTGGGCAGCGCGCGATATCCGGTCACCAACAACTTTGCGGGCATCGCTTATACCGGAGTCAGGCCTCCAGACACCGTAGGCGATGTCGGACCGAACCACTATGTGCAAATGGTCAACGCGACACAGTTGCAGATTTGGGATAAGAACGGCAATACGCTAGCCGGACCGATTGAACTGTCCGATCTGTGGGATGGGGCCCCTTCGTCGGAATGCGCAGGTGGCAACGGTGATCCGATCGTGGTCTATGATTGGGCGGCAGATCGTTGGTTCTTGTCGGAATTCGACAGTAGCGCCAATAATCTGTGTTTCTATATTTCGCAGGGCCCAGATCCGGTTGCCGATGGCTGGTTTGTCTATGATTTTTCCGCGCCAAATTTCCCCGATTACCCACAGTATGGAGTATGGCCAGACGCGTACTACGTGACCAGTTTTGAGGGCTCTGTGCTGGGGCTGTATGCCTTTGATCGAGATGAATTACTGCAGGGAAATGCGGCAGCGTTTCAACGCTTTTCAATACCCGCCCTATCGGGAACCAGCCCGCGAGCCACCAGGATTTTGCCGACCGACCTTGATGGAACGACCCCGCCGCCGTCGGGTTCACCGAACTTTCTGATTCGATCCGTCCACGCCAGTCAGGACTCGAGCAATCTCACCGATCGCCTGGAGATCTTCGAGTTTTCCGTTGATTGGGATACTCCTCGCAACTCCAGCGTTTCGCTGGCACAGGAATTGCCCGTCGCCGACTTCAATTTGTTGCCGTGTGGTCCTGGTGTCAGGGACTGTGTGGAGCAACCGGGCACGGCCAATTTGCTGGATGCTCTGTACAACCGCGTGTTGCGCAGGGCGCAGTATCGAAACTTCGGTACCTATGAAAGTATCGTACTCAATCAGGTAGTTGATGCCGGAGCGGGTGTTGCCGGAAAACGTTGGTGGGAATTGCGGCGCCCTATTGCTGCCCGCGGTGGCGCGGACTGGGACATTCATCAGGAGGGCACGCTTGCGCCTGATACGGCGAGCCGGTTCATGGGCTCAATTGCAGTCAATGGCGACGGTGACATTGCCATCGGTTACTCGATCAGCAGCGATACCATTGTGCCGGGTATTCGATTCGCCGGGCGTCATGCTGATACTCCATCAGGAACGATGTTGGGGGAAACCACCATCCTGGAAGGTGTTGGTATTCAGACCAACTCGCAGCGATGGGGTGATTACAGCTCGCTGAACATAGACCCATCCGACGACCGAACCTTCTGGTTTACGTCGCAATATATCCAGGCGAATAATTTTAGCTGGGCGACGCATATTGCGTCCTTTACGCTAGAGGAAAACATATTCACCGATGGATTCGAGACACCCTAGCCTGCATTATTCATGAAGGTTCGCTGGCAGGGCGAATCTGGCTAAGCAGGTTGGGCTATCAGCCGCAGAAGCGTAGCAATAGCTACGGTTCAAGGTTGATCGCTCAAGATGCAACGCCAGATCCGTCCTGGCAGTG
>BQJN01000060.1 GCA_021604725.1 Lysobacteraceae bacterium | reverse complement strand
GACAATGCGGCCGAGTGGATTCTCGAGCTGGACCGCGGCCATGGCATCCCCTGGAAAGGCAACTACAGCTCCTGGCTGGAACAGAAAGATGCGCGCATGCAGCAGGAAGCATCACAGGAAAAAGCTCGACAACGCACCATTGCCGCCGAGCTGGAATGGGTGCGTGCCAATCCCAAGGGACGCCGCGCCAAGAGCAAGGCGCGCCTGCGCCAGTTCGAGGAGATCTCATCGCAGCAATACCAAAAGCGCAACGAAACTCAGTCACTGTACATTCCACCGGGTCCCAGACTCGGCGACAAGGTGATCGAACTGGACGCTGTCAGCAAGCAATTCGAAGGCCGCCTGCTGATTGATGACCTGAGTTTTTCGGTGCCGGCCGGTGCTATTGTCGGCATCATTGGCGGCAACGGCGCCGGCAAATCGACGCTGTTTCGCATGTTAAGCGGCACAGAACGACCCGATAGCGGCAACGTAACGCTCGGAGAGACTGTAGAGCTGGCGTTCGTCGATCAGTCCAGGGATGACCTCAATGCTGACAATACGGTGTTTCAGGAGATATCTGAGGGCTCAGAGCAAATTCAGATCGGACGCTACGAAATTTCCTCTCGCGCCTATGTCAGCCGTTTCAACTTCAAGGGCAGCGACCAGCAAAAACACGTTGGACAGCTTTCCGGTGGCGAACGCAACCGTTTGCATCTGGCCAAAGTTCTGCGCGCCGGAGGCAATGTGTTGCTGCTTGACGAACCCACCAATGACCTGGATGTGGAAACCTTGCGCGCCCTGGAAGAGGCTATCCTGGAATTTCCAGGCTGTGTGTTGGTGATCTCGCACGACCGCTGGTTCTTAGATCGCATTGCCACTCACATCCTGGCCTTTGAAGGCGACAGCCATGTCGAGTGGTTTGAAGGAAACTACGAAGAATACGAGGCCGACCGCAAGCGACGCCTCGGTGACGACCAGCCGCATCGCGTCAAGTACAAAAAGCTGGCGTAGCGGACTTCAGGCTTGAGTGCATTGGCCGGATCGGCCAATGCCCAAATCGGACAAAACCGTGAACGTCAGGCAGTGCGGATGCCACGCCCCACTGACGTTACCGTGAACATCAGCAAAAAGATCAACAGACTCCACGCCAAAGGTGTGCCGGCAGGCACTGGAACGGCGTCCTCGGTGACGTAGACATTGTCGATTTGCATAATCGCCGGGCCCGTGAAGTTTTCCGGAATATCCATCAAAAAGTTGACACGGATTGCCTGTCCTGCAAATGCAGATACATCAACAACCCCATGCAAGTTGCCAGTATCTAACGTCGTGTCACCAGCTGGTGCCGTAAGAATGGGGGTCACGGCCAACGCTGCGCCACCACCTGTTGGTTCGATCTGAACCAGAAACTCGCGATCCTGTGTAGCACCGAAAGTCAACAAGTCCCAAGCGGCGCGGTAGTCAAACTCAACCGTTAGCGCACCTGCCGGCAAGGCGACATCCTGGCTCAGACTAATCAAACCTGGCCCATCGCCGTCAAATCCACTGTAGGCGGTATTCGTGCCCTGCGCTGGCTCACTGGTGAAAAAACCGAACCCAACGTCGATACCTGAGCCCAAGACACTCATAGGGACAAACGGGGCATTGATATCCTGGACTACCCAACCGGTAAAGTCTCCGCTTTCGAAGCCGCAATTGGTAAATGGGTTGTCAGATATCGCATCGCAGCCTGATTCAGTTGCGGCACCACGTGATGCATTGGAGGCTCCGTTGGTGTTGGCAGAGTATGGCTGAGCCACGACCATGCAAGGCATCACTAACAACAGCAAAAACTTCTTCATCCCAAGTCCCTTCTTCTCACATCAAATGATAAAAATCAGTGTGTTACTGACGAAACGTACACTTGTTTGTGATGATTATCAAGTAAGTTACTATTATTTATGATTAATATCCTACGAAAACAACTCCTGGCGCTTGGCGATTTGATCTTGAGCGATGCGATCAACTACCGCCGGGTCACCTCCTTGCAGACCGATCAACACTTTAAGCAGCGACCTGGGCAGGACCATAATTCGCGGTGTCACGCCTTCCTCTATGAATACTCTGGCCACCATTTCGTCATACGACATGCGGCATGAGCCACCGGCCTCAAGCACACCTCGTGTCGATTCCCGCGAAATGGCGCGTACGATGATCGCCGCAACCTCATCTGCATGAATAGGCTGCCTCAAACCATAGGGTGGTGGCGGTAGCGGGAAAAACCGGAACCGCCGAACGAATTGGCGAATACGATGCAGGTTCTGATCCATCCCATAGCCATGAATCATGGTCGGACGCACGATCACGACTCGCGTATCTGTACGCTGCCCCCAAGTCTCAGCGCAATCCTCTCCTGCGCGCAATTCAGCAGCCAGAGCACGCTCCTTGGTGCTGGGGGATCGCTGTTTGGCTGTCACGCTCATTGAGCTCACCAGCACCAAACATTTCAGTTGCGGCAACCTTTGCAGCAACTGAGGCAGATAACGCATTGGTGCGCTGTAGATCAAGACATCCAAGGCCGCGGGTAGACTGATCGGACCTGGCAGTGCTTCCTGGTGCCACAGAACATCATTGAGATTGGCAGGAGCGCCTGAGCGCGACCACGCATGAATATGCCACGCGCCGGCTAGCTGCTTTAGCAAAGCGCGCCCGACTTGGTTGCTAGCACCGAAAAGGGCTAGAGTGCCTGACTTGCCGCTGGCGGACGTCATCGTCGAAACAGCTCGACAACCCACCACAACGGCACAAAAAGAACGAAGCGAGTCCATATGGCAATGGGCATTAACCTGCGGGCCAACCACCAACAATCCTTGGCCAGGTGCTTTTTGAAATACCGAACCATACTGCGGTGCTTGTGAAATTCAACAAACCATCGGTGACGTCCGCTCCCGCCTTTGATATGTGAGATAGCAATATGGTCCAGAACTGCCAATTGCTGGCCTCGTTGTTGTAGTCTGGCGAACAGATCGAGGTCCTCACAATGCAGGAAAAACCCTTCGTCAAATCCTCCAAGGTCAGCAAACTGACGGCTGCGCATGAACATGGCCGCCCCATTGACTGCAGATACTGACCGTCCCGACTTGCCGCTGGCATCGATGGTGGCCGGTCGAGCACCGACCGCCTGCCGCACGCCACCGGCTACGGTCGGCAGTGTTCGGTAGGTCGCCGCTTGCACGCTGCCGTCCGAGTTTAGAACTCGACACCCAAACAACGCCACGCCGGGTTGCTGATCAGCCGCGGTCTCAAGCTGATCTACGAGATTACTGGCGACAGAAGTATCGGGGTTGAGGAACAGCACAAACTCCGTATCGACGCGCTCAAATGCCTTGTTGCAGGCTCGACCAAAACCGAGATTGACTGGTGAAGCGATCAGCTCAAAATCCCCATTCAAGCGCTCGGCCGAGCCATCGGTGGACGCATTGTCAACAACGATGCAATGGGCTTGAGGTGCCAGTTGCCTGAGCAGCTTTGCCAAATCCGAACCGGCGTTGTGGGCGACCACAACCACCGTCGTTCGACTGCAGGCAGCCACCGGGTTGATCTAGCCTGCAGATTGCTGCGCAGCTTTCGCCCACAGCTCAGGCCACAGTTCCATGGCATCGGCATACCGCCGCGCTTCGGTTGCTGATTGTTTTTCCAGGATCTCGGGTTCAAGGCCTGGCCAATCGGCGAAGCCAACGGCACGTCCTTTGGTCAGGGCAGTCCCATTGGCATGCAACAGTTGGGCTACATCTGCCGCCCAGTATTCGGCTGGTTCTTCATCCTCAGCCACTCGTTGTTCCAATTGCTGCAACAAGCCCGAACGAAGAAGCACATTGAACTCTTCAATCGTCTGCACTCGCTTTGATGGACTTGCTTCAGCAAACATGCGCGTGTGAGCCGCCAGCCAGCGAATCCGGGCCGCGGGATCCTCAGCCAGACAATGCTCCTCCTCCATGCGGGCATTGGCTGCAATCATGCGCGAGAACATGGGTGTCCAGGGCTGGGCCTCACCACGAGTCTGGTGTGCCTCTTCGCGGCAGTGTTGCAATGCCCATGGAAAATGAACAAATGCGGCTTTTGGGTAACAGAAACTGATCAACGCAGACAGCAGATAATCCTCTCCACGCCCCCTGGGCGCAGCAAACGGGATCATCTGTGAGTTGTCCACTGACATTGGCGTGTGGGTGAGAAAGCGCCCGATAAATGTCGCAGGCGAGCTACAAATGGCGCGGGGCTCGTTGCTGATCTGTTGGTAACGCTGCTCGTCGCCAACCCAGCTCTCGCGTGCGGCACGGTCGGCCGTCAGCATCCATGCCAGATGATCACTGCGGCCATGACCCCAAGCTCCATTGGTGCTGACCACGACCCGCGACGCGCCGGTCAGATGGTCCAACTCGGCCAGAGTCTTGCCACGCAGATCCTGACCCTTTAGCAGACGCCCGGGCTCACCGTCCAGTAGCTCGGCTACGCTATAGCCACATGTGGCCTGGTGCACTGCAAACGGATCGATTCCGGCAGGCTCCAACAGCTCATTCATCTCGTCATCATTGACCGCAAATCGAATGAAGTCGGGCAGCCCATTATCGAACAATGCTCGATCGACGGCGTCCGGATGCTGGCGAGGGTTGACCACGAAATCGTCGTCAAGGCAGAAGATGCGCTGGCCCGCCGAGTCGAGAACCGCATAGTTCCATGCCGCCCCGCCCGAGAACGTTTTGTCCTGCCCCGGCTGCAGCAACCAATCAACCGTGTCCGCCTGAGCGGAATCCAGCTCCAGTTCTCGTTTCCACGCCGCGATACGGTCGTGCCGCTGCTGCCTGGTGATATGTTCTACCTTAAGCCCATGGCGCTTGCCAGCATCTTCGATTTGCTCAGCGTTGGCCTTTTCATTCTCTGCGTCTCGGGAGTCGTCAACGACTTTGATGGTGACTGACCTGACTGATTCGAACGACGCCAGGCTGCTCAATAGCCGTTGCAAATTTTGCGGCCGATCACAGGTACGCACATATAACGCAGCAATGGGTGCAGCTTCCGATTGATGCGGGCCCTGATGCATTTGGGTGATCCATGCGTCAGCTGACAGTAGCAACCCTTTGTCAGCCAGGTCTTCATAGGCCTTGCGAATCGGCGTGAATTGCCCTTTTAGTCCTGCAATGGTGTCACAGGCACGGTTGGTATGCTCATCCAGTGTGGCAAATTGGCGGGATAGGTCGAGCGCGCGGAGTACGTCGTGCGTCAATACATGGCGCTCACCATTGCGGTGCACATGGAACACGCAATGAGTGCCACCCAGCGAGGCAACGCGGCCATCCACTGCGGCATACAAAGGTGCCTTGTTGGCATCGATTCCATAGGTGGTCGGGTTCAGTGTGTATTGCATTGGGAATCAGTTCTTTTTGGGGTTTAGGATGCGGGCCCACCATGATCGGCGTTCCGGCTCGGCCGACTCCAAGTCGGCGACCCGCTGTTTCAAGTAATCGAGATGCTTTTCCATCTCTTTGATGACCGATCCGGCGTGTATGTTTCGCCGCACCTCATCATTGTAATGTTCGTAGACGCTTTCCTCAGCATCACCATAAAGCGAGGTGTGAGGAAGCTTCGGCAGGGCTGATGCCTTGTTGGCACAGATGGCAATGAAATAAATCGGATCGTATGCAGGGACCGGGCTGTGCTCGACTCGTCCATGGTTAAGGCGCGCGGCGTGCGACTCCTGACCCAGCGCACTACCTAGCTGCCAAATGGCTGACTGGAACAATAGTTTCTGACCGAACATTGCATAGCGTGGAAAATTTTTGTCCAGCAGCGCTTCGAACTCTTCGCGATAGAGCTCTTTGACGTGGTGCTCATTGACGAAACCGGTCACGTCGCTGTACATACGCCTGTCAGGAGAGGAAATAATCAGAAAGCCATCGTCGCGGAGAACACGAGCAATCTCCTGCAGCAACTCTTCCTGCTCATGTATGTGTTCAATGGTCTCAAAGGAAACCACTGCATCAACACTGTTGTCAGCCAATGGAATGGCGGTAGCTGACCCGCGCTCATAGCGAAGATTGGTATGCAGGGGACCGTAACGTCGAGTGGCGTGATCGACTGAAGCCTGGTCGATATCGACACCGATGACCGTGGCTGCTGACTCGGCCAACATGGCGCTGCCGTAACCCTCTCCGCAGGCAATATCCAGCACTTCAAGCTCGCAGATCAATGGCTGGGCAAAGGCATAGCGGTGCCAATGTTCGTAGGCGATTTCACGAACGCACTCAGGCGTAAAACGCTCGCCGGTAAATGGCAATGGGTCCTGGTGGGGCTGACTATCGGCTAGCAATTGAGCATACCTCGATGCAATTTTCGCGCGAATCGGTTTGATCGGGTCTTTGTCGATGAAATCAGCCACCAGGGCATCGTAGCCAGGGTGCTTCTCATTCAATCGTCGCAGGTTGTCGCCATTTGGAGCATGGCCTATGGCGCTAAACGAGGCACCACCCTGGTGGATCACGTAGGCATCATCGCACAACACATTGCGAAGGCCCGCCTTGGAACAACGCAAACAGAAATCGTTCTCCTCGCCATAGCCTACACCGAACGTGTCAGCATCAAATGAGCCGACCAGATCCAGAGCTCGTCGCGTTACCAACATGCAAAAGCCTACGCCCGTTGGCAGTTCGGGATATTGAGGCGGACCGACTTCCCGCATCGCCTGGATCAGTAACTCAGGATGCTCGCACGGCAGGTTGCTCTCACAAAAATTCGGATAGGAACAGATTTCGGCATTATTTGAGAACGGTGTGGCGGTAGCAAGGCTTTCAATATTGCCAGCGCAACGCTGCAGGGCATCCAACCAGCAGCCGTGCACCAGGGTGTCTGAGTTGAGCAATACAACATCACCCTCCGTGTCAGCGATGGCGCGATTCACGGTTTGCACAAACCCCAGGTTGCTTGCATTGCTCAAAACACGCCAGCTCGATCTTTCCTGGGACCACTTTTTCAGCAATGGTGAGATTCGTGGGTCGCTGGAGGCATCATCAACCAGCAGTACGGCCTGATCATCGGCAACCGTTCGCGCTATAGAATCCAGACAGCGTTCTACATACTCAAAAGCATTGAACACCGGAACAATGATAGTTGCGGGCGCATTCATCCGGCTGCCACCTGAAACTGTTCCATTGCTGCCCAGTGCATCCAGGCAGCGCTATCGCGCCGCGCCATGGCTTCCAGTCGGTGGGCGGTTTCCTGCGTTAATGCCTCGGCATTGTCTTGGTTGTAGGCCGGCTGAATATCCAGCACACGCAATCCGGTCGCGCGATCGATCCGAATCTCGAAATAGTACATTGGCACACCGCGTTTGATGCTGAGCCGAACGAAGCCGCTTCGCAACCTGACTGGCCCGTCAAAAAGCATCACCGGCTGCCCACCAGAGTTCGCGTCCGGGGGAACATCACCCAATGCACCGAGTGCCCGACCCTGATCGATGCACTGTTGCATTTCCTTGAAGCCGCCGCGACTGCGTGCAGTCTGATAGGTGGTATACGGGGCCTGTGCCTTCCACCGCAAATTGACATACCAACTAAACAGGGTTCGACCCGGCACGTGACCACCGCCGGCGTGTCGATGCAGACTGACTGGTGGGTGTCCCGCTTCTGCCATGTCCACCATCACGAAAAGGCCGGTACCATGATGGAAGCCGAGTACCATGAAGGGGCCTAGATCCGGCCAGCTGACGCCGGTGCGACAAAAACGCCGCGCCAATGCCTTTGGACCTCGCAAGCGCAATAGGTACGCATCGGCATGGTCCATCAGCATGGTCGCTCGAAAATCAGCGAGCCAATGACGCTCATCCTCGATCTTTACGTAGTTCCTAGCTTGAGCGAGCGCCTGCTCTGCTGCCTCTCCGAAAAGCCGGAAGCGGAAAGCGAGGCCGCGGGCCAACCGGTACCACCACCGATGCGGCAACAGCACGACGAGTCCTGGTACGACAATATAGTCGCGCAGGTCCGTCAATTCACGCAAAAGCCGCCCCATCAATCCCACTCCATGCGCAAGCGACACAGGCCCAACTGTCGCAACTGCCCACGTATGACAAACGAGCTTGCACTGCTATCCCACACCTGTAGACCCTCAGGGTCCATGGCGAGCATGGTGGACTCATAGGTACCAGGCAGCAACGGCAGATTTGGGTACTTCACTGTGAACCGCCATCGGTTCTTGCCCAAGGCATGAAGTTGGCCACCTTCAGCTTGGTTGGTCGTACCGTACACCGGCGTGCCATCGGCTCGCACAATCCCTACTGCGACCACCGGCTCGCGACCATCAGGAGAATAGATGCTGCCGGTGACAACAAGATCCTGGCCGACCTCGATGCCCTGACTTTTTTGGTAGCCGATCAATTGGTGCTCAACGATTCGGCAGTGATCACCGCTGGTGTCTGACTTGGCCTCTATCTGCGCCCTTCTTTCCGCTTCTACCCACGCCTGGTAGGCCTGGGTAACCACAGCCGGATCGCCCTCCTGGCGAATCGTCCCTTCATGCAACCAAAGCGCGTGCGAGCACAGTTTCTGAATATGGTAGGCGGAGTGCGACACTAATAGTAAGGTCCCTCCATCGCTAACATAACGATCCATCCAACGGGTGCACTGACGCTGAAAGGCGATATCGCCAACGGCAAGTACCTCATCGGTGACCAGCAAGTCAGGCTTCAAGACTGAAATGATGGCAAACCCTAGACGCACAACCATGCCAGACGAATAGTGGCGTACCGGCTCATCAATATAGGCACCAATGCCGGCAAATTCGATAATCTGCTCTTGCTGCTCTGCAATAAAATCGACATCCGCACCGTACAAGGCGGCACTCATTACGATATTCTGGCGCCCGGTCAACTCAGGCTGAAACCCTGCGCCCAGCTCAAGAAGTGCGCCAACACTTCCATTGCAACGCACCGTGCCGCCACTGGGATTGAGCACGCCCGTGATAAGTTTTAATAGCGTTGACTTGCCAGCGCCATTGCGCCCGATAATACCGACGCTTTGTCCAGGCTCTACCTGTAGTGAGATATCCTGCAGGACAGGCTTGCGCTGGATATGACCTTGACCGGTCAATATTTTCCACAATGCACCTGCTCGCTGCGCCGGCGTCGACGACAGCGGATAGGCTTTGCTGAGATTTCGCGCTTCAACCAGCATCACAAAAACTCTTCGAAAAAGGGTCTACAGCGTCTGAAGATACCGTAACCCAATACCAAAGCAGTGACGCTTATGGCAACTGAAATCAGGTCGGCCGATGTCCATTGCATCGTATCGTAGAGGAGCACTCGTCTTGGGAACTCCGCGAACCACGTCATCGGATTGGCCGCAAACAACGAATGGTATTGCTCCGGAATCAAGGCCGGCGAATAGATGATTGGCGTGCAAAAAAACCAAATCGTCAGCAAGGCTGCCAGTACTTGAGCCAGATCGCGAATAAACACTTGCATTGCTGCTGCTGTCAGGCACAAGCCAGTTGTGAAAACAATGAGCAGGATCAGGTAAGGCAACAAAGCTGGTAACCACAGGAGGTCCAGTTGGGTACCGGTAAGCGCCAGAACAAACAACACCAGGCAGTAACCCACACCATGCACTGCGAACGTAGCAGCGACTCTGGCCAACACGAGCGTTGTCATCGGCACGGGCACTTTGTCGATCAATGCAGCATGATCGACGATAGCCGTAGCGCCTCGTTGTAGCGATTCGGCAAAGGCTAGCCATGGCCAGAAGGCCAACGCCAAGTAAGGCACAAAGCCGAAGCTGGCATCGGGAATTCGCGCGGGAATGATATGGGTAAAAACGAACCCATAAGTCGCCAATAACAATACCGGGTGGAACAACCCCCACACCGCACCGGCGAGACTTCCTAGGTAGCGCTCAGTTATTTCCCGCCTGATCAACAGGACGAAAAGAGCAACCGGTATCGCCCGTTGCCGGTACGGAGTTTTGGTTGCCTTTGGGTTGGTCATTGGTTTTGTATGCAGGGCATGGCCAGTTTGTACCAGGGCGCTGGATGTCGCGTCATTGATCAGCGTACATTTGTTGCAAGGTCGCTCTATTGTCCTGATGGTAGCGGTCAAGTAACGTTGCGATGTTGTCATGATGCAAAACGGCTTCCATCGACTTGACCTGGTCAATGATCAATCTGCGTTTTTTGTCTTGATGCTTGTTTTTCAATTCAGCGACGATTTGTGGCTCCGCCTCCTCAAAAGTTAACTGCCTTTCTGGCTGGAGCGCGGTGAGTTCGAATACAGCGGCAGTTTCGCCGTTGACCACCAGGCTGGTGACCTGCCCCACTTCTTGCAACTCCGCTACCGGCATACGAATATTGTCTGGTAGCTGTTCGAGGCGCGCGTTTCGCAATGGCCGGGCCTGATATGCATCGTCTGGATAGCGCGCCAACCACGTAGCCAGATTAACATCACGGTGCTCATCGTTCGCAGCATCCTGGGCTAGTTGGCTTTCAGAGGAAAACTGGATCATCATCAAATCGTAGACGGGAATTGATCGGTAAGTGTGTTTTTCGATTAGATAGCGTTCTCTGGCCAACTGACTCCAATCGGCTGCGCCATCAGCACTTTCTTGCGTCAAATATTGTTGTACGAGTTGTTTCTTGGTTTCGTACTGCATCCAGTTCTCCTCCCAAGGTCCATACAGGCCCTCAGCTTCTGCAATACTAGCAATCGTTTCAATGGCCGCTTCTTCGTTATCCAGCGGAACACCATGCCGGACCAATAATTTATTCCTGGCCTCCTGGTACAACTGTTGGCGAGCCAAATTGATGTATTTGGAACGCTCGTCCTGCATCGTTGCTGCTCTTGCCGGCTCAATCGCCACCAGTTCGGCGAGAACGTGAAAGCCTTGCAAAGAGATTACGTCATCAAAAACTTCTGGTCCGTCTGCTTCGAATAGGCGCCGGCTGACCGGATTTGCGTAGTCCCGAGTGGCGGCCGAGAGGATGGTCTCATGATAGTAAGCCGATTGTTTGGACGGATTGTCACCTACCGGAGGTGCCAAACTCGATAGTGCCTCACCTGACAGTGCCCTGTTCAGCAGTTCTTTGGCGTCATCAAGTGAATAGTCGCTATCGCGCAAATAAACGAACGTAGCTTTTCTTTTTTCGGCGATAGGATCATGCGGCCCGTCGGCAGCAAACAGAGCCTCGGCCCGTTCCATGGAGGCCTCCTCGGTGAGCTCTTCATCCATTTTACGTTTGTATGTAGCCACCAATATTTGCTGGCGTAATTTCGGCAGGTCCTGGTCCAACGGAGGTGTTTCCGGAGTGATTCCAGTTTTAAGCGCTTTGCTGGCCAGTTGGAGCGTGACCATTGCACTGGACAGGTGTTGCGAGAATCGCTCTGAGTCGTTGACGTAGGCCCAACGGTCTTTGTTTGGGATATGCGCTATCGAACCATCAAAGTCAGCAGCGGTCATCACCAAACCGCCTCGCTCAATGATTGGGGCATCCAGTGGCAACACAGGGGTCGCGTCAATTGCTGTAGCCACAAGTGCGACATTCAATAGGTAGAGCATCGGGTCTCCATTTTCTTCAAATTATCTTGTTGTCTTCCAGGACCTGGCCTGTGCAAATGGTCTGCTGGTAAGCCATGAGCACCTTCCGCTGAACATACCAATCTACAGCCGCTACCAAGTCAGTGTCGTGACAATTGCCAAGGGACGCTGCCAGATGCGCCCGGTCGTAAAAAAATCGGTTCAGGTCTAATTGTGACCCCTTGTCCACCGCGAGCTGATGTTCGGCGCCCGAACTTACGCTAGCTTTTTGCTCAGCAGCGGTGGCGCGCTGTTGGCAGGTGCTCAGCTCTTTCTTCGCTCCTGGAAAACAAGTGTGGGGGCGAGCAAGCGTGCTTGCAAGCATATGACAACAGCGAATTAATGGTGTTCCAAAAAAAAACGGCGCAGCCATGGGCTGCGCCGTTTTCTACGGGTTGACTTGACCCTATTCCCAAGGACCCCGCGGAATGCCTTGGAAGAAACACGACGGCCTGTTGCCTCCACCTGGGAAGGTACAGAGGGTTGTCGTCGGGTTGGTCGGATTGGCGAACATGATATTCAAATAATAGTTCGTTCCTGGCTCCAGATTACATGTGCTGTCAGCACTGCCTCCGACTTTCCACCACAGCGAACCTGATGTCGATGGCGGCGAAAACACGCAATCGGTATCTGACGGGAAGAAATCGCCCGGGCATGAGGTAATTGAGTAAACTTTAGGTCGGTCGCCACCATCCTGAGCAGACGGTACCGTATCCATTTTACCGGTCGTCGCGCCACCGGTCTGGAACCACAACGAGACCCACCTATTGGTGTCCACACGGATGTCTTGCCAATCACCAAACTCACCGGGCCAGGCGCTAAATTGTGATTCATACGTTGATGGTGATGTCTGCCAGCTGAGCGTGCCGTTGGGCGCGGTATCGCAACCGGTCGGGAATACTCCTGGGCCTGGGAAGCCACCGCTCGAGCCCACATTGACTGTGTCCTGGCCAGAGCCATTGCCAAAGTTGTTTGAGCATGACATCGAGAACGTCGTTGTTGACGTCAGATTGGTTGCCGTAAAGGAGCCAGTTGAACTGGTCACATTAACGTTAGCCCAACCTGTGGTTCCGCCGCCAGTTGTATTGCAAGTATTGAATCCGTTGGTGACATTCCAGCTAATGTTGGAGCTATCGCCTGAACTGACGCTATCGGGGTTCGCGCTGATAGTGACCACTGGCGGATCACCCGTGGGCGGCCCGCATACTAGATCACCACTGGAACTGGTTGCGATAACATCGCCGCTTGTGCTGTCGATCTGAACAACAGAACCGTTTTGTAGTGGGATAGTCTGGCCATCAAGAACCAGATTGTCAGCAATTGTCGATCCGGCCGTAAACAGGCTGGCGATGATAATCGGTAAACGCATCGTTTGGTGTTTCATTTGTAATGATGTAGTAGTCACAGCGCTAAATTCTGTGTGCATTCTAGCACAACTTTTAAAAACGGAAGCACTTCCGCGTATAGGTTGACTGAAGATTACCCGATATTCATGGAAAACGTGTGAAGTTTGCGTTAACAGTTTGAAACAAAAGCGTTTTCATTGCCTGCTTTTGTTTCTTGCATAGAAAAAGGGGCATGCCCGAAGGCATGCCCCTTTTAGCTTCATCGTTAAACGATTAGATCTACGGAGAAGTAGAGCAAACCGTCTCGCAGATGTCGCGCTGGCCACGATGGTGATACAGAGCACCAAAGTTGCTTACGACACCCGGGATGATTCCGTCAGCACTCAAACCAGTGATCCAGAAACCGGTTGACGGCAGACCACGATAAACGTCGCCTTGGTCATTCGGGTTCTCGACCGTGTTGGTTTCCTGACCGGAACGGGTCAGACCCAAACGAGCCCAACCGTTGTCGAAGTTAGCGGTGTTGGTACCACCAACAACGTCAACGTCAACTACCAAACGGCGGTTAGACTGCAGGATGCTTGAGCTTTCGCTACCATGCTGGAAGGAAATTACGTTCGCTTCGTAACACAGTGACGGAATGGTCGGATCTTCACCTGGGATTGGCGGCGAGAAGTCAACGCCTCCCGGATCGCCAGTCGGCTCGGCTTCTTCACGGTTCCAAACGTCTACCCAAATGTCTTCACAAGCACGACCAAACGATACTTCGTTGTAGTACTCGGTGAATGGGGCACGCGCCGGAGCTACAGCAACATACGGGCTCTTGGTCGGGTGAGTTACTACCCAATCAGACTCGATGCCGTCTGAAGTTGCGTACTCATTCATGATCTGAGAGTAAGCAAATACAGCACTAACTGCGTCGATGCCGAGGTTCCAATCGGTTTCGATGGCTGCGCCACCGTTGAAAACGATAGAACGAACACGACCCGGGATTACACCGAAGTCAGCACTTGACAAGTTCGGGCTCAAAGAACCCGGGTTTGAATGCTGGTTGGTCATGTAAACAGCTTCAACTGCGTCAGCCGGGCCACCTGCAGCACGTGCTTCCAGAGCCTGGAGCAAGGTCAGGTTACCGAACAGACCGCCAGTCGGCGCATCAGTTTCGAATGACGGGTTGGTAGACCAAGCACCGCTCACCCAAGAAGACACGAGGAAACCGCAGCTTGACGGAATTCCTGATGGCTGAAGGTGAGTTGCAGCAGCAGCGTGGGCACCGAAAACTTCGGCCATCTCGAGCATTTCAACGTAACCTTCGCGGGTTTCGTCTTCATAACCTGAGAAGTTGCCCGCGAGACTGCGGCCATCATCCAGTTCAAAAGTACGGAATGGAACGTAACGGTTACCATTCGGATCAACTGGCAGGGTCGTACTGGTCTTGATTGCAGGAACAGTACAACTGTTATCCAGGGTCGTTAAACCACCAACGCCAGCGTCATCGCCATCCGGATCGTAGATGGACGCAGTCCATACATCGTACTCAGACAGGTACAAGTTAAAGTCGATTACTTCACGCGAGTTACGCGCTTCCAGTACACGAACTTTAACAGCCTTCGCTTCGTCAGTTGTGTTTACAACTGAAAGCAGCGTAGACCAACCACCACGTACTGTGTAGTACGGGTAGATCAGGACCTGGCCGAGGCCATCCGGGTTAAGGTTGACGGCGTTGGAGATGTTTGCAATTCCTGCAACGCCGGTTAATCCAGCGAGCACCGCCGTTGTTAAGGTTTTTCTCTTCATCACAACACTCCTAATAGAAACTACAGGGCTGTACTACGGCTGACTTGATTTCTTTGGTCGACATACGTCTCCCGCACCAAGTCAGGCATGAGCATGGCGAATACTGCCACAAGTGTTTGGGCAAAGCAAACAACTTATTAACGTTTGGCCTTGTTTTTGGGCTCAAATCGAGGCCGCTCGCCAACAGCCTGACCGAGGCGCCAGTTTGTGCGCCGAAAAACAAAAAGCAGACTACCGAGCGCCCAATACTGAAACCCGGCGACACCGTGACAAGACAACGTTGCCGTCACCAGGCAGCAAACGTCATTTTCCTGGCTGCCGCCGCTTCTCTGACTACAGCGAACAAACCGTCTGCAACGGTTCGAAGCTTCGGCTAACCCGCAGGGAGGCGACCGATGACCACCGGCACTAGACCGACTCCACTGGCAGGCCTATCACGATCTCCAGACGCCTGTGGGCACAATGGCCAGCGTTGACCTCCCAACAGACATCATGGGCCGCGACGGCGCCGATGAGATCAACTTGGTCGAATCATTACAATCCTAAATCCAAAGCACCGATCGCATACACATCCAATTCATGGACGCAATGAAGCACCAAACTGGCCTTATGGTTTAGGCACGTAATACCAGTTTCGGTCCGCCCACACCCAATCTTCGCTAGCTACCTGGCTGGTTTCTACGTTACCGGCCATGGGCATGCCTGTCTTGACTTCTACGGTTATCGAAATTCTGACCGAGCAAACGTCCTCACTTTCACATTTTGAGTCGATGAATCGGGCATTTTTCCAAACCACTTGGGTCAAACTCAGACGACGCGCATAGGATGTGGCATCAACCACACTCTTGGCTCCCGGAGATAAATACTCCCAGGCATCAAAGTATTCCTTGGCCAACAATAGCTCCCACCGTTCGTTGACCCGCTCTTGCAGCAACGCGGCCCTGTCGACCTGCGTTGATGGCGATGATGCACAACCGCTGAGCAAGGCCATCGCCAGTGCGATTCCCCAGGCATTTCTGACATTCATACTTTCGATCCTTTATTAGAACTCTGTATCTATACGTTCACGCAAGGGGGCCAGGCCCTTGAATCGCGATTGGTATTCTTCGCTGATTTCGTGCGCTTCTTCGCGTGACCGAACCACGGTTGGTGAAATAAGCAAAATCAATTCGGTTCGGTCAGTGCCGCTTCGCTGCTGCCCAAAAAGGCTGCCGATCAGCGGAATTCTTGACAAGAAAGGTACACCTGAACGCCCCGCATTGGTCGTTTCAGAAATCAAACCGCCGAGCACGACGGTCTCGCCACTTTGCACTGCGATTTCGGTATCCAGTGTGCGGCGCTGTACCGGGACGTTGCCACCCAGCACCTGGGCACCAGAGTCAACATTCGACACCTCTTGCGACACCTCCATAAACACCAGGCCACCGGGATTCACGCGTGGTGTCACACTCAAGATGATACCGACATCGCGAAACTGAACCGTGTTTCTGGCCTGGTTGGTGCCGGTGCCATTATTGATGAATGTCGTGACCACGGGGATCTGATCACCGACGTTAATATTCGCTTCGCGGTTGTTCAGGACCAACAGAGAAGGTGCAGAGAGGACGTTCAGTGTTGTGCTGGTCTCAAGCGCATCCAGCAAGACTCGCGCATTGCTGGCAACGAAAGCGTAGCTAAGTGTGGGTGAGCCGCTGAACGCACTCCCCAGCGATGCACCCTCAGTCGAGAAGTCATACTTGGTTGCCGGGTCAACCGAAGGAACTGCCCCCTCGAAGAACCACTGCACACCAAAAGCAAAGTTGTCCTCCAGCGACACTTCAATGATCTTGACCTCAATCAAGACCTGCAAGGGAATTGAGTCCAGTCGTCGAATTGCTCCCAGTACTGCATCATATTGCTGCGGAGACGCCCTGATCAGCAGGGAGTTGCTCTCTTCAACGGCAGTAATGCGAATGTCCTCTCCACCGACGATGGCCAGACCGCCATCAGTACCACGGGTCTCAGTCCTGGCAACAACTGCAGGCGCGGTTTCGGTCCGTCGTGGATCATTGATTGACGATATTTCGACACTCTCCAGTCCCGGCGCGACCGCGCCCGATGCGCTGACCGTTCTGGTCGTTGATGTCCCGCCAGTTGAAAAGGCGTCATTCAGGATGTCTGCAAGATCAACCGCCTTGACATTCTTGACCTCATAAACGTACAGGCGCGTTCCAGCCGAGCCAGCCGCTCGATCGAGAACATCAATCCAGCTCTTTGCCTTGTTCAAGTATTCCGGCTGCGTGGTGATCACCAGAACTGCATTCAGGCGTTCCATTGGCATAAAGCGAAACATGCCGGCCAAAGGCGTTGACGCACCTTCACCAAACAACGTTTCAAGCTCGGGGACCACGGTATCGACCTCGACCCGGTCCAACGGATAAATGCCTACCGACATGCCGGATAGCCAATCCACATCGAAGGTTTCGATGGTCGCCTTGTAGTTGTTTAGCTCCTGTGGCGTCCCCGCCAGTACCAGCATATTGCGCGCCGGATCGACATTAACAAAGGCGTAATCTTGCGCATAGGGCCGCAGCAGCTTCTCCATTTCGGCTGCCGAAATGAATTCCAGAGGGTATACCCGAACCTGGAAACCACGCCCGTCGTAAACCGGATCAGTGCGCGGCGTCAACTTGCCTTTAACCGCCTGCCCAATTGGCAGTACGTTATAGCGCCCTTCGGAATAAACCAGTGTCGCGTTGTTCCATGCCAGCAACATCTCCAACACCGCCATGACCTGGTCGGTTCGAATCGGCTTGGCAGTTGCGAAGGTGACCTGGCCACTAACGCCGGGAGCGATCACATAGTTTTGCTGCAGCAGGTCGCCAAGTATGGTCTTGACCACTTCCTGCAACGGCTGCGCTTCAAAGTTGAACGTAATCTCGCCATCTTGTGGCGGGTCCGGTATCGGCCGGTTCGCGGCAGCCTCGTTCAGAAATTGACCTGTTCCCTGTTCAATGTGCTCAATCTCTTCATCATCGAAGGACTCTGGCTCTTCCGAAATATCGCCCGCACCAATGGCAATCTCCGATGAAGAAGCATCGTCGACAGGCTGTGAGCCGACAGGAGTCTCCGGCATGGTGTTACAACTGGCGACCACCAGGGTCAAGCACACCAACAACGCAGAGCCAGCGATCTTTGACAGCAAAGATCGACCGCCCCAGGGTGCAAAGGCCGTTTTATCTGCTTGCGACGAGCGCCCAGCACGAACCTTGTTGTGTGAATTGATCACGTTGGAATCATCTCCTCAATTGTTGTTTTCGTCAGCGCGCCGCTGAGCTTCTGCTCTTAGCTGCGCCCTGCGCTCCGCCACTTTACGGCGTAATTCTTCGGCTCGGGTTTCAGCGCTCTCTGCATCACCGGTGTCGCGCTGCCCACCGTCTGCATTCTGCCCGGCAGGCCGGGCCGCCGCAGCACGTCTACGATTGCCACCCAGGGTACTGGCATCCACATCCAGCTCTACCACGGCCTCACTGTCATTCTGTGAGCTACGAAACGACACCTCACGGGGGCTGATAGATGCCACTTGCCAGGCCGCCAATGGCCCCTCCAAAGGCATACCCTCACGAACCGACATCGACTGTTTGGTTGCGTTGTCCGCCAATAGGGCGATTTTCACTTGTGGGCTGATGATGACGCCGGTCAATCGAACATCCAGCTTGACTTCAGGAATCTCGGGCTCCTTGCCACCTTCTCCCGGTCCGTCAACCACTTCCGGCGGCGCAACCCAGGGTTGTCTATCTTCATTGAACAGTGGGCGTTGGGTGATGAGGTCATACTCTTTCATCGAGTCCAGACGCTGCACCTCGGCAAGTCCAGACGGGCGATCTGGAGGCACCGGGCTGTCGGCAACGGTTTGCGGCGGCGCAATACCACCGCCCAGGCCACTGACCTGCCACAACAGAACCAGGCCAAACAAACCCGCCAAAGTTCCGAGCACCAGGGTTACCAGAGTTCCTGGCTTCATGCGTCACCCCCGCTCGGCCGCAAGTACGCAATCAGGTCAAATCGGACATCGAGCACAGGCGCCGGCTCTGGCGCCCCATTGCGTCGCCTCACTTGCTGACGGTACAAGCTGACATCATCCAGCAACATCATTGGTGAAGCCGCGCTTTCAATGGCATACAGGATGCTGACGGTATCTTCCAGTCCGCACCGCATTCGCACTTTCACGGTGACTCGCTCAAACCGTTCCGGTTCGCGTGACTGAACGTTTGAATTGGACACAACCTGACAAGTTTGTTCGTCGGCATGCAAACTGATGAGTTGTTTAAGCCTGCGGATCAACGAAGCGGCGCCCAGCGAAAAGTTGTCATCGCTCAAGAACATTGCCGAGTTTTGTTCCTGGCGCTGCAATTGATCAATCTGCGACTGTATTCGAGGCCGCTCAGCGACGGTGGCCAAAAACCGTGCTTCGGATTGCTGCAAGCCATCAAGCTGTTCCGACAACTCGGCATGGGCAACAAAAAACCACCGAAAGCCGACCCAGTAGATCAGCAACAAGGCCACGCCCAGCAACAGGAATGCCAGCGACTTGCGATTATCCGTTTTCGGCAGCAGGTCCATCGGAACCCTCCGTTTTCGTTCGCAGCATGGCCTCGATAGTGAAACGCTCCTTGCCGGTTTGCGGGTCTCGCGGAATAGAGCCTCGGGGGCTCGGCGTCGCCAGCAACGGCGATGCTTCCAGCAAACGAATCAGCTCAGACGACTCTGGTGCCTGCCCTGTCAGTTGCAGCTCATTCTCACGAAGCTGCAGGCGTTGCAGATAGGTATCGTCCGGCAATATCCGCGTGACTTCGTTCAACACCTCTACCAGGGCCGGCGCTTCGTCGCGCTTGCCTCGAAGAAATGTCGCCGCGTCGCGCGCGTCGGTCAACCGCTTTTTAAGTTCCGCGACCTCCAGTGCCTCGGACCGCACATCGGCTATCCTTTCCTGATACTCGGAAATCTGCTGTTCACGGATGGCGATCGATTGCCACATCACCGCATACATCAGCGCAAGCGCCAAAAGCCCAAGCGCGACATTGATTCGAAGCCGCCGATTGACTCGCCGCGGCCGACTTTCGGGCGGCAGCAAGTTGACCTCAGCCAAGGTGCCATCGGCCTCCAACAGGTCGATGCCGTCAACCGATATATGGCGCTGTGACAGCGCCTGCAGAACCGGATCAAGATTGGCGCGTGGCACCAGCACCAAGTCAACCATGACCTGAGCACCACTGCTGGTTTCTTCGACCACGCGACAGTCGTAATACACATCTTTCGCCTTGAAGGGCGTGTGCCGGTCCATCTCAAAACCCAACACCTGATGAAGGTTGTCGATGGCCGCTTTTGGGAAGGCGACGCGTTTGCGCAGCAAATACGACGGATCGACACCGAGTATCACTCGCGGCTCCGCTTCGTCGAATCCTTCCAGAGCACTGCGAATGGCTGGCCCATCTACCTCAGCATCACCATTGATCTGCTGAACCAATAACACTTCGCGGCCAGCACCGATCATTTTTTCGATCGTGAGCGTGGTCCCATCGGATGTCACATAAACCAGTTCTTTGGGGTGATCGACAATCGTGCGCACGCGTTCCGGCAAAACTGACACCAACTCGTGGTACCACCATGCCAGAAAGTCCCCAACACCGGAGCGCTTCCACGTCCGACTCAGAGTTCGCCGATAGTTGTCTAAAACTGCGATCATCAATAACTACACATCAAGTAATGGAGCCGTCGCGCCATCGAACGATTCGGAACGGTCGGCCAGTCAGACCGTTGCCAAGCCGAATAGTTGCTTTCAATTCCGAAGAAGCCCCGTTTGGCAGAGTCGCCCGGGCGCGCACACTATACGTAAGACCGCCCCCTCGCGCCACTACGGGCGTGCCATCTGGCAGCGTCAGCGGAGGGTCACCCGGCTGGCTATTGTTGCGGTCAGATATGAACTGATCGACGATATCAATGGTCATGCCGTCTATAGTGAGTAGAGCGCTGCGCGGCGCAAACGCCGGATTAACGCCGGAACGGCCGGAATAGACAGTGATGGCCGGCTCAAGTTTTTGGTACAACTCCCAATTCATGCCAATCACTTGCTGAAACTCCGGAACGCTCTCGAAAGGGCCGTTTTTCGGACCGTAGGGATAACCCGCAGCCTCATAAGCCTCTGCCTCTGCCCCGTGCAAACTGACCAGGTCGTCCGGATCACGAAAGTCAATGACGGCATCAACCAACTCATCGATCATGCCTTGATCTTCGATGCCTGCAGATGTGAACAACGCAGCGAGCGTCGGCTGTTGTGCCGAGTTGATGTCGATCTTCCCGGACTCATCAACAACCATCACCTCAACTTCGATCTCTTCAAACTTGAACGTATATGGCCGTCCATCGGCAATCCACTTTCCTTCTTCTTTCGGGTTGCGCATTTCATATGCCGCACGATGCAGACCAGCCTCAGCAGCATAACGAGCTCTGGTGGTGTCCAGCAGGTGCCGCGCCTGAATCGTTTCGGTACGAGCAACAATCGAAAAGCTACCAACGATGACGGTCAGCAGAATGCTCACCCACAGCACCAGAATTAACGCTACGCCTTGTTGTTTGTCCCTCATCGCTCACCCTCGCCTTTGCGGTTGCGATCCGTTTGTCGGTCGCTCGGTCGTGAGAAATCAGTAATACCCGGCGCGTGCGCGGCTGCGCCGTCAATCATCAACGCCACCTGCATGGTGGGGAAAGTCATTTTTGCGTCGCTCTGAAAGTCGATCTCAACCTGAATGGCCAAGGGCGTGACGGTGGCGTCTTCCCATTCGTCTACCCAATCGGACAGCTCACCATCTTCATTTAGGGTTGCATAGGAAAATTTCGCTCGATCAATCTTGTCCAGAAGCAATACTGGATCACGGTCAGGGTCGGCTAAAATCGCCAGACCATCCTCTGCATTGAGCAGGTAATGGTTGAACAAAAGCTTATCGCCGTCGACCTCGAACAACTGCACATGTGGGCCGCCGTGCCCCAGGTAGCCAGGCATTGGTGCAACAAACCGCATCAGGTCACGGCTGCCCTGGAAAATGATGTAATCGGTGGCGTCGTCGGGGTCGTCTTGAATGCGTAACGGCAACACCCTGCTCATCTGCTGCCGCATAAATTGCTGCGCCAGTCGCATGCGGTTGGTGCGATCAACATAAGCCTCACCTTTATCCGCTGCCTTCGCTCCAGAGCGCAGACCGGTAAACGCCATCGCCATAATCAAGGCAACCAGCGTCATCGCCAGCATCATCTCAAGCAGCGTGAAGCCGAGTTGCTTATGTGCAGGAAGCTTTTGCATAGATAAAATCAACCGGACGGGAGCGCCGAACGCAGCGTTTTGAATACCGCACGCCGCGCCTGTGGCGGCTCACCCCAACTAACCACCAGTTCAATGCGAAACAAATCAACCCCGACTTCCAGGTCATCAACTTCTTCCAACTCGCCTAGCAGGTAAGGTTCGATTACCAACTCCCACGAGAACTTGTCATCAAAGCGCCCGCTATCAGAGCCCTCTTCCAAAATAGGGTCTATACCGACCATATCCATCTTGGTCTGGGCCAACAATGCAGCCTGAGTGTAGTCAGACGACCTGACGGTATTGCGCAATGAACCAGACAAAGCCTGCAACACGCCAGCAAACACCAGGGCAAAAATCACGAAAGCCGCGAGTATCTCCAATAGCGTGAACCCGCCCTGCCGCCTGCCTGGCATCGTCTTCACAGCGCATCCTCATCTTTTTCTATGGCGATTTCTCCGGTCAGCCAACCGACATTCACAATCCACTCACGCTCACCGGCTATCACCGTTACGCGTCCACCAGTGGAGCTTCCATCAGGGAAAAACCGAATGCTGCCGACATTCTCGGCTGCCAGCTCCGAGCGCGCTGTTAGCAGCTTCATTTCGACCCCTTCAGGCAGCGACCTGGAGGGCCGATCCGGCGCCTTGTACGCCATGGTTTCCAGATTGAAATCCAGGGTCTTCTCTTCACGCTTGACGATCGCCTGGCCACGCGTATACCTGAGCGCCGCCATCACATCTCGGGCGGCGGTGCGCACCTCCGCCGAGCTAATGCTTCGAGACAAAGAGGTCACGGCCAGTGCCAGCAACAGGCCAATGATGACCATCACGGCCATCAGTTCAAGCAGGCTAAAGCCCTGACATCGCCGGTAAACGCTGGAGCGGTTGGGTAGCGCGGACGCCATTGCCTTGACTGCTACTGCCAGTTTCCGACGTCTTTGTTCGGGCCTTCACCGCCAATTGAGTCATCAGCGCCGAGACTGAAAATATCGAAGTCGCCATGTTCACCGGGGTATCGATATTGATATGGACGGCCCCACGGATCTTTTAACTGTGATTCCTTGGCATAAGGGCCAGACCAATTGTCAGCATTGCCAGGCTGGCGCACCAGCGCCTCGAGATTGTCTGGCGGTGAGCCGTTGTCCAGATAATAGTTTTCAACGAACATGCTCAGCTGCTGCACAGCGGTGCGAGCTGCATCACTCTTCGCCTTTTCAGCTTTACCCATAATGTTTGGCACCACCATACCGGCCAACAGGCCGAGAATGACCAGCACCACCAACAACTCAATCAAGCTGAAGCCTTGCACTCTCATCGGAGTGATTTTTCTCGTCGATGTACGCATTGCCATCTCCATTTAAAATAACCTTTACAAAATATTTCCGGTCCTATCCGACCAGGTCGTTCACGCTCAGAATCGCCATCAGGATTGAGATCACGATGGTCGCGATCATCACCGCCAAACCCAGCGTCAAAACAGGGACCAACAGCGCCATCATTCGATCAACTGCAGTCTTCACTTCATCATCATAGGTGTTGGCGACTTTCAGCAGCATGACATCAAGTTTGCCGGTCTCCTCACCGACGCTGATCATCTGCAGAGCCAGGCGTGGAAAGCGGCCAGTTTCCGACAAACTACGCGCCAAGGAATCGCCCTTTTTTACCGACTCTGCTGCCTCATCAACATCCTCAGCCAACACCGTGTTGGACATAACGCTGCGACCGATAGACAACGAGGCCAACACCGGCACGCCGTTAATCAGCAAGGTGCCGACTGTGCGTGCTAGCCGCGCCGTGTTCACCTTCTTGACCAGGTCTCCAACCATCCTCATTTTCAGGAAGCGGTGGTCCCACTTGCGCCGTGTATCTGGCACCATCATCTGATGCCGAAACCACATTACGATGGCCACCACGATGCCAACCATTAACCACCAATAGTTCTGTAGTGCGCCACCGACACCCAAAACGACGCGGGTCATGAACGGCATCTCGCCACCCAATTCTTCGAAAATGGGGGCAAATTGAGGGACAACGTAGGTCAGCAGAATCATTAGCGATGTAATCGCCAGAACCAGCAGGATGATCGGGTAGATCAAGGCGGAAACGATGCCATCCTTAAGATCCTTGCTGCGCTGCATGTACTCGGCCAACTGTTCGAGCGTGCGGTCGAGCGAGCCGCCCATTTCGCCGGCCCGAACCATATTGGTGTAGAGCCGAGAAAATGTCCCGTGTTGCGCCTCGAGCGAATCCGATAATGGAGAGCCACCCCTGACCTCGTCGCGAATGCCAACCATCATTTTCTTGATGCGCTCGTTCTCTGCCAGATCGGCCTGAACCGTCAGTGCGCGATCCAGTGGCAGGCCGGCATCGAGCAAGGTGGCCAGTTGCTGAGTAATCACTCCGATGTCATTGCTGCCGACCCGCTTGCGATCAAGACCCAATGAGCGCAGGTTAAAGCCAAGTCCGCTGCCTGCCTCTTTTGCCAGTAACGGCAGGTTGCCCGCTTCCTGCAACCGTGCGATCACCTCATCGGAACTGACCGCCTCCATTTCGCCGTGCAGAGTCTCACCGCTGGCGGTGACGGCCTTGTATTCAAAAACAGCCATCAATCACAGCCCTCATGTTTTTGTTTGCACCGTGTCCATCAAGACTCCTGCGTCACCCGCAGCACCTCTTCAACCGTGGTCACGCCTGCTAGACATTTCTGCAACCCGTCTTCATACATCGTCAACATGCCATCAGCCCGGGCCTGATCATGAATCTCACCAGCCGTTGCATGCTGCATAACCATGCGCCGAATGGTGTCATTCATGACCAAAAACTCAAGAATACTGGCACGACCAACGTAGCCGGTGGATGTCCGCTCAGACGGCTGCGGGCGATAGAGCGTGACCGGGTCTGCATCGGTCAGATTACGCAAGCCACACTCCTCAATCATTTCCGGTAGAGCAACGTAAGCTTCACGTGATTGCGGGTCTAGCGTACGCACCAGGCGCTGCGCAAGGATACCCGACACAGTTGATGTCAGCAGGTAATCCTCGACCCCCATGTCCAGCATTCGGGTGATACCACCCGCCGCATCGTTGGTGTGGATGGTCGATAGAACCAGGTGACCGGTCAAAGCGGACTGAATGGCAATCTTGGCCGTTTCCAGGTCGCGCATCTCACCGATCATGATGACGTCGGGATCCTGTCGCACGATCGCACGCAAGGCACCGGAAAAATCCAGACCGATCGACGGTTTGACCTGAATCTGATTAATGCCCTCAATCTGATACTCCACCGGATCTTCGACGGTGATGATCTTGCGTTCGGGCGTATTGATTCGCTGCAAAGCGGTGTACAGCGTTGTGGTCTTACCACTACCTGTTGGGCCAGTGACCAGAATGATGCCATGAGGCAAGGCCAGCACTTCCAGGAATCGATCCAGCAAAGCGTCAGTGAAACCCAGCTTGTTGAAATCCAGAACAATGCTTTGACGATCGAGGATACGCATCACCACGCTCTCACCATAGGAGGTGGGTACGGTGGATACACGCAAATCCAACTCCTTGCCCTGTACGCGCAACATAATTCGCCCATCCTGCGGCAAGCGGCGCTCGGCGATGTTGAGCTTGGCCATGATTTTGACGCGACTTATAACAGCGGCGGTGGAACGCGCAGGCGGCGCTTCCACTTCCTGAAGAACACCATCGATTCGGTAGCGAACCTTGAGGCGACTTTCAAATGGTTCAATGTGGATATCTGAAGCGCGAGCCTCGACTGCCCGCTGCATGATCAAGTTCACCAAACGAATCACCGGCGCTTCCGACGCCAGGTCGCGCAGGTGTTCGACATCGTCTTCGTTGGATGACTCGGCATCGACGATGTTGTCTACGATCTCACCCATTGCGGATCGTCCAGCACCATAGAAACGCTCGACAACATCGTCGATCTCAGAGGCCAAACCGATGTGCAGTCGCGCCTTGCGACCACAAGCCATTTCAGCAGCGCGAATCGAAAAGTCATCTTGTGGGTTGGAGACCACAAGATCCACGTGCTTCTCATCCGCCCCCACAGGTATCAAATGCGCCTGCTTCATGAAGCGAGAGGGCAGCTCAATGTCAGTCGGAGGTGTCTCCGGATAGTCCTTGGCGGTGACCATTTTCAAGCCCAACAACTCAGCGGTTGTTTCAGCGACGTCCCGCTCAGACACCAGCCCAAGCCGGGTCATCAATGCGACCAGTGACCCCGGTTGCTCCTCATGCAATCGCTCGGCACGCGCCATGTCGGCCTCGCGCAAACGCGAAGTCTCGACCAATTTGGCACAGATCTGCTGGTCGAGACCGGCCGTCGGTTCTTCGACTTCCGCAAGCATGGACGGTTCGGCGGTCATTGGCGATCACCTTCCGTTGGTGGAGTGGAGTTGGTATTCATCATTGTCTCTTCTGTTGACCGCTGATCGCCGCCGGAGTTTCCGGCCAATCCTGAGCCGACCATCTCGTCAATAAAATCTCGGTTGGCAATCATCCAAAAAACCACCGGCACAACCGCCGGCAAAATCAGGTATCCAAACTGGTAACCCAGTGCAATGGCGTCAGGGGAAATACCAGTACGCTCCATGGCGTGCGCGCCCTCGGCACCCAGCTCGAATGCCATGGTCTTGAACAGCTCTGCAGCGGTGCCCCAGGTTTGCACCAGGACAATGACCAGGTAGGCGGCAATGACCTGCCGCACACGTCGCCACACCGGCAGTTGGATCGACATGATCAACCCGAACACCAATGGCAATCCATAGCCATACAGCATGGGGTTCAAGGTCAGCGAAATCATGCCCAGGTCACGACCGATATTGGCAGCGGGCGGCGGTGATATCAGGGTCAGTATTTCCACCCTGAATCCGGTTTGTACAACCCCCGTAGCCGCATGCGGCAACAACTCCAGGACCAGAAACCGAGTTAACTGGGTCACCGGTATCACCAGCAAAGGCGCAATGGCAAACCAAACGAAAAAACCCAACGGCAACCACAGCAGGGCCTGCAATAGCAGTGAATTTAGCGATGAACGATCCTTTTCCTGATGTTCGCTCATGTCAATCAACCCAGCGCCTTGCATTGGCGAACATACGCATCCAGGGCGAAGGTCCAGTCCACTCCGCAGGACACCAGGACATCTGCAGCGCCCTGAACACTCGTTCTGGATGCGGCATCATGATATTGATGCGGCCATCTTCATTGCAGAATCCGGTCATGCCGTGCGGCGACCCATTTGGGTTGGCGGGGTACCCATCGGTGGCCTGGCCACGGTAATCGACAAATCGCATGCTCACTTGCTGCTTGCTTTCCAGCACAGCCAATCGGTCTGCATCAGCTTCGGCACGGCCTTCACCATGCGCAACTGCGACCGGTATCCGCGACCCCTCCATTCCTTGCAACAAGATCGAATTGGAGCCAGTGATCTCGACCATACTCAGCCTGGCCTCAAATTGCTCGGAGGCATTGCGCACGAACTGTGGCCAGTGATCTGCGCCCGGAATCAGGCGCTGCAGGGTTGCCATCATCTGGCAGCCATTACATACGCCCAAGGCAAACCGAGACTGGTCGGCAAAATAATCGGCAAACTGGCTGGTCAACTTGGGGTGGTGCAATATGGTTCGCGCCCAGCCCTGCCCAGCACCGAGGACATCTCCGTAGCTAAAACCGCCGCACGCAACAAGTCCTTGAAAGTCCGCGATTGAGCGGCTGCCATCAATCAGCTCGGACATATGGACGTCCACGGAATCAAAACCGGCAAGTGCGAAGGCACCGGCCATTTCATTGTGACCGTTGACACCCTGCTCGCGCAGAATCGCCATGCGCGGGCGCGCACCCAGATTCAGATAAGGCGCAGCAACGTTCTCGTTCAGATCAAAGCTGACCAACGGATTGAGCCCGCAGTTTTCATCATCGGCACGAGACGCCTGTTCAGCGTCGGCACAGTCCGGGTTGTCCCGCAGACGCTGCATCGCATGCGTCGTTGTGCTCCACAATCGCCGCAGTTCCTGCGTTTTTTCTCGCCACTGCCAGGCACCGCAGCGCATTGCGATTTCGCGCGCTGCCGTGACATGACCGAGCGAGTAAACACAATCTTCAAGATCGCTTTGCTTAAATGCATTCAATACCTGGTCAAGATCAGTACGAAGCACCTGAACAACCACACCCAACTCTTCGCTGAACAGGGCTTTAACAGGGTTCGAATCAATCGCGGCCAGGTCCACATTCAAACCACAGCCTCCAGCAAAAGCCATCTCGGCAAGTGTCGCCAAAAGCCCGCCATCGGAGCGGTCATGGCACGCCTGCAACAGTCCTTGCCTATTCAGCGACTGCACGCAGTCAAAGGCCGCACGCAGTCGCGCCGGGTGATCCAGGTCGGG
Organism: Lysobacteraceae bacterium; assembly: GCA_021604725.1. Classification (GTDB taxonomy): domain Bacteria; phylum Pseudomonadota; class Gammaproteobacteria; order Xanthomonadales; family BQJN01; genus BQJN01. The sequence goes on along the minus strand of BQJN01000060.1, from coordinate 1,085 downwards.
GACGTCATCACCCAATTGGCCGAGAACCTGGGCCAGAGCCGAGCCGCCAAGGCGGTTTTGCCCACCCCCGAAATCAAGCAGCAGCAGACAGCTTTCGCCCTGGTCCGTTGTCAACTGAGGCGTCAGGCAGCGCCTTAGGTCATCAACCGGCGAAAATGCCGTGATGATCAAGGAAACGGGCGCAGTCATGTCATATTGCTGATCGTCGGTTCGCCAAACCGTACGCATTGACAACGAGTCTTTGCCTACGGGAACGGCGATACCCAGCGCTGGACACAGCTGCTCACCGACAGCGGTCACCGAGTCGAACAAAATCTCGTCTTCTCGACCCTGCCCGGCTGCCGCCATCCAATTGGCTGACAATTTAATGCCGCCAATCGCTGCAATCGGTGCGCCAAACAGGTTGGTAATGGCCTCACCGACTGCAATTCGCGCCGCCGCCGGCCCATTGCTGACCGCCAACGGCGTGCGCTCACCCATCGCCATCGCTTCGCCGGTATGGCCAACGAAATCGGCTGCCGTTGCGGCGTAGTCTGCCACGGGTACCTGCCAGGGGCCGACCATTTGGTCACGGCAAACCAAACCGGTGATGGTGCGATCGCCGATGGTGATGAGGAAATCTTTTGCTGCCACCGCCGGTAACTGCAGCACCTTGTGCACCAATGTCTCGAACTGATCGACAGGCGGACACTCAAACGGCCGCACTGAGGCTGTCGAACGCTGTACATCGCGATGCATCTTTGGCGGCTTGCCAAACAGAACGTCCATCGGCAGGTCAATAACCGCATCGTTTTCGTCAAGCAATTGAAGCTCGCGTTGCTGCGTGACCTCGCCGACGACAGCGTAGGGGCATCGCTCCTTCTGGCAAAGCGCTTCAAACCCTGGCAGGTCGTCCTGGCGTATGCCCATGACATAGCGCTCCTGCGACTCATTGCACCAGATTTGCATCGGCGACATTCCGGCGTCCGAACACGGAATCTTTGTCAGGTGGATACGCCCACCGCGCTCACTGTCATTGAGCAATTCGGGAATGGCATTGGAAAGCCCACCGGCACCGACATCATGAATCGATACCACCGGGTTGG
>BQJN01000059.1 GCA_021604725.1 Lysobacteraceae bacterium | reverse complement strand
CCGGTCGGCTGAGTACCTGGCTGCCTCTATCATCGACCAGTATTGGCACCAGCTGGATGAAAGCGAAGTTCCATCCGCTGATGGCGTCATGGCCTTTGAGGAAGCTGCATTGGCTGACTCAGGCATGGACTACCCTGTCGTCCCGCCGCGCTACCGTACCCCTTACTTCAGCCACATCATGGGCGGTTACTCCGCCGGCTACTATTCCTACATCTGGTCTGAAGTTCTGGATGCCGAAAGCGTCAAGTGGTTCAAGGAAAACGGCGGCATGACTCGCGAAAACGGCGACCACTTCCGCAACACACTGCTGTCTAAGGGCGGCAGCATCGATGCCATGCAGTTGTTCCGCGATTTCCGCGGCGCAGACCCGAGCATCGAGCCGTTGCTGGAGCGTCGTGGTCTGCAGTAGCCACAACGTTTGGTGACGCCTTTTGCGTCACTGGGAAACTGAGAAAGCCGGCCTTGAGCCGGCTTTTTCTTTGCAACACCGCAACCGGCGCACAAGCTGCGGCGCCAATTCAACCTATGATGCGCCCCTAACGGCCGAAACACATACACGCCCATTGTGTTTAAAGGAGGGTCATCATGATCCCGATAGTTTTGGCATTGGCGTTACTAGGCAGCCCTCAAACCGATCACCACAACGCCCTTTTGCAGGCCATTTCGGACGGCGATACCAAACAACTCACTACCCTGCTCGACGACAGCGCTTCGACCGCGCCAGCGGACGCCAAGCCCTTAATCTACGCTGCTGTGGAAGCAGGCCGGGCTCACCTGGTGCCGATGCTGGTGAAGCGAGGTGCGGATATCAATGCACGCTATGCCGCCAATCGCGACGCAACGCCATTGATGGCCGCTATCAGCAAGAACTCGCCAGATCTGCTAGTCACCCTGATCGAACAGGGTGCCAAGGTCGATTTGCGAGACAGCTATGGCGACCCGGCAATCAACTATGCCGCCTATTATGGTTATCTGGACTTGGTCGAAGTTCTGCTTGAGGCGGGTGCCGACACGTCTTTTGTCGGCCACGGTACCGCCATCGAAATCGCCATGCGACGTGGCCACCAGGCCATGGTTGCGACCCTCGCCAAGCACGACGGCCTGGCTCGACTACCTGGGGCCGATATCGAGGGCTGGCAGGCGATTACACGAAGTGACATCAATCTGCTCAAACAACTTTTGGATAACGGTATGGATGCCAATGGTTCCGGCCCGTATGGACGGCCTGTTCTAGCCGAAGCGGCAAGACAGGGCTCAGTCGAGGCGATCAAGGTGCTGATAGCGGCAGGCGCCGACGTCGACGCCACCGATCGAATCAATTACACCGCATTTATGGAAGCCGCTCGCGAGGGGCACCTGGACGCGATGAAGCTGCTGTTCGATGCTGGCGCCGACATCAACCATGCGGGCAACCGCAATGGCATGAGCCTGACCGCTACCCATTTGGCAGCGATCGAAGGGCACACAGATGCAATTGCCTGGTTGGCCGATACAGGTGCCAACCTCAACGCACAAGGCAAAGATGGCGGCACCGCGATGATGTGGGCACTGTATGAAGGCGAGACCGACGCTGTGGTGAAACTAATCGAGCTGGGCGCAGACCCCGACCTCGAAGGCGCTGGAGGGTTCTCTGTGAGGCGAGCGGCCGTCGAATATGGCATTGGCCCTATAGTGAAGGCTCTAGGGTCCCAGGGTGCTTACCCCTAAGCCACCAGCCGCAATAAATCCTCAGCATTCAGCGTTGCCATCTCGGCGGCGCTGGATGACGGCAAGTCCTCGATCATCTTGCGCTTTTGCTCCTGCAGCGCCAGGACTCGTTGTTCAACCGTGTCTGCAGCAATGAGTTTGTAGATGAACACGGCGCTTTCCTGGCCAATGCGGTGGGCTCTATCACTGGCTTGTTGCTCGGCAGCGGGGTTCCACCACGGGTCGTAGTGAATCACCGTATCCGCAGCGGTCAGGTTGAGGCCCGTACCGCCGGCCTTCAAGCTCATCAGGAACACCGGCACGCGGCCAGCCTGGAAATCATCAACCGGAGTGGCGCGATCTACCGTGCTACCGGTGAGCAAGCGATAATCAATACCAAGCGATTCCAGTTCATCCTTGATCATCGCCAGCATTTGCGTGAACTGTGAAAAGATCAGGATGCGTCGTTTTTCAGCCACCAACTGAGCGACCGTGTCACGCAGCCACTGCAGCTTGGCCGACTCAGCCGCACTCGCCTTTTGACCCAGCTTAGGCAAGCGAGGGTCGCAGCAGATCTGGCGCAGCTTGAGCAAGGCATCCAAGGCATTGAGGTGCGACAGTTTGCCTTCCTCAGCCTTTTGCTTGAGCTCGGCAAACAAGGTCCGCCTGACTTTGTCGTACAGGGCGCGCTGCCCACTGGACAACTCGATGCTCTGCACGATGGTGGTCTTTGGCGGCAGCTCTTTGAGCACCTGATCTTTGGTTCGACGCAAGATAAACGGGGCCAGACGCAGATGCAGCGCGTCTCGTGCCTTGGCATCGCCGGCCTCGATAGGTGCCTGAATGGCACGCTGAAATTGCGGGTACGGCCCAAGTAGTCCGGGGCAAACCAGCTCCGTCAATGACCACAACTCACCAAGGTGGTTCTCCATCGGCGTGCCGGTCAGGCAGAACTTGCGTTGTGCTTTCAGTGCATTGGCGGCGCGGGTAATTTTGGCCTGTGGGTTCTTCACTGCCTGCGCCTCATCAAAGAACGCGCATCCGAACGCTCGCTCGGCCAACAGGTCCCGGTCTCTCAGCAGCAGCGCATAGGTGGTAATGACCAGGTCTGCCTGATCCAGTTCCAGATACTGCTGGGTGCGATCGCCGCTGCGTAACACCACGATTTTCAGGTCAGGCGCAAAGCGATCCGCTTCGGTACACCAGTTGTTGATCAAAGACGTCGGCGCAATCAGGATGTCGGGGATTTTCTTGTGCTTTGGATCTTGCCGTTGCAGGCGCAGCAAAGCCAGGGTTTGCACCGTTTTCCCCAAGCCCATGTCGTCGGCTAAAATGCCGCCGAAACCCAGGCGGTGAAGCCGGTGCATCCAGCGCACCCCAACCTGCTGGTAGGGGCGTAAGGTCATTCCTGGGGGCAGCAGTACCGGCAAACTGTCCTGGTCCTGGTACAGCTCGTGGGCCAACTGACGCAAGTCTGCCGCGCCTTCAAACGAGGCAATCGCATCACCGAACAGCTTTTCCAGTTCCAGCAAGCGACCCACCGCATGCAATGGAAGTTGCAACCAACCATCACGAACGGCTGATTTGCGTCCAAGCTCAGGCAGGATCACCGACAGGCTCGACACCTCGCTACGCCGCAAGGCGTAGGGCACATCGGAGCCAGGGAGGTCGAGGATGGGCCCATCCTGATCCAGACCTTGAGCCAGCGCGTCGAGCAAGGGGATACGCTCATCACCCATGGCCAGTGCGATATGCATGGCAAAGCCGTCGCCATCTCGTTTGATCTCGACTGCCCACTTCGGGTCAGCTACCGGGTGAAACCCTACCAGCGCATCGTCGGACTCAAAACGCCAACCCTTTTTGACGCGCTGATCGGCAACTTCAAGAACACCCTCCAGCGCCTCCATCTCGGTGTCCTGCGTTGGCTGCCAAACCGATCTTCGGTCACAAACCCGCAAGTCCGGGGGTAACTCCAGCTCTTTCAAGCCGCTTTCGCGCATGCTGCCAAGTATTTGGCTCTCGGCCTGACTGTCTCGCTCGGCAATGCAAAGGTCTTCCCCTTCGCGCCAGGCCAACACTGCCGAAGGGTCGACAGCCGATACACAGTGCTCGCCGTACTGAAACATCAGTTCAACGTGCAGACCGTTGGCAGCGAGCTCATCTCGGCGTAGAAACGGATCGGCCAACTGAACCGGGTTACCTCGTGATAGCTTCATCACTGGTACCGGTGACAATGCGCGGTCGACTTGTTGCCCAATCCAGGGCTCAGGCACCACTCTAGACACCAACGGCGTTGCCGATTCCTGTAGGCGCTGAGCAAAGTCCTTTGCCTCCTCAAGCGACAACAGTGGTGCCTGAAGAACGCGGTCGAGGAAACCTGGCGGCAGCTTGTGATGCAATTCACCCAGTGTGTGCGCTTCGGTATCCACAACCAGCAACGGCTGCAGTGGCAGAACGGTCAGGTGTTCGGACTGGCCACGATCTATCACAGGTCGCAGCGCCTGCTGGCCATTACTCTGCAGCGTCCACTCAAAATGCGCGGGCCGGCTGGCACTGCGCTTGAGTGGCTGTGACAGATCATTGCGCCAAAACAGTCGACCGGATTGCAACAACTGACCCAGCACCATCGACCCATTGTGCCCGGTAAGCGCCTGGATGCCGCTGCCCAGACGTCGATTGCCGTGCTCTCGCAGCAAACGAAGCAAGCGCCGTTCGACTTCAGTGCATCCCGCCGGTACCGCCTCGTTGCGATCCGGATCCAAATCGATCAGGTGACCTTCTGCAATCGCCCCGCTTTCATCACGTCGAGCCTCAACGGCCAGCAATACCGGCACTTCGCCGATTGCGCTGGATCGTATGTCGAGCAAGAATATGACTTCGTGGCGGCGGCCTTCTGACGGCGACTGCGGAAAGCTTTCAAGCCACTGTAGCCAGGACGGCAACACTTCTTCGGCCGCGGACTCAGCCCGCGTTGCACCCGCCAACCACTCCAGCACCACCGCGGCAGCATGCTCGCAAGGCCGAGCTGCACCGCAGGTGCAGCGACTGTCCAGTTCGCAACTATCACCATCGACACGCATGGTGATGTGTGGCCGTTGCGGTCTATCGTTGTCATCCAACACCACACCGGAAATGGAGTCGCCACTATGCGATGACGACACTCGCATTACCTTCTCACCCAAGGTCAGCAAGCGGCCGCGAGACACCGCCATGGTGCCAAATGCTTTTTTCAGATCCTTAAGATCGATGTCGGTCAAAGTCCGTATTCCGAGCAGTTTGACCCCGTACGACACAGCCATACGAGGTCACAAAATCACAGCCCTGAACCATTCAGGGCCGTATTCAGTTAGTCGAGGTCAAGCGCACTCTTGGTGCGATCGCGGCGACGATCTTCCTTGGCGTCGTACTCATCCATGCAGCGACCTTGATCAACCATCACACAACCGAGGTAATCGGTAATTTCCATCAGCGCGGCGCGAATGGCCTTGCCGGCTGGGGTTTTGCTTTCAGTAGCCAGTGCGCCACCAAAACCGCCTCGATAAGCACCGAAGCTAATGCCACTACCCTTTGAGGTGCCCTCAATAGTTCGCACGTATTCAATTATTCCAGTGTTGGCATCCACCACACGAACATCAACCGCCAGGTAAGCCTCACTGGATTTGCCACCTACAGAAAAGCCTTTGAAGCTCAAACCGCCACCGGATGATTTGGTGCTTTCCTCGTAGGCAGTCACCGTGCCAAGCACGATGTATTCAGCGCCGGCCAATTGGCCCATCTGGGCACCCTGGCCCTCGGCGATTCGTCCGGATGCAGCCAGGTTTTGCTCGGCAATGACCGACTCCAGCTTACTGCGCTCGACCAGACGAAAATCACCGGTCGAACCCAGTTCGTTGGACAGCATGCCGGCCAGTTCCCAGCCGACACCACCACGCCACCAACCCGCACCGGACTGATTTTTGAACTCTGCAACCGCCAAAATTGGACGGTCTTTTGCCAAAGCACCCCATGACACCAGCAAACTCAATGCCAATGCTGTCAACACGATCAATCGTTTCATTTCACTCTCCTCCTTAGCCCCAAGAACACCACAACGCTGATTGAACACAATGACCCCTTCAGTCAATTGCACATCAAGCGTCGTGCGCAAACCACCATTCTAGCCCTAATACTTTTCGATTTCTTCTACGAAAATGGCAGTTTTCTGCAAAGTAGTTGGCACTCTGGCCTATAGACCTGCCGACAGCCCTGCAGTGGCACCCTGGTGGCGATGCCGTGAAACCGCGACATCGCCACCGTTGCAATACGCCAGTTACTTGCCGAACAAGGCGTCCAGCTTCTCCTCATAGGCGTGGTAGTCAAGGTGGGCATACAGCTCATCTCGAGTCTGCATAATGTCGACAACGTCACGTTGGTGACCGTCCGCCAACAGCGCCTTGTACACCGTTTCGGCACCGCGATTCATCGCCCGATAGGCACCGCAGCAATACAAAACGATATCAACTCCGACCTCACCTAATTCCGGTGTGGAAAACAGTGGCGTATGACCGAACTCAGTAATGTTGGCCAGAATCGGCACGCCCACGGCTTGCTTGAACTGGCGGTATTGATCCAGTTCTCGCATCGCTTCCGGGAAAATCATGTCTGCCCCTGCCTCGACACAAGCAACCGCACGTTCAACGGTTTTATCCATGCCCTCAACCGCCAGTGCATCAGTTCGCGCCATCACCACAAAGTTGTCGTCGGTGCGTGCATCAACCGCCGCCTTGACGCGATCGACCATCTCGTCTTTCGATACCACTGCCTTGCCTGGCCGATGGCCACAGCGCTTTTGCCCGACCTGGTCTTCGATATGCATGGCAGCCGCACCGGCCCTGGTCAGGGCGCGAACAGTGCGAGCGATGTTGAAGGCTCCGCCGAACCCGGTATCGACATCAACCAACAAAGGCAAATCGCAGACGTCGGTAATGCGACGAATGTCGACCAGAATGTCTTCCAGACCAGAGATGCCGAGATCCGGCATCCCCAGGGAATTGGCTGCGACGCCGCCGCCAGACAGGTAAATGGCCTTGTGGCCAACGTTCTTGGCCATGCGCGCGGTGTAGGCATTGATGGTACCTACAACCTGCAACGGTGCCTGTTCGGCAACCAGCTGGCGGAACGCCTTGCCTGCGGACGGCAGGCTCATAGCAGATCCGCGACCGCAGCGCGTTCCTCAAGCAACTCGGCGTTGGACGCATCCATCTTCTGGCGCGAGAAGTCATCGATATCGAGACCCTGAACGATCTGATAATCGCCACCAGAGCAGGTGCAAGGGTAGGAATAGATCACACCCTCTTCAATGCCGTAGCTGCCGTCTGAAGGCACAGCCATTGACACCCAGTCGCCCTCAGCGGTACCCAGCGCCCACGAACGCATGTGGTCGATCGCCGCGGATGCAGCTGATGCCGCACTGGACGCACCGCGCGCCTTGATGATGGCGGCACCGCGCTGTTGCACGGTTGGGATGAAATCGCTCTCAATCCAGCTTTGATCCAAGGAAACCGACTCACCGTTGGCTTCAACGAAGCGCGAATCCGGATACTGTGTCGATGAGTGGTTGCCCCAAATGACCATCTTGCTCAGCGCGCCATGGTGAACACCGAGCTTGCCGGACAACTGAGCCAAAGCACGGTTGTGATCGAGGCGCGTCATGGCGTGGAAGTTACGCGGATTGAGGTCTGGTGCGGCCGCTCTTGCGATCAGCGCGTTGGTATTGGCCGGGTTGCCCACCACCAGCACTTTAATGTCGCGCGAAGCGTGGGCGTTCATCGCCGCACCTTGCGGGCCAAAGATCTTGCCGTTGGCCGAGATCAGATCCTTGCGCTCCATGCCCGGACCACGAGGGCGGGCACCGACCAACAAAGCATAGTCGGCGTCGTTGAATGCAACATTGGCATCGTCAGTACAAACCACGCCATGCAGCAAAGGAAATGCGCCGTCATCCAGTTCCATGGCGACGCCTTCAAGCGCGCCCAGAGCCGGGGTGATTTCCAGCAATTGCAGGATCACAGGTTGATCTGGGCCCAACATATCGCCGGCGGCGATGCGGAAACACAATTGATAGCCGATCTGACCGGCAGCACCGGTGATGGCAACGCGAACTGGCTGCTTCATACGAGGTTCTCCTTGGAACTTTGAGCATGGCCGGTGAGTCGCCGAGGCTACACACCGACCAGAAGAAAAGTCAGCCCGCTATTGTAGCAGGTGATTACCCTTCGCGCTCGCTGGGTTGGCTGGGTCAGGCGACGGCAGCGAATCGCTCCACTGCCCACACCATACCCACCAGCGCAACAGCAACCGAGCCAAACCGAACCATGCCGACCTGGTAAAACCAGCTGTTTCGAAGCCCCCAGACCAGCGGTACGAATACCAGCACGATGGCCGCCTGACCCAACTCCACACCGATGTTGAAGCCAGCCAGTGCCGAGACCAGGGAAACCCCTGACAGATCCAGGTCGCTCATTGCGCCGGCAAAGCCAAAACCGTGGATCAGCCCAAAAATGCCCGCCAGCAACCAATGACGTTTGGTGATGATCGGAACCAGGTTGTTGATCGCGACCACTGTGACTGACAGCGCGATGCTGATTTCAACCAGAGCAGCCGGCAAATTCACCATTCCTGTGACCGCCAACCCCAAGGTCACTGAATGAGCGACCGTAAAGGCTGTTACAACCCCAAGGATACGTGCAATGGCGTATTTGGCCGACTGTTCGACGCCGGCATCGCGACCAATCAAACACGGCAACAGTAGTGTGAGCAAAAACAGAATGTGGTCAAAGCCAATCCATACATGCCAGACGCCTTCGCGAACGAACTGTACGAATGATGCCCACCATCCCTGCGCCACTCCAACGGATTGCCAGCGCTCGTTTGGCGACATGACAGCCGTGTACTGGTTTTGCTGGTGACGAAATTCGACCAGACCACGATGGCTGGTATCAATGTCGAACAGCGCGGAGTAGCCAATCTCGACATTGTCGCTTGCAGCGCACTCGGTGCCCAGCATGTTCAACACCACGTAGCCACCATCACTGTGCTCAACGACCTGCAGAGACTGGTGTTCGAGCCGACAAGAGCGATCAGTGCGCAGTCCCAGCCTGGACTGCGCATACTCAATCAAACCCGGCGCTTGCTCCTGCAGCTCTTGCCAGGTCACCAGCCCGTTGTTATCGCGATCGAAGGCCAACACCGGCTGCAAGTCACGAATCGCAATATCCCAACGAACCTGAAGTTGGGACTGGTCATCAAAGGCCAGGCGCAGATAGCTGTCACTGGCCTGGTGCGCTGTTGCTGGTACGGCAAGCACCGCGCCGACAAGAAATAGCAATGAGAAAGCCCATGTTTTCATTGCGCGCCTCCCGCTTGATTCGAAAGGTCGTCGATTCGCGCATCTTCATAGTCGACCGACACCATCCACTGCCTGACCCGCTCAAGGCGCTGCTGATCGCCAGCGGCGTGCGCCGTTGCAGCGGCCAGCCAGACATCCTCTGCCGCTTTTTGCTTGGCGAAATTTCGCTCTGCAACGACTGCCGCCTGCTGTACATCACCTTTGATCCAATACAGATACTCAACTGCGGTTCGGTCGGCCAAGGGGCCACGCATCTGGCTACGCTGATACCAACTGGCCAGCGACTCATTCAGGCGATGATGGTCGAAGGTGCGGCCGCTGGCGGCAAGCTGCCTAATTTGCAGCGAAATATCCGTCGATTGTTCGCTGGCTGGCGAACCGATCAACAGTTGCATCTCTGAGTATCGATCTTGCCGCAACAGTGCGGTGGCCAAGGCCAAAACGGCAAAACGGTCTTCCGGGTGCACACTCACTGCCGATCGCAAATGATTAACAGCCCGTTCTGGCTGGCCGGCTCGCTCGGCAAGGTCAGCCAATACGGTCAATACCCAGGCCTGAACATCAGCGCTGGCATGTTGACGGTACTGGTCGAAGTCATGCAGCAACTTCTGGTAGTTCGATTGCGGCGATCGACCTCCTGCTTTGGCCATTGCCATACAGGTTGAGCCGACCAGCGCCGGCATGTTGAGGACCACCGGGCGGCAGCTTTGTTCGGCGCGCTGATAATCCCCAACCAACGCCAGCAAGCTGGCCCGATCAAGCCACATCTGCGCGTTGTCCGGTTGCAAGGACAATGCCGTATCGAGGCTCTGCAGTGCCCGTCCAAACTGATGTTGTCCACGCAGTGCGGTAGCCAATTGCCAATGCAACGCCGCATCGTTCGGTCGCATCGCCAGCAACTTGGTGAGCGTGGCCTCGGCTGCACCAAACCCTCTGGCATCGCCTGATTTGAGAGCATGCTCGAGGTATCGTGCAGCCAGCGACAAGGTCGTTTCACGATCAGCCGGTTGCTGTCGGTATCGCACTCGCAAAGCTTCAACGCCCTGCCCCTCAAAGTCAGGTAGGCGGGCTACGACCTGATCTGCGCGATCAGGGGTGTAAGGCTCCCCTGCGTGGGCAGCCGCAGCAACCAGAACCGAAAACGTTATCCCTGCCAATCTGCCAAGGCGAAATGCCTTGGCAGATTGCGGACGGTTTGACATCAAGCCGACCATGATGCGTGCCTATTCCGGCTGGTGCGGAGCGGCAAGGTACGGAAAGTGATCCAGGAATGCCTTGTCGTTGGCATCGACACCATCCGGTACGCTGGTTTGGTTGAAGATGAAGAAAAACAAGGTATCAACCACATCGTCCTCCAACCTCCGACCATTTGGGTAGCCATCTTCAGCCGAGAAATCGATTTTCAGTGTGTCTGGAACCGCAACAGAAGCCAGGATGCCAATATTCTCTGCATCAGTTCCCAGAGCGGTCAGACTATCAACAATTGAAGGGGCGAACACCGCCGCATCCGTCTCCGGCGTACTGACGTTATACAAGTCCTTCAACTCGGCAGGAATCAGTGCTGTGTTGACTGCCGGGTTGCCCATGCGCTCGATCTGCTGGTAACGTCCGAAGCTAATTTCAGTTTCACCTTCAAGCCGTACCGACACGCGACGTCGCGATGTGGTGCCCCAAACCTGGACGCTGTCCGAGCCGCCTGCCACTGTTGTTAAAGGCACTTCCAGCACAACGGCGGAGACGTTTTTGCCGGCAAAGCCATCGGTACCGTCAAACGCTCCAATACCTCCGAGGAAGCGCTGAAAGCCAACGACATCGAAGAAAAATGGATCATCACGAGGTCCGGCGAACGCCAATTCACCATTCGGACCAGCATTGATCACCGCCTCATTGGGAAGTGCGGCGACGCTGGGCTCGGTCACCATACCGTCAAAACTCTCACCTCCAGGTAACAGAACATTGAAGGTCTGTGGCCCCATGGTCGGGTCCGAGAAGGTGACTCGAATGCGACGATTCGCCTTGCCATTGCCATTGCGGTCGAACAGAAAGTCATAAGCCACGTTCGGGTCAAAAGTGTAGGTAGGTGCTTCTTCGGGACTGGCCAGCGGGTTGACCGTCATGGCGACGACCAGGGCATCTCCGGTGGCATTGCGAAAAGCATATACGTCGTTAATGTCGGCGCGTGAATCTGTTTGAATCAACGGCGCTTCGCGGTGATCAGCTGCCAATGCAGCGCCAGGCAATGTGACCGCCAGCAATAGCGGCAAAGCAGCCTTCAGAGGAACAGTTTTCATTTGAAAAACCTCGATAATCTTGCAGTTGCGAGCGATCCCAATGATCAGCTCGATTTGCATGCTATCGGGGCTACGTCAAGACAACGTCAACGCGAGTGCCCTGCTCCGGTTGGCTGTTGACATAGATGCGGGCATCCAACCGTTCAGCCAGCCGAGCAACAATGTTCATCCCTACTCCCATACCTTCGTGAGCCGAGGGGTCGCCACCCCGAAAGAATGGTTTGAACAGTTGTTCTGCGGTGCGCTCCCCCATACCCACGCCTTGATCGCGAATGATGATATTGCCGTCTCGCACGGTGGCGTGAACAACGCCGCCAGGCGAGTACTTGACCGCATTGGCCAAGACATTACCTACGATGATGCCCACCGCTTGTTCTGACGTTGTGACACGGTATTGCCCGGAGACGTCGACCTCAAAACGTATTCCCTTGCTGGCGGCAGCAGCCGAATGCGCTTCGACTTGCTCCCTGAGCACCTTCGCCAGATCAACCAGCGACTCCGGAAAAGCCTGTTCGCGTGACAACATCAACAAGGCCTGCAACTGGCCTCTCAGCCGTTGCACGGCCCGCACGATAATTTGTAACTGTTCTTGCACCGGCTGCGGGCAGTTTGGGGCCAGCTGCGCCACGTTCGCTGCAGCCAGTATGACGGTAAGCGGCGTCCTCAGTTCGTGACTGGCATCGAGGGTGAACTCCCGTTCGCGGCGAATAAACTGGGCGATGCGATGGGTGAGGGTATCCAGCGCGTCAACCATGACTCGGACATCCTCGTCTTCGCTGGTAATCATCTCGCGCGTCTTGGCTGCTGCCAGATCCGGAGCCGTTACATCAATGGTCCGCAGGTAGCGCGCAATATCTCGATAGGGCGACACCACGCGATGGGTGCGGCGGCGCAAATACCAAAACAGCGCCCAAACCGGCAAAGTGGCAACGGCAATAGGCAACAGGCCGAACAGCAATGTCAACTGGCCAACCTGCTGGTTATCGAACACCAGGTACAAAGTCTGATCGCCCCGTGCTTCTACGTACACCAATACCTGCCCCTGCGGATGCATCTGCAACTCGTGATAGCCGGCGCTCAATCCGTGCAACACCTCAGGCATGGGCTGGCCGCCAAGATAGCCGTGCAGGTTGTCGGTATCCGGCAGTTGAAAGTCCGGTTCTATCGATCGCCGACTGAAGTAATGGTCCGCTTCCTTGACCAGAGCTTCGTGCACCAGTACTTGCGAGATAATCCAACGAGTAGCCAACAATGCGATCGCAGCGATTACCATCAGGATGGCAATCTGAATCAGGGTATCGCGTCGCGCGCTAATACGAACGCTCATTGTTGGTCATCAGCGCTACGAAGCTGGTAGCCGATGCCACGCAGGGTCTGCAACATGGGATGCGAAAAATCGGCATCAATGGCCTGACGCAAATTGTACATGTGGGTTCGCATGGTGGCGCCATCCACCTCCTCACCTTCACCCCAGACCAGTTCGACCAACGCGTCACGTCGCACCAGTTTGGGTGATGCCTTGATCAACACCTTCAGGATTTCGTACTCGGTAGGCGACAGTTGCACATTGGCACCGGCTCGACGCACCTGGCGACTGTTCACATCCATCTCCAGATCCCCAACCCGCAGCAAGCCAGCGCCTTGCCAGTGATCAGCACGCCGCGCCAAGGCCTGCAGGCGGGCCAGCACCTCGCCACAATCAAACGGCTTGACCACATAGTCATCTGCACCAACACCGAGGCCCTCAATTCGATCGGGAATGGCATCGCGTGCCGTCAGCATCAGTATTGGAGCGGCGTAACCAACCTGTTCGCGCAGTTTCTTGCAGACTTCCATGCCGTCGATGCCAGGAAGGTTGAGGTCGAGCACAATGGCATCGTAGCTATTTTGCTCAACCAGTTGCAGCGCCAAATCACCCCGCCTGGCGAAGTCCGGTTCCAGATCGAAATGCGCAAGGTAGTCGCCAAGTAAACCAGCAATCTCGGCGTCATCTTCGACGATCAATACAGTTCTCATTGACTCAACTGCCGGGACTGGATGCGCTCTGCTGCCAATATTGCTCGGCCATGGCCACCGCTCGACCGAGCATCGAGTCCGGCGCATAGCCATTTTCGCCCCATTGGCCCGCTGCCATACCGGTGAACAGCTCCAGCGCTTGATAGATGGAGTCCACCGCGTAGATATGAAACTCGCCGCGACCACAAGCGTCAGCTACGTCTTCTCGAAGCATCAGATCGCCAGCATTGGACACAGGAATGATCACGCCTTGATCACCGGTCAAGCCGCGGAAACTGCAGATATCGAAAAAACCTTCGATTTTTTCATTGACGCCACCGATCGCCTGAATGTGCCCGTGTTGATCAATGGCCCCGGTCATCGCCAGAGATTGCCGCAATGGAATTCCGGTCAACGCACTCAACAAGCAACACATTTCGGCCCCGGAGGCAGAGTCTCCATCAATCCCCCCATAGCTCTGCTCAAAGGCGATCGAGGCCGAGAAGGCCAAGGGATGATTCGACCTGAGCAGGTACCGAAGCAGGCCACCAAGGATATGAAAGCCCTTGGTGTGGATGGCCCCAGACATTGAAGCGGCGTCTTCGATGTTGATTACGCCAGCACGCCCCGGCCCAATGGTTGCCGTAATGCGTGCCGGGAAGCCGTACGTCAACGGACCTGCGTTCATGACCGCCAGGCCATTGACCTGCCCTACCACTGGACCGTCCGTATCCAATTGGATGGTGCCGTCATTCAACAAGCGCTGAAATCGTTCAGACGGCAGGCTGGCTCGCGCCTTGGTTCGCCGCACTGCATCGCGAACATGCTCACCGGTGACCAGTTGGTCGCCGGCCTTGCCCGCCAGATAAGATGCCTCGCGCGCAATGTCAGCAATCCGGGAAAAGCGAGCTGTTAGCTGGCCCTTGCTGGCAGCAATACGCGCACCATGCTCGGTCAATGCAGCAACACCACTTCGATCGAAATGCCGTAAATCATCCTCTTCAATAATACGCGCCAACACCGCAGCATAGCGTTGCAGCCCCAACTCGTCGCGGGCGATCACCGTATCGAAATCAGCCAGCACCTTGAAAAGATCGGAAAAGTCCTGATCCTTGCCATCAAGTGCGTAGTAGGCCGACGAATCTCCCATCAGAATGACGCGCACCTTGATCGCAATCGGATCGGGTTGAATCGATGCCTGATTGAACGGCCAGGTCATTTCGCGCGGAATGATTTCCAACTGTGAGCTGCGCAATGTTCGCATCAGTACCGACCAGGCACCCTTTTCGGTGAGCACATCGCGAACGTCCATGATCAGATAGCCACCATTGGCGCGCAGCAGCGAACCAGCACGAACGCTGCGGTAGTCAGACACCATCTGGCCGTTTTGCTGCCAGTTGGGCTCGATGGCCCCCAGCAAATTGCTCAACGTCGGCGACCGCTCGACCACCACTGGCGCAGCTTTACCACACTGATGCTCATGCACAATATTGACGCCGTATCGCACCGTTGGGTCCGGTGCTTCGCCACCATTGCGCAGTCGGGTTTCAATGACATCATCAATCACTGTATCGAAATGATGCTGAGCTTCCGGCTGTTGCAAGGCCTTACGCGGCTGCGCCAGCGCCTCATCCAGCACGGTGCGAGCATGCTGTTCGTTGAACTTGATCATTTCATCCTGCAGCGAGCGGTAGATGTCCTGAACCTGGACGGTCAGTTCCTGCAGGCGTGTCGAGTACTTTTGCGCAGTGTCGATGAACGTTTGTCTTGCATCGGCTGGTAGTTTGCCGGCGGCAATCAGCTTTTCGAATTGCTCTGGGCCAACCGCTTGCCCTTCAACCAGGGGCTGCAGCACGGTCCGTTGCACATTGCCATTGCTGACTGTAGCCATGGTCAACCCCGCTTCATTCAACTCAGCCTCAAGGGGAGCTGACAGGGCCTGAACCCTGGCCTGCGCGTTTTCCTGGATTTTGCCCCGTGATGCGACCAATTGACTGTCATTCAACGCCTTTTCAAAGCCTTTGGCGAGAAACTCAGCGAACTGGCGCATGGCGCGACGCAACGGCCGCGCCTGGCCGGCATCCAGTACAATTAGCCGTGGCCGATCCGGTCGTTCGAAGTTGTGGACAAAAACATAATCGTTCAGGCATGAACCACTGGGTGCCATGTCGGCCAGTAAACGCTGAACCATGGTCATGCGCCCGGTACCTGACAAACCACGAACGAACACATTCTGACCGAAGGCGTGGCACTCCAAACCAAACCGTAACGCCTCGAGCGCCGTGTCCTGGCCGACGATCCCGGTAACCGCCGCGACCTCTGCCGTAGACTCAAACTGGAACGACGATTCATCACATCGCCATCGAACGGCTTCACCGGAAAGTGCTGGTACTGGCATCTAGCCCCCGACAAGAGTTTCTGGAAGTCACTGAAAGCTACAGGTGATTGCGTTTGATTTCCATACCTGTCGCTTTGAATAGGGCTGATAAGATCCGGATCGAAAGCGTTGCGTATGGTGTGGGGCTTAGTCGCTCACGCAATTTCGGTTTTTCTGTCCGGTTATCTCGAGTATGCTTTCGCGTCCGACTTAGACAACATGCAGGATACTAACCAGGTTGCCAACGGCCTGGTTTAACGGCTTGCAAGCACCTAGAGCAGCACCATGATCCGATCCCTGTTTCGCCAGAAAGCAACCGCAGCAATGGCGCACATTGCAGAAACGACCATTGATCAACGCGGTTTGTTTCGCTTGCAGGCATTGAAAGACAGCGCCAACCGAGATCGAAACCTCGCAGCCATCCTCGCGCTGTGCCACAACGCCTACCTCGGAGACCATCGAAGCCTTTGCCGAATCCTCGGCAGATTTGAGATATTGGTCGATACCAGAGACGATGCCCTGGCGACACACTTGTTGTCGAGAGGGATATGGGAGATGCACGTGACCGAATGCCTGGCGCGCGCCATTTCGCCCGGAATGACCGTTGTCGACGTCGGAGCCAATTATGGTTACTTTGCTGTACTCATGGCCGCATTGGCCGGACCCAAAGGCCGACTGATCGCTATCGAGGCCAATCCGGCAGCAGCCGACCTGTTGCAGGTCACACTGAAGCGAAACGGATTTATGGGGCGGAGCAAGCTGCACCGCGTTGCTGTTGCCGATAAAGACCAGGGAACCGCATGGCTGAGGTATGCCGCGGACACCATGAACGGCAACATTCATGACAAGGCTCCAAAATTGAAGAGTGAGCAAGATCGCCTGGTTGAGGTGCCACTGGCAACACTTGATTCCCTGATTGCGCCGGGCACCAGAGTCGATGTGATGAAGGTCGATATCGAGGGAGCTGAACGGGCAATGTGGCAAGGGGCTAGACGAGTTCTGGCCGAGAACCCAAAAATCGCCATCGCACTGGAAGTCGACAACAAGCGCTACGCAGACGCCGCCGCATTCTTTGAGCAAATCGAAGCTGATGGCTTCAAGCTTCAGATGATTGAAAAAAATGGCGAAGTTCGAAGCTGCAATGTGAAAGAACTGGTTGAAATGAAGAACCCATCTTTGGGCATGCTATGGCTCAAGCGCCAATAGTTGTTTGTTAGCGGCGATGGTTCAATCGCACCAGCATTGACGCAAGCACCACAACCAGCACCAGCGACAACCAGCGATTCGAGCGAAGCGCCGCCAGCAACAGGTATTGAGCGACAGACCAGTCCAGGTTGGAAAACACGTTGGCTGGTGATTCGGCCAGCTCAATAGCAATCTTCAGAGCACCACGAACCACGGCACCAGCGGCGTATCCAAGCGCCGCCAAAAAGCCCGCTGCCAGCGCCTTGCTCAAGGTATATCCAGGCGACACAAAGCGAACCATCAAACCACATACCAATCCAACCACTGGCGCAACGAATGCATACTCCAGTTGAAAAATAGTAGCGACCATTGCTGCGCTTGCACCCATGCCAATGGCCGGAATCAAACCGATCAGCAGCAGAACAATGAACTGCCTGGCGCCCTTCATTTCGCTTGTACCGTTAATCCCGCAAACGCAAACCCGCGATCGATCTCTGCCTCTGTCAGGAAACGCTTGTCGATAACTCGGGCGGTCGATGCGGTAATAAAGCGCAGACGCAAAAATCCATCATCGTTTTGCCATGCCAACGGAATGTCGATACTCACCTTGCTGCCGACTTTTTGCCAATCGACATCGGCGGTATGCCCGTTGATATCCAAACGCATACCTTGCGCAACCGAACTGGCCGCAAAGCCACCTAGCTTGAGATCCAAGCGGAGTGCGGCCGGCTTGATTCTGAGGTCGATCACCGATTCGCAACCCGGCCCGCTCCACCTGACACGCCTTAGACCGGAACGCTCACGCCCATGCCAACCCCACCCAGACAGCGGGTCGGCAACCTTGAGGTCAATTCGCTTGGGCAAGGCAACGGATTCGGCGCGAAACCCACTCTGGTAGTGACGATCAAGCAAGTGGTGCACCAATTGCGGATTGTCAGCGATGCAATCTGGCATGGTCTCGCCTGGTCGAACATAACGGGAAAGCTCTGACATCATGACTTTGATCCGAGCTCGTACCAACCGCGCCGCAAAGCGATACAGCTTCAAATCCTCCTTGTTCAACTGCCGCAAAGCCTGCAGCGTCGCCGGGTCGAGCTGTTCGAGCTCCGGTCCGTCAGCTGCACGCAGGGCCGCCACCTTGCCGACCGGAGGCCATCGATATTGGTAAGACAACAAAGCCATCGACTCTTCAAACTTGCTGACCAAGCCGACTAAACGGCAGGTGGCGATCCGGTCGATAGCACGCGCCAGCCTTAACGGCATTGGAATGCGATCCCCGGGCGCCTTCAATGCCGCCCTCGCCTGCTCGCCGTTGCGCTGGAATATAGCGGGATCACCCTGAACCATACGCAATCGAAATGACAGATTTCGAACCAGCGCATTGGAAACGATTCCTCGCGTTCTGGGGTCAACCACAAACTGCTCAAACGACAGCCCTTCGTCAACCACGATCTGGTGCAGCCTGGTGTTCGGCTCTCGTTGAATAAATCGGTAGGCGGAGGCGGCTCGCCGGATAGGGTCTCGCAACATGGTAATGCAATCCACATCATCAGCAACCAGACCGTCCAAGCCAAAGCCACCGAAATGCCCGCGGTACAACTGATAGTCGCCGAACTTGTCGCGGCCCAGAGGTACAGCCTCTTCCCACAACTGCGCTGGAAAAACTCCGGACTCAGCGAACCGACGTTCGAGGACGGATACCAGCGTGGTTCCCGCACACTTTGGAATATGAATGAAGTACAACCTTGCCGGTTGTTGGCCATGCCGCGCTGGGTGAGCTGTGGGATTGATCATGGAATAACCCAAACCTCATGTTGGCCGAGCCAGAATCAGCCAAGCACATCGGGAGGCGGCGGATTATAATCGACTGCAAGCGTCTGCGAAACCGCCAGTTGTCTGGGTAGCGCGGACCGTCACCTTTCTCAGGAAGCTACCAAGGCCAGTGATAACCTTCACAAAACAGCTCGGCTCGCATTTTTCTGTCTACGTGGATCGCATCACCTGGCTAGCTCGCGACGTCTTGCGAAAACAGACCTGGTCCATTCTGCAAATGATGATGTGGGCGATCGCCGGCGTGTTGATCGGGACACTTTGGTTTGCAACGTTGCTGGTATTTGTTCGCGCCCGTCTGGACCAGTCAAACACGATTCGATTTGCCCGTGTCATTGAGCTGCAGCTGCCTGCGGAGCTCGAACAGTATGCATTGACTGGACTGTTCACGATGGCACTGATTGGTGGTCTCGGTGCCTATGCAATGTTCCGCTCACAACGCATATGTGCAGACATTTGCATTGCATATCAAAAACGCTGGTACCAACGTCTTCTCACCATCTTGCGCGAACCGCAGTATGCAAACTGGATTCGGACCATAGAGCCACCCGTCGAAAGCAACTTGAATCGCCTGCTGAGCGAGTCGGTCATGTCTATTGTCATTGGTTCGCGTCGCCTGTTGATGATGATTCAACCGGCATTGGTGTTACTGGTATCCGCCGCAGCCCTCATCGCCATAGACCCGGTCACCGCTTCACAACTGGCACTGGGCATTCCGTTGTACGCCATTCCAGCGTACCTGGTGAATCGACACGCTTCTCGAACACAGACCCTGTTTAGCGATCGCATGCCACAAGCGCGCATCAAGATTTGGAATGCCGTCGGGAAAATGTGCGACGCGACAATACCGATAGAGGAACGGCGCGCGCTGGCAGAGCAGTCAGTCGGCAATAGTAGGAACGTTGTCGATGAAGCTGCCGACTTGTTCTTCGAAGTGCGCCTGGTCGAAAACCGTATGCAGCTGGTGAACAGTATTGCCTTGATTGTTGGCCTGTTGGTCGTACTGGTGATGCCGTTTGCCTCAAGTGACGCACCGAACACCGACTGGTCAAAAATTCTGCTGTTTCTTATTGCCTTGCGATTCGCGGTAGGCGCGTTGAGCAATGTAACTGGCTCATTCGTGCTCCTTAGCCGTTTTCTACCACTGTACGATCGGCTCATTTCCTTCTACCGACAATGCAACGATCAAGCAAACGAGCACGCAAAGGCCGAGGGCGTGTCAAGTCGGTTCGATCTTCATCATCTCGATCACCACATGGTGGTGGATCAAGATCACTGGGTCGCCATTTTGACTCCGTTCATGCCGGAGCCATTGGAATGTCAGCGCTTGCTGGCCCAATTGGAAGACATTGGCGCGAGCGGTCTACTGGGGAATTCGGCGGCCGTTTTGAATTTTCTCATACCCTACCGTCAATACCTGAATCAGTTTTCCAGCGACAGCTTGAGCAAGGGCCCGAAGGCCATCGTCGTGCAACATCCCGACCAGCTCCGCGATCTCAAATTGCCAGATGAGGTCAAATTGCGGCAGGTCATCTGCGTAGACCACAAGGGCATCGTCGACATTCACCGTCGACGGTGGATCATTAAACACCGCAATGATGTCGTGGATGCCCTTGCTCGCCAGCGATTGGCACGTGATCAGGCGAGCGGTGGTGCTGGCATGGACCCAATGGCCGGTTAGAAAGCCCTTCTGGAGCCGAGAATGACCCGGCGATGGAGGAGGCAAACTTTAGCCTCCGCCATCGATTTCGACACACCGCAGCGACGATCTCACACCGTCAACGGTCGGACAGAGGCTCCGACTGCTTGGTCAGTACCCCATTGCGGTAGTCCTGAACGGCCTGTTCAATCTGTTGCCGCGTATTCATCACAAAAGGACCATACTGGGCAACCGGCTCGGCCAGCGGCACACCAGCGAGCAATAGCAGTTTCGCCCCGGCCGGGCTACTCGCTACCAGCTGATCTCCCGGGCCCAATTCGGCAAGTTGTTGTGACGAAATTGTTTGGTCGCCAACCTGAACCTGTCCGTCATACACCTTGACGAAAACGCGATGTGTTTCCGGCAGCGGCAAGTCGATCGTTGCATCGGCACTTATCTCGATGTCGTAGTAGTGCGGGTCGGTCTTGCGCGGGGGCAAGTCCACCGCAGCCACCTGACCGCCCCAGCTCAGCTCGCCGGCAATAACACGTACACGCACGCCTTGATGCTCAAGCATTGGATGACTTGCTGCCTGCGCGTCGAGGTAGGCAGGCGCCATCATTTTGTCTTCGGCCGGCAAGTTCAGCCAGAGCTGAAAGCCATGCAGCCAGCCATCGTCCGGCAAAGGCATTTCAGAATGGATGACACCACTGCCCGCAGTCATCCACTGCGCGCCGCCAGCGCCCACTTGACCGCGGTTGCCCATATGATCTTCGTGCTGAAACGCACCGCGTCGCATGTAGGTCACCGTCTCAAAGCCACGATGTGGATGCGGTGGAAAACCGTTGCCGCCATCGCCTTTGATCTCATCCAGCAAAAGAAACGGATCAAATGCATTGCTGCCGGCCGGCGGCACCAGACGTTGGATATCGACGCCGGCCCCATCTGAGGACCGACGTGCATCATAGATTCGTTCAATTTTACGCTGCGACATATTCAAATCCTCCATTCATCATTTGCGTTGCCAAATCTGCCAGTTCGGACTCCGCCTGTTGCGTCGAATCGCCCGCCTTTTCTGTAGCCAAACCTTCAGCATAAATCGTGGCTGCCGGTTCAATCCCAATGAAGGGAAGTACGGTCGACAGCCATGGCACCACGTTGTCATGGGGCGTGTCACGATGGAAACCGCCGCGGGTGGTAATCACCACCGACTGCAACGATTGCATGGCCCCGACTGCGCGGCCATCGACATAGCGAAACGTCCGTCTGGCCCTCACTACCTGATCGACCCACGCCTTCAGCGTCGACGGTGCAGCGAAGTTGTACATCGGCGCAGTTACCACCAAAAGATCAGCCCACTCCAACTCGGCAATCAGTCGGTCAGACCGATCAGTCAATATTTGTTGCTCAGCATCGCGCTGTTCGGAGTCGACTTGCCATGCGGCCATTGCTGCGGCATCGAGGTGCGGCAACATGTCAACGGCCAGGTCTCGGTGTTTGACCCGCACGGCACCTTGAGCTGCAAGTTGGTCAACGAAAGATCGTGCCAACGCGCTGGAGACCGAACGCCAACCGTTCAGACTGGAATGAACAACTAGAATGTTTTTCGTCATGGCCAAACTCCTGTGAAGCTTGTTTGAAGCTATGCCTACAGTTTATGATCGAAATATCGAATATTAAATAGCGGAATTTACCGGTTAATGAACGATTTTTTCGATACAAAAGCCACACTCAAACAATGGGAAGCGCTACGAGTTGTAGTCGAGGAAGGGGGCTATGAACGCGCCGCCGAAACGCTGGGCCGCGCACAATCTACCGTCAGCCATACCGTTAAGGCGCTACAGCAGGGTTTGGGTGTGCAGCTACTGAAAGTCCAGGGGCGCAAAGCTGAACTCACGCCTGAGGGCCGTGTCTTGCTGGACCAGGCCCGCCACTTGCTGGCCTCCGCTCAACAACTTGAAACCTTTGCCGCAACCGTTGCCGCCGGCCATGAAGCAGAGATTACGGTGGTGGTTGACGTCATCACCCCGGAACGCCTGTTGCTGAACGCACTGTGCCGCTTTGCCGAGGACTTTCCAATGACTCGAGTCGAGATTGTGGAATCATCGCTATCCGGCACCGATGAATTGCTGGCTCGTCGTGAGGCGGATGTGGTGATCACGCCACGGGTGCCACCAGGCTTTCATGGCAGCGAGTTGATCACCATCAACTTTGTTGCTGTGGCTCACCCAGACCATCCACTGCACGCGCTCAATCGCCCGCTTTCGCTGGAGGACCTGAAGCCACACCGGCAACTGGTGGTCCGCGACTCAGGGGATCACCGACGACGCGATGCAGGTTGGCTGGGCGCACAACAGCGTTGGACCATGTCAACCATGGGCATGCGCAAGGACTGCCTGCTGCGGGGCTTGGGCTTTTCCTGGATGCCGCAGCAAAAGATCGCCGACGAACTCGACAGTGGCCGCCTCAAAGCCTTGCCCATGACCGAAGGCAATGAACGTCGCGCCACCCTGTTCCTGGTCCTGGCCAACGGAAAAATGGCCGGCCCCGCCAGTGCCGCGTTTAGCGACGCACTTCAATCCTGTGCGGCAACATCAAACCCAGCCAACTGAGCGAAGCGACGTCCCCGTTGCTTGAAGTCGGTAAACTCACCGTAGCTCGGTGCACCGGGTGACAGCACAACCGTCGCCCCCTGCCGCGACTGAGTCCGTGACGCCTCAACCGCTGCCGGCAAATCGTCCACCGCCGCCGTGCGCGGCGCTGACGGACTTGAGCTGACCTGCTCAATAATGCGCTGGCCTTGAGCGCCAATGCCGATCAAAAGATCAACGTTTCCTGGCATCTGCTCAACAAACGGCGACCAATCAAGGCCACGATCGAAGCCTCCGACCAGCAAAGTCAGTGTTTCATCGGCCAAGGACGCCGCGGCAGCCAGCGTGCTCTGCGGTGTTGTCGAGATGCTGTCGTCAACCCACTGCAAACCATGTTGAACGCCGAGCCGGTGCAGCCGGTGCGGCAACGATTGAAAACTCGGAAGTCGCGACATCGACTGTTGTGGCGCAATGCCGAGCTCTTTTGCTGCGGCGATTACCGCCACCATGTTGCGCTGATTGTGCTGCCCCAGCAATTGGGTCTGCAGTGCACCAACGGCCGTTTCAGCTTCAAATAACGTTTGGCCAACAAGGTGCAAGCCTGAATCGATGTTGAACCACTGCACCCCACTCGGTGCCATCTTTTTCAAGGTCGCGTTGCTGGCGTCGGCTAGTGCTCGCCTGGCGGCACTCAGCACCCGCAGCTTGCAGGCATAGTAAGCCTCGCGCCCTTCATGCCAATCCAGATGTTCCGGGAACAGGTTCAACAGCACGCCAACATCACAACAAAAAATCAGCTCATGCAGTTGGTAACTGGACAGCTCAACAACATAGACGGTCTCGGGCGAGCCTGGCTTGAGACTGAGCAGGGGCAGACCGATGTTACCGGCCAAGACCACATCCTCAAGCTCACCTTTAAGGACATGTGCCAGCGCAGCGGCAGTTGTGGATTTGCCCTTGGTGCCACTAATCACCACTGTGCGACCAGAAGGTTTTTGCTCAAACCACAACTGGGTTCCGGTCGTAATGCGAACTTCAGCACGACGGGCGTCGACTATTGCGGAGTGATGCGGCGCAACTCCGGGTGAGGCGATGGCCAGATCAATCCCATCCCACTGCTTGCCACGTGGCAGCGGCCAGTCGCTGTCAGCATCGTCGTACACCCTCAACCTGGCTTGCGGCCATTTGCGCCGACACCAGTCCTCAGCAGCACGGCCTTCGCGGCCGCCCCCAAGGATCGCAATGTTGCGCGGTGCACTCAACTCAAAGCGCTCTTAAGGTCAGCCAACCAGGGTGCCGAAACGCGGTGATCGTCAGCAAGCCCCAGATGGGATTGCAAAGGCGGCGCGGCCGGCAATTTCGGCTTTTGTTCAGTCAGGTAACGCTTGATCAAGTAGTCATCGCGCCACTCGGTGCGCGCAGACAAGGCATCCAGGGCTGAGCGCGACTCTGCCACCTCGCCGACGCATTCAAATGGCTTGTGATCGGCGGCGCCAATTAACGCATCGAAGCCAGCTTGCTGATTCTGATCATCCAGCAGATTGCCACCAAAAATGCTCAGCAAAGTATCGCGCTCAACGAAGTTGGCCAGTGCCAGGAAGACGAATCGACATTTGGGACAGTTGCGGCACCAGCGGTCGGAGGTGCGACTGCCATCAAGATGGAAATTACGATTACATGACGAGAACACAGCAAAGTACGCCTCATGACGTGCGAACAATCTTGCAATCGCCAATTCTGAAAGCGGCCGCAACAACGAAAAATAACGCCAGCCTTTGACTACTTCGCTTTCAACCACGCGACTAAAGCTCTGTTCAAAAGCCAGGCTCTTGCTGTACTGATGATTGACCGCTGTACCGTGTTGATCGATCAAGTTGGGAGCGTCCGCAGAGCGCTCGTTTGACATTATCACCGTGCCCAGATCATGCCAGATGGAAGCCACCAGGAATGCAGCGGAAAGTATGCCGGTGACCGGAACGTGACCATTGAGTGCGCCTTCAGCGTTGATCTGCTTTAGGTTGGGTGACAGTCGCCGCAGGATTTGCACTCGCGGAACGCCACTGGCTGAGATCACTGACTCGATCAATGGTGAGCTGCCCACCTGCATGGACACCACAGGCGACGCGGATGACTTGGCCAATTCAAGCGATACCACCGAATCCTTGCCTCCACCCACGGGCACTGCCACCGTATCGCCCCAATTCAGGCTTGGCGGCGGCTCGACCTCACCTTGCCCGACGGGAAAGCGGATCTTGTCGCGCAAACTGATGCCGTTTTGGTGCGCAAACTCGGCCAGACCAAACTCGTACGTTTCCTGCAGGAACCTGGCGCGCGCTGAGCTGATCCCAGCTGCCGAGAACTGGATTTGGGGTGGCAGAAAGGCCTTGTAGTAGGACACGCCAGCGACCTGCCCCAGCAACTCACAGGCCCGATCCAGTGCCAGCCGCCGTTGACTGTCAACTACGCGTGGAGCACCTGGAAACTCAAACACTTCTTCAAATGCCGGGCCTGGCTCGCACCGCCAGTGCAGCCGAAGTTGTCGGGCCGCCATATCCAACTGCTGGCCAACGAAGATAAAACGCTTTGGATTCAAGGGCTTGCTTGTCCTTGCAGCTAAAACCTATTGAGCTGCGGCACGGTTTCCGCTGGCCCGGTGAATCAGGTGTTTGATGGCCCGGTCGAACTGGTCGCGATCAGCCACAGGTTCTGAAAACGGCAAGCGTACGGCACGCCGACGGGGACCGTGTACGCAGACCAGGTCAAAGCCATAGCGATCAACCGCCACCACCTGAAATTGACTGGCCCATTCTATGCCAGCAAAAGCCGAGGCCAGCGCATGCAGAGTCCGCGTACCGGCCTGATTCAGGCTATTGCACAACCAACCCGAGTCAGCACCCAATGGATCAATATCCGCCTCGCGATACTGCACCGGATCCAGCCAACCGGTACGCCCCATACCGGCCACATACCGCACTGCCTGAACATCGAGCTGCACCATGTGTAGATGCTCCATTTCAATGTACGACGCGGCCTCGGGATGACGGTCGACAAAAGCGGCTCTTAGCGAATCGGAAGGCGGCAACGGTGCAGCCTCACCCAACAGGGTCACTCGCGGCTGCGGTACCGAATCTTCCTCGACCAGCTGCGGTGCAATCAGCACCGAGGCCTTCGGGTTGGCCTTCAAATAACGAAAGTGTTCTGCCAACTCGCTGAGAATAACCACCACGTCACCCGCCGATAACGGCAGATAATCCACCACCGAGCCGTAGGGGAAGCCCCCATCGGTACTCAACGTAGAGAGAACGCCATGCGACTGGTTCAAAACCAGCGTCTTCGCCGCCTCCGGCAATGTGATCTTGATTGGCATCAGTTATAAGCTGTTGTTTTCAAATCAGAACCCGACCTACGCCGAGCGCTGCTCGATACTATCTCACCAGCAACTTGCAGGTGCAATGTCCAAGCGGCAAGGCTATGATCACCCTCAGCCCTGTTAATTGTGACCATGGTACACGAAACAGGCCTTGGCTTTGGCCCGTACCAACGCCATGTTGCCATCGTTAACCTTTGTCGGACGGACCATTGCAGCTTCATATTCACAACTCTTTGCACCGCACGCGTGAGCCCTTCGTACCCGCCGATGAAAAGCGCGTCACCCTCTATGTGTGCGGACCTACGGTTTACAACTACGCTCACATTGGCAACGCCCGACCGGCGGTCGTTTTCGATGTCTTGTTTCGATTGTTGCGTCGATTGTACGGCGAACAGCATGTCATTTATGCGCGCAACTTCACTGATGTGGACGACAAGATCAACACTGCGGCAGCCGAGCAGAACGTCGAAATCAAGGTCATTACCGACCGCTTCGAAGCAGCATATCTTGAGGACATGCATGCCCTTGGGGTGCTCGACCCAGACCTGCAGCCGCACGCCACCGACCACATTCCGCAAATCATTACCATGATCGAAACGTTGATCGAGCGCGGCCATGCGTATGCTGCTGAGGGACATGTATTGTTCGACGTCACATCGTTCGAGCACTACGGTGAGCTGGCCCATCGCGACACCGAAGAAATGCTGGCCGGGGCGCGCGTCGAAGTGGCGCCCTACAAGCGAAACCCCGGCGACTTTGTGCTGTGGAAGCCGTCGACCGGCAAGCAGCCGGGTTGGGACAGCCCGTGGGGCTACGGGCGACCCGGATGGCACATTGAGTGCTCGGCGATGAGTGCAACTCACCTCGGCGAGGTCATCGATATACACGGCGGCGGACAGGATCTATTGTTCCCGCACCACGAAAACGAACTGGCCCAAAGCCGCTGCGCCCACGGCACCGAGCACTTCGCTCGATACTGGATGCACAATGGCTTCCTGACCTTTGACAAGCGCAAGATGTCGAAGTCACTGGGCAATGTACTGCTGATCAAAAACCTGCGTGAACAACATCCGCCAGAAGCCTTGCGACTGTTGCTGCTCAGCGCCCATTACCGTCAACCGCTGGATTGGTCCGAGCAGGCACTGGTCGACGCACGCCGCACACTCGATCGCTACTACGAAGCCCTACGCAAACTGGACCACCTCGAAGCTGAGCCGACAACGCCGGCTGCCTTCGATCAGGCCCTGTGCGATGACTTGAACACGCCGCAGGCGCTGGCTGTACTGGCTGATACAGTGCGCTCCGCCAACGCCGCCGACAATGACCAGGATCGAATCCGACTCAAGGGCGAAATCCTCGGCTGCGCACAGGCGCTGGGCCTGCTTTGGCAGGACCCCAACGACTGGTTCGCCACTGGCAGTGAGGATGTCGACAATGCCGCCATCGATGCCAAAGTCGCCGAGCGTGATGAGGCCCGCCGCAACAAAGACTGGGCGCGCGCCGATGAGCTCAGGGATGAACTGGCGGCGATGAATGTGGTGATCGAAGATGATCCGTCCGGATCACGCTGGCGCATCGGCTCATGAGCGATTCCATCGAGCAAGCGCAGGACGACATCATCGAGGAGTTCAGCTTCTTCGATGACTGGATGGAGCGTTACCAGTACATCATCGATCTTGGTCGCAAATTGCCCGCGTTTCCCGATGACTGGAAGACCGAAGACAACCGCCTGCACGGCTGCCAGTCACAGGTCTGGATCGTGGCCGAGGGCGATGCCGACAAACTGACCTTCCATGCCATCTCCGACTCATCCATCGTCTCGGGTTTGATCGCCCTGCTGCTGCGCGTCTACTCCGACCGCTCCGCCAGCGAAATACTGGCCACCGAACCGCGCTTCGTACAAGAAATCGGCTTAAGTTCACACCTGTCACCCACCCGCAGCAATGGTTTGCATGCGATGTTGGCGAAGATATCTGAGATCGCGACCGGGGCGGTCAGGTAACGGGAATAGTCATCGGCGGAAAGACGATCGCCAAAGGGCCTAACGCCGCTTATTTGGAGAAAACCCCATGACCATCGCCGTTACTGCCGTTTCAGGACACCTCGGAGCCGAAATCGTCCAAGCCCTCATTGCCATGAACACCGGCGAGCCGATTGTCGGTCTCGCCCGCAGCCCCGACAAGGCCAGGGGGCAAGGTATCGAAATCCGTCCCGGCGACTATGACGACGCCGATCAGCTGCGCGCCTCGCTGGCCGGGGTCAACACGGTGCTGTTGGTGTCTGGCATGGCTGCCCCGGATGTACGGATCGGCCAGCACCGCAACGTGATCAACGCCGCCAAGGCGGCCGGGGTGACCAAGATCGTCTATACCAGTGTGCAGGGCGCCGAGGAGGGAACGGCGTTCTCACCGGTGATCCAAAGCAACCGTCAGACTGAGGCCGACGTCCGCGACAGCGGTCTGGATTGGGTCATCGGTCGCAACGGGATCTATATCGAGCCAGATGTGGACTATATCGAAAGTTATCGGCAGGCTGGCGAGATCGCAAATTGCGCGGGCGACGGTCGTTGTGGCTACACCACCCGTCCTGAGCTGGGGTTTGCCTATGCTCGCATGTTGACCGGCGCCGAGCATAACTGGCACACCTACCTGTTGCACGGCACCCCACTGACCCAAACCGAGTTGGCGGCCTACTTGAACCGGACCTTTGGCACCGAACTGACCTATAGACCCATGTCTGTCGAAGAGTACAGGGCCGACCGCATCGCCGAGCTGGGGGAGTTCATCGCACGGTCATCGCTGGCATCTATCAGGGTATCCGCGAAGGTGCACTTGATAAGCCCAGCGATTTCGAAAAAGCCGCAGGCCGTCCACATCAGAGCTGGGATGACTATTTTGAGTCGACATGAATCGATGGAGTACCGCCGCATTTGAATTGATCAGGACTTCC
The DNA here is from genome assembly GCA_021604725.1 of Lysobacteraceae bacterium. Taxonomy (GTDB): domain Bacteria; phylum Pseudomonadota; class Gammaproteobacteria; order Xanthomonadales; family BQJN01; genus BQJN01. The sequence continues at coordinate 668 of BQJN01000059.1, read as the reverse complement.
CTGGCAGCCTGATTGAGCGCCAAAAACAAGTCACCGCCGGTCCTTTTGGCTTAAATGTCTGACTTTTGTCAGACTTTAGTCCCTCTAACCGTTTCTTATCCGACTCGCCTTAGGTACAATGCCGTGCCTTTTCTCAAGCCCACCTTAGTTTCCGGGCAATATCATTGCGGAGCAGATCGTGAACCTGATCGAAGCGCACGGCGGCGTGCTAAAGAACCTATATCTCGATGACGATGCCATTGCGGCAGCCAAATCTGAAGCTCAGGATTGCCCATCCTGGGACCTGACAGAGCGCCAAATGTGCGACATCGAAATGTTGCTGGACGGCTCTTTTTCACCACTGGAAGGCTTTGTTGGCAAGGCTGACTACGATTCGATTCTGGAGACCATGCGCTTGGCCGATGGCACTTTGTGGCCGATGCCGATCACGCTCGACGTCTCGGAGAAGTTCGCAGCCGACATCAAGCCCGGACAGACCATCACTCTGCGCGACCCCGAAGGTGTGGTCATTGCGTTGATGGATGTGAGCGACAACTGGCAGCCAGACCTCAAGGAAGAAGCCGAAAAAGTGTTTGGCAGCAGCGATGAAAAGCATCCAGCTGTTCATTACCTGCTCAACCTCGGCGGCAAGGCTTACCTTGGCGGTAAACTGCGCGGCGTTCAAAAGC
>BQJN01000058.1 GCA_021604725.1 Lysobacteraceae bacterium | reverse complement strand
CACTGACACGCTTACTCGCGAGCAAATGCCCCAAAATACAAACCCCCACCCACCCCAATAGAACAGCAGCAACGCCCATGGTAGCTGTTGCCACATCCAGGTCCGTTCCATCCAGAAGTAGACTGGGTCATTTCGAATCCCCTCCTCCATCACTACATCAGGAGGACGATCCATCCTCAGGGAACAGAACAGTTGCCAGACCATATCGCGATACCAGACTTGCCGATGAGCGAAGAAGTCGTGGCAATGTGATTGCCGTTGTGCCCAGTCGCGAGTGTCGTGCGTCTTGAGCATGCCGAACGGGCCAGCTATGCCGACTAGAACTCCCAGGTGGACAAACAGATACTCCAACAGTCGCGGGCATTTGTAACTCCGATGAATAAACAGTCGATGCATCCCCAACGAATGTCCAAACAGTAAACTGATCGCTGTCGCGATGACGAACACCAACAACGCCGACAATGAAATTGTCAATGCACTTCCAATGGTTCCAAGCACGAACATGCTGCCCACCCAAGCCACTTTCGACGGATCGACCACAACAGTTCCGTATCTAGCGTCGGCTAGCCCTTCAATTCGATGGTTTTGGTAGCGCCCTTTCGAATCAATCACGAACCATCACCTCTCCACGTTTCACTCAGTCCTTGTTCACGCCTTACCATCCCGAACTCCCTGGTGTTATCATGTAACAATATAGTTAATTAACTAATTAGTTAAACAGTAACGGGATGAACAACGTATTTCAAGCACTATCGTCAACACCGCGTCGCTTGATGCTGGCTTACTTGTCAAAGGCGTCGTTGACAGCGGGCGAAATTGCAAGTCGATTTGAAATGAGCAAGCCAGCGGTCTCGAAGCACCTGAGCGTGTTGGAAAACGCGGGCCTGGTGCAAAGCGAGAAAAAGGGGCTTCACGTCCATTACAAACTCAACAAAGAAAACTTGTTTGCCGAACTGAATGATTTTCTAGTCGAATTCTGTCCCAGCGGAGGGCCGTTAAAGCTAGAGAGCGGCGAACTTCAACAGGGAAAGGCGGGGCAACCTGAACAGGACCCCTAACATCGCAATTTGAGCATTTCAGGTTGGCGGCTACTACTCGGAATTGTTCCGTGGCTCAAGATGGATCATGTCAGTGGTGCATAGCGCATATAAACATTGCTTCGTTCGTATTCGTTTGCGTAGCGAGCCTTCACTTTTGGGCAGTGCACGAAGCCATTCTTTTCGTATAGGTGAATAGCCGGCGCACAAATTCGATTGGTCAGCAGGAACAGCAAATCCGGGCGGCAGCGCACTGCCTCGTCGATGACTCGTTTAAGAAGCTTTTCACCGACCTTCAAGCCACGCGCTGATTCAAGGACGCCCATTTTCGTAAGCTCAAGCGCATTCCCCTCATGTCGAAGTAGCGCACATGTACCGACCACGCCCAGGCCGTCGACTACCGCGAACCAGACCTGGCCGCCGGGATCGACAATATAGCCTTGTGGGTCCTCCAGGATTGCCCGATCCAGCGGTTCCATGCTGAACATGGCGTTGATCCATTGCTCGTTGATTGACTGGAAATGCTGAGCCAATTCGGCTCTGAACGGTACGATCTCAACCTTGCGCATCATGGACCTCCAGGGTGCGGCTTAACAACGACTTTTCAGACAGTGCACGTTCCAGACCGCCGAGCACCGACAGCACGTCAAACCCGGTGTCAGCACATAGCTGTTCTGCGGCCTGATTGACGGCACGCCACATCGGCTGCATGGTCTCCACCGCCTCGCGTCCTATGCGCGTCAGAGACAACAATCTACGCCGTCCATCGTCTTCACAGGCCACGACTCGGACCAGCTTTGCTTGCTGCAGTTGACGAATGAACTGACTGACCGCTGGCTGAGAAACACGGATGGCCTCCGCTGCCTCGACTACCGTTACCTGGTCTCGCTCATGCAGCAAGGCCATCAATGGAAACCAACGTGGCTGGACGTCCATGCCGAAGTGTCGATAGACCTGGCTGGCATCCGCCATCATCGATTCACTTAAACGCTTCAGTCGACTGCCCAGCGCCAATGCCCCAAGCTGTGCCAGGAAATCCGGATTCGGTCTGTTTTCGTTAATCATGTAGCATTTATATAATTGCTTATGCTTATTGTCAAGAACCATGGCTGGCTGACATGAGGTTACTTCTTTAACAAAGAATCGAATAGAAGCATCAACGCCAGAAACACCGGCGCCGAGAACGGCAACTCGCCATCCGTACTGACCAGTACCCAATGGGCCGGTTGCATAGCCTGTTTCAGCCACGCAAACGGCCCAGAGCAAGCTCCCTGCTCGCGGTGCCGATGCAGCCGTGCAAGCGGTGTTTTGTCAAAAACGACACACCAGTCACTCGACGTCGGGCCGAACAGCCGGAACAACAAGTGCCGCTCCTTGGTGTTGATCAGGGTATAGCCTGTCTGATCAGTGGTATTGCGAAATGACAGCTGCGTTTTCGCCAGCGGATTGAGTAACCGAAGCAAACCAGGGCGCGCAAACTCGAAAGTGTCACCACTCGGCCCGCTCAATCGCCACTTCGATGGCAGCAGCCTTCGATTCGGTGCAAGCTGATTGTCCCGCCCCTGTGAGTCAACCACGACCTGTGGCGCGCTTTGGACCGGGCCAGACACCAGGCACCTGGCCTGTACTTGCCCCAACTCGTTGATGACCTGTACTCGACGACCGCTCCGACCTGCACCTGAACGGTATGTATCGCAGAACTGCAGGTGCCTTGCGCACATTGTCTTCAACACCCTAATCAGGGTTTGTCTTGGGCAACGCGACCTACAGTCCCCGTCGCCTTGCGGTCCGACAAACAGGGTGAGTTCGGCTTAAGACCAAATAGCGGTCGAATCAAATCAAAGGGCCGAATCAGCAGGTGGTAGGTCAGCGCAGTGGCTATGACCGTTCCGGCCAACGACAGGCCAAATTTGAGCCAAAGGTTCATATTCAGCGGCACCAGCCAGTAAACGATGATCACGGTAAAAGTCTGGTGCAGGATGTAATAGGGATAGACCCCTTCATTGGCGTAGGCAAGGAAGCGGTTATTGAATGCCAGGTAACGTCTGGCAAAACCCAGAATTGCGAAAAGCATGGTCAGCGCTGCCGGGATACTCAGCAAGTCAAACAGTCGTAGCCGGGTCTCACCACCGGGCGAAAAATAGGACGTGAGGGCCAGCGCAAACAGTACTAGCGCCAGCAATAGCGAGCCATTGCGCAGTGCTTCCAAGCGGGGCCAGATTGCTTCACTGGAGACCAGCAAAAAACCCAGTACGATCAGCAGCGCACTTCCCGAGTTGAAGAAAAAGCCGCCCGGCCAAATCAAGTAGCCAAGGTAGAAGGGCACAACAAGTAGATAGATATTGATACCGCGAGCAAAGAAGCGATCGAACCAGGCTCGAAACGCATCACCACGTGCGGATCGCAACAACACCAGCACCGGGGCCAACACCAGGCAATAGACGAACAAGCTGCCGATAAACCACAAATGATGGGGCGAGAAGTTGCCGCCTTCCGCCGAGAAGTAATAGCCCTCAAAGAAATGCGGATAAAAATCCAGGTAGGAACTGAATTCGACACCCTGACTGAGTCGCTCCAGATAGACTTGCGGCGGCACCACAACCAACACACCAAACACCAGTGGGATCAACAAACGGCGACTGCGTTCACCGATAAAACCCAGTGCCCCTCGCTTGCCCAGTGCGAACCAGATTCCGGCACCTGAGATGAGAAACAGCAAAGGCATTCGCCAACCGTGCAGAAACCCCCAGAGGATGGTGAGTCCATGGCTGGTGTCCTGGTTCTTGATATGCCACGGAAACTCGACAAAGGCCATGCCCGCGTGAAATAGAATCAAAACCATGAACGCCAGTACGCGCAGCCAGTCCAGCTCATAGCGTCGTTCGTTCGCCATCGTTGCATCACTATGGAAGTATCAGATGGCAGCAGTCTAGGCTGAACGCACGTTGCTATAAACGGCACCAGTGACCAGCCGGCCGGCCACTGTGACAGGCAGGATTCTAGGGCTGGAACAAGGCGAGAAAGGCGGCCTTGTAGTGTCTCGACATGCGCAATTCAACGTCGCCATTGAGCGTCAGCGCGTAGTCGCCTTTGCCCAATGACCGGATAGTCTGCACCGCCGCGATATTGACCACATGAGAGCGATGGATTTGCACGAAACGATCCGGCGGCAGCTGTGACAGCGCCGCCGCCAAGGTCAGCCGCGTGATGAACGCATCTTCGGTCAGGCACACCTTCAGATAATTGCCACTGCTCTCCAGCCACTCAATATCATCGCAGTGCACCATCCGCAGCCCCGAGTCCGTTCTAAAGGCCAGCCTTTGTGGATAGTCGCTGTGGCTTCGATAGTAACGCAACAACTGCGGGACACTGGCGCGTTGTGGGTTGCTCATCACCTGGTCAATACGCTGCAACGTTTTCTGCAAGCGATTGGCGTCAAATGGTTTAAGCAAGTAGTCAACCGCATGTAACTCAAAGGCGGCCAACGCATGCTCATCGAAGGCGGTGACGAAAATGATGGCCGGACTTTGGTCTGGTTCCAAGGCAGCGGCTACAGCGAGCCCGTCCAGCTCTGGCATTTGTATGTCCAGGAATACCAGATCGGGCTTCAGTGCAGCAATTTGCCTCAGCGCTTCCATACCGTCAGAGGCGTCACCAACGATGTCGAAGCCATCGGCCGCCTCAAGCAGCATGACTAGCTTTTCACGCGCCGCCGGCTCATCGTCAACCACCAGGACTCGAAGCTTGGCGCTCAAGTTTCACCTCCTTAACTGGCAATCGAACGGTGGTGACCATGTCTCCACCAACGGTTTCAAGGGTGACCGCGGCACAATCGCCATACAAGACCTGCAGCCGTTGCCGGGTGTTGGCAAGCCCGATACCGAAAGACTCCTTGCTCGACTGGCGCGCAGCCAGGCTATTGCGCACGAGCAGCCTCAGATGAGCGTCCTCCAATTCGCATAGCAGAAAGATGTTTCCTCCCGAGCGATTGGGCTCAATGCCGTGTTTGACCGCGTTCTCAAGCAGCGGCTGCAGCAACAACGGGGGTACGGGTATCGGCAGTGTCCGGGGCGCAACGTCAAGTTCAAAATTCAATCTGTCCTCGAACCGCAACTGGGCAATTGACAGGAAGGATCTTGCGGCGTCTAGCTCTTGCTCTAGCGTCACTGTCGACTGCTCGCGGGTTTTCAGCGAATAGCGCAACAGGTCGGCCAAATGCGTGATGATCGAATCTGCCACCGATTGCGACTGATACATCTTGCTTGATATCAGATTCAAGGTGTTGAACAAAAAGTGAGGCTGCAATTGCTCCTGCAGTGCGCGCAGGCGGGCTTCGCTTAGTGCTTCATTGAGCTGCGCGGCGTTCAATTTTTGCTGGGCGGCTTGTTGCTGATAGAGCCGGGTATAGGTCACAAACACCACGAGGAAGAAAAGCAGCACGCTTTTTGGGAACTCATAAATGTACCGGTCGACAAGGCTGTCAATGGGATAACCATCGCCGGTCGCCAGCCAATACACCAGATGACGAAGCCCCAGCATCAGCGAGGTGAATACGATGGCGGTGGGCGCATACAGCAGCAGCAATCGCGGAGCGGTCTGCCAAAGGCGGGCGCGATCGAGCGGCCATTGATGGCAGAAATAGACAATGGCTGGAGCCACCAGCGCATAACCGTAGCTGGCTGAGAATGCCCAGACCCAAGGCTCCCAGGACGCGCCTGCAAAACCGGCGCGAGTCGCATCTGCCGCTTCAATGCGAACAAGCACCAGCCCGACGACAGTCCAAACCACCCACCAAAACAACGCCTCATGCCGACTGAAACGATAGTAGGAAGCCAGATTTGCCATCAATCTCCGCCGCTTAGACTCGGATACCCCACTATGGCGGTATCACGAATACCGTGCAACGCGCAGGCGATCAACCTTCAACGTCGAAATTCATCAGCTCAACCGGAAGACCATCCTGCCCATTGATTGTTGCGCTGCAAAGCGTTTGGCTCAGCGCGGTCCGGTCGCCGATACCGCAGTCGAAGTTGCAATAAGGCATAGGCCCCGACTGAGTGGCACCAATACGGACCCGATCGCCGTCACCCGCGTTGCCCAATGCAGTATCGAAGTCATTGCAAAATGCATTGCTGCCACTGCGGGCGTGGCACGCTATCGTCGTCATGGTCCCTGCCGGAAAGGCAAAGTCCACATACTTGACGATGATTCCAGCACTGGGAAAACCACCGGTACCACCAACTGTTTCTGTGCATGACTGAGCCCTGACCGGTTGCCACAGTGCCAAACAGGCGATCGCGACGGCGATGCAAGCTACTGTTGAATGATTGCCCACTAGAATGACTCCAACGATTGAGTTTTGCGTCTTGCTCGACCTGTAGGCCGAGGCGAGCGCTGAGGCTAAAGCAGTTTGCAGCCAAGCCGGGTCGCTGCAGTGATCAAGCGGACACTTGCCGGGATAAGTGGGAATTCGTCAACATTCCTGGAATTCGGTGACCACAGGAAAGCAAATGAATGGACGACTATCTAGAGCGCGTCCACAGTTTACGTTTCTGGACCAGCTCGACCGGTCCACGGATGGACCGGCATTTTCAAGCCAGTGAAAATGAAGGGTTGCAATGACCACGCTCCTTGGAACCCGTGTCCGCGTTAGCCAAGGATGGCTAATCGTGGACGACCATTTTCCAGAGTGCGTCCACAGCTTACGTTTTCTGGACCAGCTCGCTCGGTCCACAGATGGACCGGCATTTTCAAGTCATTGAAAATGAAGGGTTGCAATGACCACGCTCCTTGGAACCCATGTCCGCGTCAGCCAAGGATGGCTAATCGTGGACGACCTCTATCTCGAACCCAACGACTTGAAGCTAACGCGGTTGCGGCCGCGATTCTTGGCTCGATAAACCGCCTGGTCCGCCACCGACATCGCCAGCTCAAAGTTGGCGCTATCGAGCTCGCCAGGAATGGTGGTGACGCCAATGCTGGCGGTGACCGTGAGCTCCTCGGGATTTAGTGCTTCAACCTGCTTGCGCATGCGTTTGGCGACGCGCATGGCCCGCGCCCGATCGCAGTCGGTCAGCATAACGATGAACTCCTCGCCGCCGAGTCTACACACTGCATCGCCCTGTCGGCATACATCATTGAGATACGTGCCTACCGCGTACAAGACCTTGTCGCCCACATCATGACCATGGTTGTCGTTGATCAACTTGAAGTGGTCAAGGTCAATCATCAACAGGCTCACCGGCTGCCCTTCGGCGCGAACGTCGGAGAAAAACTTGTCAGCAAACTCCCGAAATCCGCGGCGGTTGTGACAGCCGGTCAACTGGTCGGTGATCGCCAGTTCGTATAATTGAGCCTGTTGCTCGATCACCCGGTCGACCAACTTTTTGTTGGTAATGAGGTTGGTCACTCGCAGCTTCAGTTCTTCCTTGACCACTGGCTTGACGATGTAATCGTTGGTCCCGGCACGTAACAGCTCAATGCGACGCGCGACGTCGTCATAGCTGGTAACGGTCAGTACCGGAATGCGTGCCTTCTGCTCATTTAGATGGCGGATACTCTCGACCAGAGACAAGCCACTTTTCTCGCCTTTGAGCAACAGATCGCTAATGACCAGATCGTAGTCGGCAGCAATGAACTGCTCCAATGCGGCCTCAGCGGTGTTGTGGTGATCGACTTCCATGCCCATCGACTTCAAGAACTTGGAAATCACTGCTGTTTCCGTCTTGGAATCCTCAACGTAGAGGATACGGCCCTCGGCTTGATGGGTCTTTAGGTGTTTGCGGACGAAATCACCGATGCGATCTGCCATTTCCGGAATCGACGACTTGTAGATGACTTCGGTGATCCCGGCCGACATCGCCTGGGATCTTTTCGGCGGTGCCTTGTTGGCGGTCAGCATCAACACAGGTACGTGCTTTGCCAGCGCGCGGATGTCCCTTACGAACTCGAATGCGCTACAGCCACGCAGATACATGTTCATGCACACCAGACTGAAGCCACCATCGGCCAAATATCTGCGAGCAGAAGGCAAATCATCGGCGGTCACCGGCTCAAACCCGAGCTCCTTGAACAGTCGTGTCAAGAAGACCAGATAAAGCCGACTGTTTTCCAACAGCAAGACCTTCACGCGATACCCCACTGATTCATCGTGTCACCGTGCGCTGTTCGCCCCCAAATTGCGATTGTACGTGTTGACATCAATCGACAACGAAGGAGATCAACGCCAAAGCGAGAGCCTAAGCTATTGCCCGCAACGATGAAAGCCCAGGCCAAAGTGCCCGTTGTCAGTATTGGTCCAGTACAGCGCGGACCTGGCTGAAATCTGCCACTTTTTGCGAATCCAGCAACTCAAGAAATTGCCCGGCGTCGAGCCCATCGGCTGGCCGTTGAGGTTGGTCGATTCTAACGCTCGGGTCGGCCCCAGCCTCGAGCAAGACACGCAAGTACCTGGCATTGCGATACAAGATGGCTTCATGAATCGGTGCCAAGCCGTCGTCGGCCAGATCGTTCAGTTGTTCGCCGCGCCTAATGAAATGTGAAAGCAAAGCATAGCCTCGCGCCGCGGCCGCTTGATCACCAACATCAAGCCCGCGGCCGAGCCATGCTATCAGCGGAATGTTGCAGTTCGCGGATACGGATGAAGGCTGGCAATGCCGATACGGAAAGTCGAATGCCTCAAGCAACCAAACCGCCATTGTCGGAGAGACAAGTACGGCTTCATCCGCATACGGGTTGAAGCTAGTGTGGTCTGCGTTTGCTGTTGCCAGAACGGTCAAGGCATGGGCGTCGTTAATGGTGTCGACCGTACGAACGATTGCAGGCATGAGGGATACCACGAACAGCCCACACAGGAGCAGTACAACAATTGATTTCTTACGCATAAATGGGCTCTCGGGTCGCTATTGTTCGACACAGCGGCCTCGAACAACGTGTTGAAAGATGATACCTAGCCACCGGTCCGAGTCTGTAACTGGATCAAACCACTAGTTGCTGCGCGATCAACATCCTGCAAAACCATAACCAAATCATCATCAGATATCGATCCTGGCTACTCAGCGTCGCCGCTCATAATATACATTTGTCCAAAGTCAATGTACTCTCATTTGAGCGACCATCACATCGCTCTCGGTAATTCAAATTTCTTTCGGGGGTCCGGAATCATGCCTAGTCGAGCTCGTTTGTCTATTGCTGCGCTTTGTGTGTTGTGCGGTCTTTCCTGGTGCGCCCATGCATTCGATACCGGACACCATGAGGACCTGACCAAACAGGCCATGCGTCACTACGGCTTCAAGCCGACTTCGATAAAGATCGTCCAACTTGAGAACTGGCTGGTTGACTACTTTGCAGCAGATCCGCTGGTTGATGTCGACCAAAACTTCCGCATAGATATGGAAGCGCTGCATTTCGACAATCTGTTCTCGACGAGCGATGTCGACCAGTATTGGCGAAACCTGCTGGCCAATCTGGACAGTTCCATCAGCGCAAGCATGAACGATACTAGCGCCAGCTCATCCGAGAGGCGCAAGGAATTACTGACCGTGATGGGCATCGCGTTGCATGCTGTTCAAGATTTCTATACCCATTCAAACTGGGCAAGCTTTTACCCGCAATTGAGCGACGGTAGCTATCGACGAACGACGTATTTATCCGATGGCTTGCCCCCCGATGTCGCTACCGATGGTTTATACACCGGTTTCTACGCGAACAAGATCACTCGTGACAAACCGACCGATGCCGCAGAGCATGGCGATTATTTCACTGGCATGAACAAGGATTCGCACATTCGACCAGATTGGGATCAGGCCTATGTGTTCGCCTACTTCGATTCGATCAATCTCATTGCGTACATCAAAAGCAAGATAGATTCGCACAGTTCCAGCTTTTTCGGTTATATGACGGACATGGATTCAGACGACCTTGGCTTGCGTGAAACCGCCGAGTTAACGCTGGCCAGGGCAGCCGCCTATGACGTGTCGATGTTGATACAGAACAGCACGCAGGATGGTCATTACAAGGGCAATCTCAGCGGCTATGGAACCGAGATCATTACCGATGAAATTCTTTGGATTCTCGACATAGGCAATCCATGGGTAGCCTACGCTTTCAACCTTCGCAGTACGCTGACACCTTGCCTGTACGACCGCAATCCCGGCACACGAGATTGCAGCGCACCACCGACCCGACCGGACGATATCCGTTTCAACGATGACATTGCTGCCCTGCAGGTGCGCATCATGAATGTGTACACCAGTCATGGCGCGGACGATGGGACCGAGTCTGACTTCTATCCCATACTCTCCGTCGGTGACGATGGCAGTGACTACATACGAAACTACACCGACCGCATTATTCAAAGCACGGACAATTACCAGTCCGATGCGCACCCCGATAGCAACAACCAACCGATATCAGCGTGGTACCAGATCTGGTTTTTCGATGCCAGTTCATCGCAAGTTCCACTGCGGCTAAAAGTGTTTGATCAAGACCCGACCTGGGCAGACGCGGATGATGTGATTGATATCTCTTCCGACGGTAACAATCTGGATATGACGTATACGCCTTCGTCCCAGCAAACAAGTGGCGAGGTACCCACCGGAACATACAGTTTGGACAACCTGGTTACTTCGCACGGCGGAAACCACCCGAACGCCTATCTCGACTTCTATGTTACTCACGTGGCAATTTCCGATTACTCGGGTGACACCATAGACTGAAGCGATTATCGAGCGGGTTGATCTATGGCGGCGATGGCGCCAGGAGCAATGATTACTTGCGCCTAAGCTCAATCACGCAAGAAACAAGGGCCGCCAGCAACAAGATTGCCATCAGCAACTGAGATGCCTTGGCGACACTGATTGCGCCAAAATCCAGGCCCGGCAACGCCCGCCACAGGGAAGCTGCACAACCTAGCAAGGAGAAAACCGCCGCTACGGCGATAGCGGCTATGCGCGCGCCGGGGTTGCGCGCAACAAGCGCACATGAAAGGAGCACCATGCCGAATAGCGCGGGTATCAGTGCCGTCATGCTTGACGCCTCGGATACGACGTAACTGATTACACCGAGCAAGATCAATCCGATTGCAATGGCAAATAAAGGGCCGGTTGTCCGCATCGTCATGCGTTTATCTCCAGTTGGTATCTTTGGCTTCGATCATACAAGCCTTTGATTCACTTCATGGAGGCAATGCGAAACCACAGCCGTACACTTCGTATCCGCAGTCATTGCGATAAGCTATGGTGTGTTGATGGCGAAGGACCAAGGAATCGAAGTGGCAACAACACCGGTGGAAATCGATAGAGATCATTTCGCCAAACTGTTGGGGCGAGGACGGTTGTTGTTCACAGCGTTAGTAGCGACGCTGTTCATCGCTTTGTTCAGCTTCGGCTGGGAATCAGGTCCCATTGCATTGATTTGGCGAGCATTTGTGATCGCCTTCGGCGCGATGCTGGCATACGGCGCACTCGAGCAATGGCCGAAACGCCTTCCATCGTGGGCGGCGCGATGGGTCCTGCAAGTGATCGCGGTGGCGCTCAGCATACCGCTCATTACGTTCGCGATTTACGTCCTTACGACGCCGGCAGGATCTCCGCCGTTTTGGCAGGAGTCAGATCGCCTTGAAGGTTTCTTCATGTTTGTAGCGCCAGGCATGCTGTTCGCGCCCTGGTTTGCTCTGGGTGCTCTGGTCCGCAAGAAGGACGCGATTGCCAGACACCAGGCATTGGCTTTTGAGTTGCAACGAAGCGAGCTTGAAAGGCAGGCTCTGGATGCCCGCATGCGCCTTTTGCAAGCGCAGGTCACGCCACATTTCCTGTTCAATACCTTGGCCAATATTCGTGAATTGGTGGCGTCCGGGTCTGAGCACGCGCCGGCGGTACTGGAGAATTTGATTCACTACTTGCGCGCAGCAATTCCCAGCTTGAACGGCAAGCCTCACGCGCTGGGCGATGAGCTGGCTCTGGTCCGCGCCTACCTTGAATTGATGCAGATGCGCATTCCTGATCGGCTTCAATATGCCATCAACGCGCCGTCGCGTATCGATCAGTTTGCGTGCCCGCCGATGATGCTTTTAACGTTGGTCGAAAACGCTGTTCGACACGGCATAGACCCGGCTGAAGAGGGGGGGACGATTGAGATCAACGTTCGCCTGGACGCTGGACAACTGTGCGCCACGGTTATCGACAGCGGCGTCGGTTTGGGCGGGAGTGAGTCCGGGTCAGGCACAGGTATCGCCGGCCTCAGAGAAAGACTGATGTTGTTGTATGGCGACCAGGCTCAGTTGCGCATCTCCGAGCACGCTCCCCACGGCGTCAACGCTTGTGTAAATTGGCCCGCGCAGCCATGAGCAAGAAACCGACTGCAATTATTGCCGATGACGAGCCGCTGTTGCGTGCAGGGTTGAAGCGTGAGTTGCAGCAGCTTTGGCCGGAATTGCAGATTGTCGCTGAAGCACGAAACGGCCGGGAAGCCGTGACGAGTTTTGCTCAGCACCAACCGAGTGTTTGCTTCCTGGATGTCCAAATGCCGGGGCAATCGGGGTTGCAGGCGGCGCGAAATATCCGTTCACAGCCACAAGGTGATCAAGCCCATTTGGTCTTCGTCACCGCCTACAGCCATTACGCTGTAGATGCTTTTGCCCAAGGCGTCCTGGATTACCTGGTCAAACCCGTTTCGCGCGAGCGACTTGCGCAATGTGTCGAACGGCTGCAGCAACGATTGGCGCAGAGCGCGCCTCCCGAGGTGTCCGATGAACTTCTGTTGGAACTTGCGAATAAATTATCGCAGCGAAAATCAGATACCAGTGTCAACTGGATACGCGCCCGCAGCGGAAACCGCTTACACCTGATTTCGGTGAACGACATCGACTACGCTCGCGCTGACAGCAAGTACACCAAAATCGCCTGGCGCGAGCCCACCGGTGAGCGACGTGAAGCGCTGGTACGCGCTGCGCTGAAGGATCTGGCGACCCAGCTTCCCGAAGATCGCTTCGCCCAGGTCCATCGCTCGGTGATTGTAAATTTAAGCGCAATTCAACATGTCCAGCGTGGCGACAATGAGACGGCGGAAATCCACCTTCGCGACCGCGAGGAAACACTTCCAGTGAGCAGGGCCTACCTGCATCTGTTCCAGACTTAACGACGCCAGTCACAGTTTAATCCACATCTGCGTCATTCGGTTCCGCTATTTCGTCATTCGTCGCATCCTTGTGGCAGGTGCGCGCCGGCCAGCGTCATGATGGACTATATCGTTAATCAGTAAGGACTTTCCTATGCGCATCGGTCGCGTTCGCATGATCGCTTTGCGAGCCTATTTTCTGCTGACTTTCATCGGCATGGCACCCAGCTCCCTGCACTACCTGGCGACATTCGAAGGCGCCTGGGATCCTTACCATGGCGTTGTGTTCAGCTTTTGGTCAGCTTTAGCCTTGCTGTGTGCGGTCGGCGTCTTCCGCCCGTTGCAGATGATTCCATTGTTGCTTCTAAAGTTACTGTACAAGATGCTTTGGCTAGGCTTCGTTGGGCTGCCTGTGTATTTGCTGGAGGGGCTCACCGGCGCAGCTTCTGAGTTGGCTATCGCAAACGGCGCGGGTGTGATACTTAGTTTGCTCATCATCCCTTGGGAGTATGTGTTGTCACGTGAGTATTGGGCTGCGCACAACCACGTCATCGCCAAGCCATGAAATTGTCCGCTCGCCTTTCGGCATTCTGCTTCTTCGTTCTCGTTCTGGTAGTCCTATTGGATCCAGTATCGGCCGCCCGTTTAGTGATCGATCCAGAGGCACCCACAGTGGCGCATTGGGCTGCATCGATACTGCTGTATTCGCACATAGGCTGTGGCATGATCGGACTGTTAGCCGGTCTAATCGCGACGCTCAGCGGCAAGGGGCAGCGTCTGCATCGCTACGCGGGCAGAGCCTTTCTAATTGCCATGGGCACAAGCTTCGCCATTGGTGGTGGCGTTGCGCCATTTTTGGATGAGGGCCAGAGGCCAAATTTTGTTGCCGCAGTGCTGTCCTTGTACCTGCTTCTGAGCGGCTATGTCGCAGCAAAACGACGCAATTTCCAAGTCCGCTGGCCAGAGCAATTGGGGTTGGTCGTTGCGCTTATCGTCGTCGCTATGGGCGTTACTTTCATGATCATTGGCGCGCGCAGCCCATCCGGTACCGTTGACGGCGCACCATCACAAGCCTTCTTGATGTTCGTCATCATGGGCAGTCTGGCAGCAATCGGCGAGATTCGTATTCTGGTGCGCAAACAGCTAACGCAATCTCAGCGTATTCGCCGGCACCTGTGGCGAATGTGTTTTGCCTTCTTCATCGGCTCGGGCTCCCTGTTCTTCGGCCAACCGCAAGTCTTTCCCGATGGTTTCAACGCCACCTGGTGGCCAACATTGCTGGGCTTCTACCCTTTACTGGTTGCATTGCTGTTCACGCTCCGGAGTTTCTGGGGTCCCAAACGGCACGTCGCCAACGCGGCACCATCAAATACACTTTGAGTACGGTCCGATGATCTCCATCCAGCAAGAAACCATCCCCAAGGCTGTAAATACCGAACCGACACCGGCGAACAAGCTTCTTCGCAAATCAGCTGTCCTGTGGCTAGTAGTCGCTTTCGTCGGCCAGTGGGCCTTCATGTACTACCTGGTGGCCTTTTACGGACAGTCCATTGTCGTTGGCGATCTTGAGATCTGGAACAGACTCGAAGCCGTCGGTGCCAAGCCCTACATCGCGGGCGACGCAATGGGAAACTTCGCTTTCGCCATGCACGCACTGGGCGCCAGCATCATCGCCTTCGGCGGCGCCTTGCAATTGATACCCGCCATTCGCACAAAGGCACCGAGATTTCATCGCTGGAATGGACGAGTTTTCCTGCTTACCGTAATCCTGTTAAGCGTGTCTGGCTTCTACCTGGTTTGGGTCCGCGATGCCGCCAGTACTAGCCAGATTCAGGGGCTTTCAACCAGCTTCAATGGACTGCTAATCCTGGCCTTTGCCTGGCTCGCCTACCTGGCCATTAGAGCACGCCGAATCGATAGCCATCGGCGCTGGGCGATGCGCCTGTATCTGGTCGCCAATGCACAATGGTTCTTGCGCATCGGCATGTTCACCTATTTTTCCATCAGCCAGATGTTCGGCTTCGGCGGCACCGAGTCGTTCATGCTGCTATGGACCTTTGGATGCTACCTGGTTCCGCTGGCGATGCTGGAAGTCTACTTTTGGACCAAATCCAATGGCAGTACCACCGCCAAAAGCGCTGTCGCGTGCACCCTGGTCGCCCTGGCACTGTTGATGTGCCTTGGCATCTTCGCTTTTGGTATGTTTTCTCAGCTTCTGATCAGCGGGGCACCGTTGGAGTTTTGAGACAGAGCATCTGGCCTGCGTTGTTCATGAAGGCGACCAGAGATTTCAGGCTAGAACGGACTAGACCCATCGAACCCATTGTCAATGAGGACATCATTCTCAAACGCACCAATATCAATTTGTGGTCCGATTACTCGTGGCAGACCATCCAGGTCCTTTGCAGAAATCCACCCGGTGAAGCTGGCCGTTCCAGCGTCGACCAGTTCTGATGTCCGTTTCAATCGGTAGTTGAACAGACCGTCCTCAAAATCGGGCGTTGGCTCAAAGATATTGCCGGTCGAAGATGCGCTGGTTGCCCCCGAGAAGGAATCATAAGCATTAAATAGCAACTCATACGGTGCACCTGTCGGCATCAAGATCAGATCTACCCCATCGTTGCCCCAGGCCAGGTTGTTCGCTAACACGGCATCTCCATCCCCCCCGATACGCAATCCGCCGTCATCATTGGCCTCGGTTCCGAAGTTGGACACGATCGTATTGTTGGATATTTGCGCCAGTCCACCGTCAGTCACTGTCAAACTTGCTGCTGCGAAGTTTGCGGTCGCCGTATTCAAAGCGAACAGATTGTTGAATACGATCAGCTGATCGGAAGAAGCGGTCAGTCCACTACCAAAACGACCGGTGTTGTTAATAAAGGCACAGTTTCTGACCATGAACGTCGCTGAGTCCGCTGCCAGCAGAAATAGACCCGCGCCGTCGTCATCCGGCACATGGCCATTCATGAAGTTCAAATTCGAAATGTCGATAGTCAGATTGTTATCCAAAGCCCAGACGGTCAATATCTCGGTGCTGGATTGGCCATTCAAAACCGTATCCCAGACGCTGTCGGTCTGCAGTCCGCACGGGACGGTGATGTTGCCCAGATGAAGGTCGTGCCAACCACCACTGATTTTTACATCAGCCGAATCGTCGACAAGCATTGTAAATCCGCCGGGAACAGCGTTGTATGTGCCAACTTCCAGTCGAATCTCGTCGTTCTCAAAATTATTGCTGGCGTCGGATAACGCGGTGTCAAAGGCGGCAGCTGTATCAACACAAAACGTTGCTGCCTGTAGTGGCCCCACCAGACCTGTTGCGACTATTAAGACTAACCCTCTCATCCAACTACCCTCCTGCCGATATGCACTATGGGCTTGAGGATAAGACTGTTGAGTCAGCGCAACCGAGACGCATTATGCGAAAGGGCCGATCCCGTGGCCATTATGTGACGGAGTTCACAGTATTTTATCGCAAACTCAAAACCAGTTCACATTTTTTGATCGGGTAGGTGGCGCATCACTGGCGCCGATTCACTGAATCATTCGGCTAAAGTCGCAATGAGTGAAACTCAAAACCAAACAGATTGATGACCGAATGCCTGACCGAAATCCAGCAGCAATTCGATCCGCGCTATCGAGCCTCGCTAGCCTTCATGAATAATGCAGGCTAGAGCCGAGTCTGTTTTCCCGTCGCGGACGCCATCAGAACGAAGATGCATGCCACGCTCAGCGAAAAAGTGATGGGCCGAATAGGGATCGAATAGCGTGGCAACGGTGTGCCCACCGCATGCACCGCGATGAAATAGGCCAGTACCGCTGACAGTATTCGGAAAAATAACAGCGCTTCGCGACTGAGCTTCTCCTTCATCGATGGCAACCAGATGACCATCATCATGACCAAAGCCAATACGGTGATCGGCCAGTGTAAAACCCGACTCAATGCGTGTGTTGCCGATAGCACCGGATCACTAAACATGTTGGTCTTGCTGACCGGGTAGACGAACACATCGCCCATGCCAACGATGATATCGAAGGACAAGAACATCAGCGGCTTGCCGACTACATACCAGCGCAAGTATTCAGCTGGCTCCTCTTTCACGCGCCGGACAATCTCGCGTACTACCAGGTCCAGGTGCTTGCCGCGAACCACAAACGCCGGGTCGGAGCGGTTCGGAATACCGAAGGTGGTGGGGTCGCCACGATACATCAAACCTGGGTACATGCCTTTGTGCAGCGTATCAATGCTCAACGACCTGGTTTCCGCCAGATCCGTCGTGTTGTTTCTCATCGCCCATGGCGCGTAAACCAGCGAAAACCCTAGGGTCATGGCCAATACCGGCAGCCAGCGACTCTGACCCGATCGACTTGACCAGACGAAATAGGCAAAAGGAATGATAACCAACATCAAGTACAAAGAGGTCGGCCGAACGAGCGCCGAAACAGCGACTACCACACCTATTCCTGCGGCGTATCCGAAATGTGCGGTGCGACAAAAACGCGACAATAGAAGGATCAACAGCGCCAGACTGAACGTGTATAACGATTCGGTCAAAAGATAGGTATTCATTGACATCAAGTGCGGTGAAATCGCAACCAAAAATCCGGCTGCACCAGTCGCCCACGGACCCACAAACGGAAGCAGCGCATAACAGACCAAAGCCACGACCAGCGCACTGAGCACCACCTGCAGTAGCCGAATCGGCACGATCATTTGCTCGGTCGGCGGAAACTCGATGAATGGAGCAATGAAAAGCGAATAGCCCGGTGGCCTTAGTGCGTCAGGCTGCGGCGCAACGTGCTCTGCCTGGTCCGGCGGTTGGACTTGCTTGGAATAGGTACCAAACTGCAGCAGATTGTAAGCACCGAAATAGTAATCAACGGCATCGGAGCGAACCGGCGCGATCACCTCGGTATTGGCATTCAGATCCCAACGCAGAAAGAGAGCACTGAGCGTCAGAATTAGAATCATTAGATGCGGCCATGAGCGGCGGAATGTGTTCATTCAATGGATGCCTGTGAGTTTAATGCTGTACGCGACAGCGCCGATGCGATCAGCGACAAAATCAGGTCGCCCACTATTTGAAAAAATCGAAAGGCAACGACTAGCAATGCCGCACCCTCCAATAGAAACAGCGTGCCGCAAAGATAAATCAGCAACGCATCGCGTATGCCCAGGCCGGCAGGAGCACCGGGGACGACAAATCCGATCAGCCAACACAGCGAGAACATGCCAACCATCGCCACCATTGTTGCCAGTTCAATCGCAAGTCCGTAATACCAGAACAACAAGGTAGCGAACAATACGCCGTTGACCATCAAAAACACGACGTTGGCGAGGACGGAACGAACGAATATTGACGGGTCGGTCGTCAATCTCATCCATATAACGGCTAGGCGCGACATCAGCTGTTGCCTCAATACAGGGGCAAAGGCAAGTACCAACGCCAGCACCACCAAGCCAACCAATCCAGCGACCAATACTGCGTCACTTATCGTCGCGTTACTCAGCAGCTGATGTCGATACAGTGCTTCAAGGTCGGTATCAGCCAGCATCGGAACAAGCATGGCCGAGCACAGCAGCGCCGCAAAAACCTGGCTGGCGATCTCGTTGATGCTGGCCAAAGCCAAAGACCCTTGCGATACCGATGATTTCCGCAACAAATACTGCCGTGCCAGATAGTGGCCTATGTTTCCTGGCAGGTAACGATAGACATGGGCGGCGACATAAGCGATCAGCAGACGCCTGTGGCTGATCTGCGGTCCGTCGCCAGCCAGCCTGCTCGCGCCAAAGCTCCAGGCATGGCTCTGCACAAGCACCGACAGCCAATAGGCTAACAATGCCCCGCCGACCACGCCTGGACCAACACCAGACACGGCCTGTGTCAGGTCTGTAAACGAAGTCCATGTTTGGCGCAGGGCGATACCAACATAGACCAGTGCCGCCAGAAACAGGCCAACACCAACAAGCTGAGAGGCCCGTTTCAAATATGACGCCGTGTTGCTGCTCAAGAAGCAGACCAGGGACGATGCCCTGTCTTGGTCAATCCTGACAACGGCTCGGCTGCAGAATCTTGACGTTCCAGGCGCGCTTCGATATTTCGACACTTCACCAAAAGCTCTTCCGTGATCCGACGGTTGGCGGCAATCAGGTCGCCCAAAATCGCCAGCAACAGAATCACAAACGCAATCACGGTCAGACCAACCCCGATTTGCAGGGACTGAATGTGCGAGCTGACCGTCGGCGCCTGAAAATAGTAGTAGAGGAAGCGGACAATTAGCGCACCGCCGAGCACCATGAATATCGATGCGATAAAGCCGAACGTTTGAAATGGCCAATACATCATGTACGAGCGCAAAATCACCGGCCCATTCTTTTTTATGTAATCGCTAGAGCCCCTGGCTAGCCTCGAAGGTCGAGTCTGGGGGTTCGTGCGCACCGCGACATTTTCTATCTTCAAGCCTTTCGATCCGGCATGGACGATCGACTCCAAGGTGTAACTAAAACGGTTGTGGATGAAGGAGGACTCGATCGCCTTTCTGGTCAACGCCCTGAACCCACTGGTGGAGTCTGCTACCAAGGTGCCAGATGCGCGACGCACCACAGCCGAGCCCCACTTCTGCAACGACTTTTTCAGTGGCGAAAAGTGTTCAATATCGTCGGTCTTGCGATCCCCAATCACAACATCGGCTTGCCCAGCCAGAATTGGCTTGAGCAGTTTCTCGATGTCATCAGCGCAATATTGATTGTCAGCATCGGTGTTTACGACGATATCAGCGCCGAGTCGGAAGCATGTATCGAGACCGACCGAATACGCGTTGGCCAATCCCTGGTTCTGGCGCAATCGCTTAATAAAATGTGCACCCGCGGCGGCGGCAACATCAGCCGTCGTATCGCTGCTACCATCGTCGATTATCAGCACCTCTATCGATTCGATGCCATGCAGTTGCCTGGGCAAAGCCTGAATGGTTTCCGCGATCGTATCGGCTTCGTTGAAACAGGGAATTTGGATGATTAATCGTGTCATTAGTCGCGTATCGATCGCTCGCCATGCCAGAGCGGACAGGTCTTTCTGTCGGAAAAACCATCATAGCGCATGTTGTGCTTGTGACGACCCTACTCAGCGACGAGTGTCGTGGTAGATTCTGAGCATGACGCGCATTGTCGCCCTCCTGTTGGCCTATGTATTCCTGGCGCTGGCCTTGCTCGGTGTAGTGCTTCCAGGCGTTCCGACCGTGCCTTTTCTACTGCTAACGGCCTGGTTTGCTGCACGCGGTTCGGAACGTTTGCACCGCTGGCTGTATGCGCATCCACATCTCGGTCAGTTGTTGATTGATTGGGAGCAGGAAAGGGCGGTGTCCCGCAACAGCAAGGTGATCGCCATATTGATGTTGATCATCAGCTGGGGCGTAATGTTCTATCGAATAGACAGCCCCTGGCTTCTCGGCGGCCTGGCTCTGCTGTTCTGCTCAATCGCGCTATTCCTGATTAGCCGGCCGGAACCACGCGCCAAAATAAAGCACTAATGAATTGCGCTTCAGCCGATGGATTCCGGATCAAGTCCGGAATGACGCGAGGGGGGATTGAAACTACTCGTTCCATTGAGATCTGCAGGTGCACGTGTATGGGACTATTGGGTCTGGTTCCAGGTACTGCTGGGTGAACGTGGTTTGGTTTTCACCGAAGACGGGCGCGTAGACACAACCGGGATTTAGCCAAACGTCGGGCTGATGCATGTTGGCCAGGTCGACCTGAATGGCTACAGTCGATGTGGGAAAGCTGCTAGTCCATTGATAGGTGTAGGTGCCATCATCAGCATCGAACCGCGATAGATTGACAATCCTGTTATCAACTATAACCCGACTGCCGCCACCCGCCACAATATTGCACTCGGGGTTGGTCCCGTTCTTTAGGATCAATGTGAATTCCTGGGCCTTAACCGCAGTTGGCACCATCGCGAACACTGCAATCGTCACAAAAACAACGAGTTTGAACATGGTGAAATCTCCCCTACAAAACTGAACTCAAGCGACCTCGCTCAACAGCCAGTCGCGACTTCTCTTGATGGTCAAGGCCCCAATACCAGCTGGTCTCGCCGGTTTCGTGCCCAGCACTCATTGGTCGACTGGGTGCATACCGGGCGAGCCTCGCCGTAGGAAATCGTCCGCAGGCGATCAGGGTGTATCCCGAGCGCCATCAGGTAATCGGCCGCACTATTGGCGCGCTCCTCGCCCAAATACAGGTTGTAGTCGTCGCTCCCGCGCTCGTCACAGTGGCCCTCGATGGTCAGCCTTAGCGAAGGGTTTTGCTGTAGAAACTCGACATTGGCACGCAACTTCCTGCGCGCTTCTTCGCTTAAGTTGTATTGGTTCAATGAAAAGAACACGGCGGGATAAAAGCCTCGCTGCTCGGCTTCAGCATTGAGCTCCTGGGTAGTTTTATTCTCATACCAGGGCGTTGCTTGCTGAGTTGATTCACTCGCCGCTTGTTCAGTCTGGCTTACCTGCCGGTCAGGCTCGCTATTGGACGCACCTGCTGACAGCTCAGAACGTTGTTCCTTGGCCGCGCAGGCCGCTAAAAACAGTGTCAGACAGGCCAATCCGGCCCACTTTATGGGTTTGATTCTCATCACGACAGCTCCCCTCGTATTAGCGCTGGTCTTCATTCGAGATCCGCTTTGGCAACGCCTCGAAGTTCAATTCAATGTATCAGAAATTTTCTGCACTTTGTATACCTGATTTATACGTACACTTTTGTCAACGACGCGTCCGCGACAAACCGTCGCCTCATTGACAGGGCTCACGCGCAACCGCTAAACGTGACGATTTAGCATGACTATGGCGTCGAACCAGCAACGCGCCTATCATGCGGTCGATCTGCCGCTTAACACCACGGGGACGTCACCACTACTTTATGAATACTGAACTTCGCCATGTAATCATGGCGCTGGTCGTCACCGCCCTTAGCGCTGTTGCTGCCTGCTCACCGTCAGATAAAGTCATCGCCCGAAGCGACTTCGGCCCGATTACTCTGGAGCATTTCGATGACTTCCTTCTGACTCTGCCACCGGCGGCACGCAATGTTCCCGCGGCGAATGCTGACGCATGGATAGAAAGCCAGTTACGCAATTTCGCCATGCGACAGATTTTGTTGCAGTCGGAACAGTTGGCAACGCAGAAAGCGAGTCCGGAACATCAGGCCAGAGAGCTGTTTGAACGAGTCACCTTACTCGGTTCGCTGGTCGCTCAGGATATTAGCCAGGAAGTGACTATCGACGATGCCAAGGTTCAGGCGCTGGTCGAAGAAATGAACGAAGCGAACTTGGGTCAACCGCTGCTTGATTTCCAGCACATTCACCTGCCGGCGACCGGCGATGATGCTCAGCCCGTTCGAAATACTGCGGAGGAACTGGTCCGTCGCGCGGCAGAAGGCGAAGACTTTGCGGCCCTGGCGCGGCGCTACTCGCAGTCGGCCAACGCCAGTTCGGGCGGTCTGGTACAGCAGGTCGGCTTGAGTGATCTGGACGAACCTTACCGCGTCGCCCTCACTGCCCTCGAAGAGGGCCAGATCAGCCCAGTGGTTGAAACACGTACCGGTTTTCATCTGTTTCGTTTGATTCGTCGCCTGCAGCCCGAACCGACACCGCACGACCAGCTTGAAATCAGTGCCCGACAGCGCCTGCAGTGGGAAGCGGCCAACAATGCGGTCAATGATCTGTTAAACGAACTTCGTCTGAACAGCCCGTTGTCAGTCGATAACACACCCTGGCAGATCGGCGAGTGGACTGTCGATCAGGCCACCATTGATCGAATACTGACACCCAACGCCACGACTGAGCAGCGGGACCGGTTGCTGGGCACATTTTTGCTGGCACTTGAAGCCCAGAATAGAGGAATGGAAACGCCACAAGTCGAAAAGGCATTGATGCAACAGACTGATGCCCGCCTGCTGCAGGAAGAGCTCAACAGGCGACGCCTCGCCGCCGATGCCGCGATTCCTGACGACGCAGTGCGACCTTTCTATGATGCCCAGCCTTCGCTATTTGCAACCGACACCAGCTATGAAATCAACCTGGCTTTTGTTCCTCAGGGCAGTGATTCGTATACAACACAGCAGTCGTTGCTGGAAACGGTGAAGCAACTGCGCGCCGGCGCATCGTTCGAACAATTTGTCAGCGACCAATCGGTGGGGCCAAATCGCGACAACGGCGGTTTGATTGGCCCAGTGCAGGCGGGCGACCTCAATCGCCTCGGTACGCTGATCTGGCACGCAGCATCAGCGTTGGATGAGGGTGCCATCTCCGAGCCAATCTACCTGACGGACAAAATCCTGTCTCAGGATCCGATGCTACTCCGTGGCGGCTTCGCAATCATTCGCCTAAACCAACGTCAGGCGGCGCAAACCCAAAGCTTCGAGCAAGCACGAGAAGCTGTGCGCAGGGCCTATGCCGAGCAACACCGCCAACGCCTGGACACTGAGTTGGTCAATCGTATTCTCGATGACAATGGCTTCGAAATCGTCCGCCTGCCCGATCTCGAAGAGTTGCGGCAATGACCACCAAGCGCTTCGCCATAGCGATTTGTATCGCAATTGTGGCGGTCGGCGCATGGCTGCTATGGCCAGCGCCCTCACCGAAACCGTTCAACGTGCTGTTGATCACTATGGACACCACCCGTGCCGATCATCTCGGCTGTTACGGCAACGAGATCATTTCAACGCCGCACATCGACGCGCTCGCCAAGCAGGGCACCTTGTATCAGAATGCGTTCACCCCGGTGCCAATTACCCTGCCCTCACACACCTCGATGATGTCCGGTACCTATCCAGTGTTCCATGGCGTGCGGGAAAATGCGGGGTTTTACGTCCCTGACGAAATGGACATGCTGGCCGAAATACTGGACGACAACGGCTACGATACTGCGGCGTTCGTCGGCGCGTTCCCGCTGGACTCGCAGACGGGCATTGATCAGGGGTTTGATCTGTACGATGACAATTACGCGTCGCGATTTGATCGGCACCCCAAGCTGCAACGCTTCTACGACGAACGGCCGGCCGCCGATGTGGCACGCGGCGCAATGGCCTGGATCGATGATCGCGACCAGGCACCGTTCTTCCTGTGGACACATTTTTTCGACCCACACCACCCACTGCTGCCGCCACCGCGATACCGTGATCAGTATCCGACAGACCCCTATCTTGCTGAGATCGCCTCTGTGGACGAGGCCATCGGGCAAATCCTGGCCCGCTTGGAGGCCAGAGGGATGCTTGACTCCACCTTGGTTATCCTGACCGCAGATCATGGCGAAGGCAGAGGCGAGCATGGTGAGGAAACGCATGCACTATTGCTGTATTCGTCAACCTTGCGGGTGCCGTTGATCGTCAATGACCCACGCCACCGCCAGCCGGGTAACGAACCGAGGGTCGTCAACGCCCCGGTTTCGAATCTGGACATTTTCTCGACCGTGCTCGATCGATTGAACATGCCGATACCTGACGTAAACCAGGGCACGCCGCTGCCGGACAGTGATCGCTATGCTGACCCTGAACGCGAGATTCTGAGTGAGACCATGTTCGGTCGCCTGATCTACGGCTGGAGCCCGTTACATCGCTTGACCGCCGGAACCGAAGTCCACATTCGCGGGCCCAGTCAGCGCTTGTTCGATCGGGCGAATGACCCCGGTGAGCTCACTGATTTGAGCTCAACCCATGCCCACAAGCTGAATCGAATCAGTGAACAACTGAGCAATGCCCGCGGCGCGTTTGCCGAGGGTGGGCACGAGTTTGCCAGCGCGCCGGTGACCCCAGAAACGATTGCCCGTCTGGCTGCGCTGGGTTACATCGGTGTCAGCACTGCCCCCGCGGAATTGTCGGACGAGGTCGACCCAACACGTGCCGACCCACTGGCGATGATGAAGGTCTTTGATTATCAGCAAGAGGCACAGAGTCTGGCCGAAGAGGGTCAGTTGGAACTGGCCATTCCATTGCTGCGCAAGGCCGAAAAGATCGACCCCCAGAACCCTGCTGTGTTGCTGACCCTGGCACAATCGTTGCTGTCTCGAGCCGACCAAAAGGCCGCGTTCGACGTGCTGATCCAGTTGTTGAAAGCGCAACCTGAAAACGTCAGAGCGCACCTGTTGTTAGCTCAATATCACCGGAGTCGAGAAGAATACGAACAGGCCATGGAGCTGATGCGAAATGCCGTCGAACTAGACTCTGAAGACCTAGCCACCAGACTCATGCTTGCCCACCTGGAGGAAGACGCAGCCCGTCCCGACCTGGCCGAAACAACTTACCGTGATCTGATTGAACGCGACCCTACCCACGTCCTGGCACTCAACGGCCTGGCTACTCTGAAGTACCGCAGCGGTGCGAGCGAGGAAGCCGTTGGTCTGCTCAATGATACCCTCAATCGCCAGCCCTACTACGCCCCGGCCTATCTAAACCTGGGTGTTATTCACTTCGATCAAGGCCAGTATGATCGGGCACTCAGACTGGCGCGCCGAGCGCTGGCCGTTGCGCCGGGCTACCGCAATGCCAGAGAATTGGAGCGACGCAGCATGGCCGCGCTGACTCGCGCAACGGCTGACAGTGACTAGTTTTAGCGCATCCATAGATGCATGTATCGACGATCCTTCAAAAGGAAATAACGACGTTTCCAGCTTGTGCAACGTAGGCCTTCAATGAGTGCGTCCCTTGAAGCCTTTGGCCGTGGATGGCCAATCGTGGGCGAGTAAAAATGAAGCTCGACCTACGCTTTCTGGCGCTACTGGGCTGCTTCATCCTGTCCGGTACTGCGGCACTAATCTACCAGACGGTATGGAGTCGCCAGTTCGCGCTGATCTTTGGTACTTCTGAGCTAGCGCTAGTGACTGTTTTGGCCGCCTACATGGCGGGGCTGGCCGTTGGTGCGGCCGCTGCAAATCGCTTTCTGGCTGCGGTTCGTCGGCCGGTGTTGACCTACGCCTTGCTGGAACTGGGTATCGGTCTGGCCGCACTGGCGATTCCTTTCGCCATTGACCTCATTTCTGCCTTGCATGTCGTTGTGTTGGGTGGCCAGGATTTTTCAACCTCCTTGCCCAGCGCCAGCACGCTGGCCTTCTACTTGCTCACATCCTTCGTGGTCCTGGTCATCCCCACCGCCATGATGGGCGCCACACTGCCGCTGCTTGCTCGCTCTGCCATACGAGAAGAGGCACAGATCAGTTCACGCATCGGTGCTCTTTATACCGCGAACACGCTGGGCGCTGCTGCCGGCGCACTGCTGGCTGCATTTGTCCTGTTTCCAATGCTTGGTACCTCGAATACTATCCTGGTCGCCGTGGCATTCAATGGGGTGGTGTTCTTGTTGGCGCTGGCTACGCGCAACAACACCAAACAAACCTACGAGCCCATTCAGGCACCGCTCCAACCGCTTCAATGCCGCTGGATACTGCCGATCATGTTGGCCTCGGGCGCGGTTTCGTTTAGTTGGGAAGTGATATGGACTCGTCTGTTGGTTCAGTTGTTGGATGGCACCCTGTACGCTTTTGCCACCATGTTGGCCACCTTCCTTGTCGGGCTGGCGATCGGCTCATTTTTTGTGACGCGTCTTATTCGATCACAGTCAGGCGCCAAAACCGCCTTTGTGGCCAGTCAGATCGCAATCGCGGCATGCACTGCGGCGGGTTTCGCAAACCTCGACGCCCTGGTACCACTCATCGCCGAAACCACTGATTCGGCCACCCCGCATCTGAAATTGTTCCTCAGCAGTTTGATCTTGTTGCCGGGGGCCATCGCCATCGGTGCCACCTTCCCCCTGGCGGTGCGTATCCTGGCGAAACGGGCCGAACAGGCCGCTAGCGCCAGTGCCCGAGTGTTCGCCTGGAATACCGTCGGTGCCATCATTGGAGTGATTGGCACCGGCTATTGGCTGCTTCCCGCCCTGCAATATGAAGGAGCAGCCTTGGTGGCCACCATTACCAGTCTGGCGTTGGCACTATTCAGCGCGCTGACGATGCGGCCGCGGCAATGGCCATTGGCTGCAGTGGCCAGCATCGCTGTGATCGTTCTGGCCATCGTGCGACTGGAACCGCCCTGGCAGGTATTACGCTACTCACCCATGGCAGCAGCGACTGCCAACGGTGAGATCAACTACTTCGGTGTCGGCCGTAGCGCCAACGTGCTGTTAACGCAGGAACACGTTGGGTGGCGACTGGCGACCAACGGATTGCCAGAATCATCAGTGGAGCCGAGCTGGGGCCGGCCAGGCCGCATCGTGGTGGCACGCTGGCTGTCGTTGTTGCCAACGACCCTGCGGCCCGGTGCAAAAACCATGCTGGTAGTTGGCTTTGGAACCGGCGTGACGATCGAAGATGTTCCCTCATCGGTTGAGGAAATTGATGTTCTTGAGATAGAACCTGAGGTCATCAAAGCCAATGAGCAAGTTAAGCATAAGCGCTGGCGCGACCCGTTGGCCGACCCGCGAGTGCAGGTTCATTTCAGCGATGCGCGCGGCGCGTTACGGCTAACTGATCGCCAATTTGACGTCATCGTTTCGCAACCATCACATCCCTGGACGTCCGGTGCATCGCAGCTATACACCAAAGAGTTTTTCGAGCTGGCTCGGTCACGGCTGTCCAGCGATGGCGTGTTCAGCCAGTGGATGGCGCTGGGCTTCACCGATGCGGAGCTCTTTCGCGATCTGGTCACCACCATGAATGCAGTTTTCCACCATGTTGAGGTTTATCAGCCAACACCCGGCGCGACTGTATTGGTGGCCTCCGAAGCACCGCTACCACCACCGGTCGGCGCTATGCCGCACATCGAGCACTGGCGAGGATTGGGTATGCGGATGCCGGTAGATTTCCTGGTCACGCGAGTTCTGGATGCAGACACCTCCAAGCGCTTCGCCAGCGCGGGTTCACCCATCACCGACACCCGCAATCAGTTCGAAATTCGTGTGCCGGAAACACTGGTTGCGCCACTGACCCCTGCGACCACCGAACATTTGCTGGCGGACTTTGATCCGAACCGCCCGTTGTTGCGTGACTCAGCCCAGGCAGCTTCGACCGTTCTAATCGCGCAACGGCTATTCGAACTGGGTTTGCGAGCACGCCTGTCACGAGTGGCCGAGGACATCGCGAATCCCAGCGGCCGCCTGATCGCGCTGGCAATGACCGATTTGACCACAAAGCGCTATCGCCAGGGCGTCGACAGGTTGCGCGCCGCCTTGCAACTCGATTATGTCAACTCAACGGCACGTGCCCTTTGGCTGGTGCATCAGAGAAAAGGCATATCGGAAGGGCACCCAGTGCCAGCCACGCTGTTGCCACTGACAGAGGTCGAGTCTTTGATTGTCGACGGCTGGCGCTTCGGTCAGGTCAACGACTGGCGCAGCGTGCAAGCACGGGAATATAGCCTGATGCATATTCCACAAACACACGCCCTGTATGAGCACGGCCTACGCTTGCGAGCACAGTGGCGAGTGAAGTCAGGTGACAAGCAGAGGGCAGCCGAAGCGACAGCGCTAATCGAACCATTGCTGGCCCCAACACCACAGCCGATGGACTTCCTGCTACTGGCACAAGCGGCAAACACGGCTGGAGAAACTGAGCGCGCACGCACCGCCGCCGCGGATGCAATTCGCACAGCCCGAATGGTGAAACCGCCCCACCCCGCGATCGCACCGGCACGCCAACTCTTGACGGATATCCAGCGCCAGTAATTTCCCTTGCGGCTTTTTGCAAGAAAGCTCGGCGACGCATATGATGGGTGCCTATAAATCAGGTCAGGGGTGCAGGAAAGATGCGGAAATCGAGACTATTTTTGGCAACGGTGGTGACCGTGGTCGTTTGCATCGCCGCCATACAAGCGGCCCACGCGCAATCTGCTGGCGATTTGCTGGACCGGGGGAACAGTAACACCAACAACGCTGTTCGCGGCCCAGGATTGACGATGAATACGCTGGCTAACATGGCCGGCACGCCAGGCGTAACGCTAGGCGCGATCATGACTGGTGCGCCCGCGGCGGCGCCCGGCGTCTTTGCTGGCTACACCTTTTCAGGGACGCCGATGGCGCTGGGTGGATCCATGCCGGCCTCCATGTTTAGAACCACCTGGATACCGTTCGGCGTTACCGGTGCCTATGCCTTCGTATTGGGTGCGCCATTCGTTGGAGCAACACCTGCCTTGGGTGCTGGTGTAGGCATGCTGCCGTTTACCAGCACAACAGGCACTTGGGCCGCGTTTGACTCAGCTGCAGCGACTTTGTTTGGCCCCTTCTCGCCGGGCATGGTTTATGGCATGGCGGGAATTTTTACTGGGACAATGGCTCCAATGGTAACGATGACCGGTCAAGGTATTGCATGCGGATTTGACGTGGTCGCACCAGGTGCGGTTCTGGGCGGCCTGACCCCGGGAACCGGTGGCGGCAAGCCAATTAACAATTTCGTTGGACCCGGTGCCGGTAGTGGCGCAGGCCCGATTGCAGCCCCCCCTGCCACCTATGTTGCTGGCTGCTATATCTCAGGTTCGACGGTCCCGGTTGAATTGCAATCTTATAGTGTCGAATGACGCAGTGACGTGATTGCGGCGCTCACCGGCGTTCTTCTGGCGACTTCCGCCGTCGCCGGCACACCGCAATTCACTGATGCAAGCGCCAGCAGCGGGCTGCAATCCTTTACGACCGCGCCCGGCATGGGTAGCGGTCTGGTGGCGGCAGATTTTGATGATGACGGCGACATCGATGTGTTCGTCCCTACCGCCGAAGGCACGCCTCATCAACTTTACGAAAACCTGACCGCTGACGGCGCAACGCCGCTGTTTCGCGAGATCGCTCACGACGTTGGCCTCAATAGCCACCGCCGAGGACGCAGCGCGGTCTGGTTCGATGCCAATGGCGATCAGCGCCTGGACCTGTTGGTGGCCAGCGACTGCTTTCAGACTGACTGCGTCGCCGGCGAGTCCATGCTGCACCTGTACCAACAACAGCCTGATCACACCTTCGTTGATGTCACTGTCGCAT
>BQJN01000057.1 GCA_021604725.1 Lysobacteraceae bacterium | reverse complement strand
CGCTACCGCGGCGCGCGGGCCATCGTCCTCGAGGCACTTGCCGCCGATCCGACGCTGGCACGAGATCGTATTTACGAGAAGGTCCGCAATGAACTGGTAGCCACCTGCGAGCAACTGGAGGCGGTGGATGAC
The DNA here is from genome assembly GCA_021604725.1 of Lysobacteraceae bacterium. Taxonomy (GTDB): domain Bacteria; phylum Pseudomonadota; class Gammaproteobacteria; order Xanthomonadales; family BQJN01; genus BQJN01. The sequence continues at coordinate 30,090 of BQJN01000057.1, read as the reverse complement.
AAGGGGCGCTACCGCGAGATCGACCAAACCATCGAACACCTTAGCTCTCGATTCAATAGCCTGATCCAACGCTACGAGGCAGATGACCAGGCGTCGCTCCGTGAGCGTTATTCTGCAGCGGTCGCTCACGCCACCAGTAAACGTGACGAAGCGCTAGATGCCGAACCGGTGCCACCACAGCTGCTGAAATTGACTGAGCGCGCCGAAGCCCTGGCAAAGTCTGACGCTGTCGACGACAAGCAGATCGACAAACTCTGCAGCCAGTGGGAAAAGGCCTTTGGCTCGTTGGGTTTGGGGGCTACCGGCAGGTTGATCCGACATCGTTTTGAGGTATTGATCAATCAAGCCAGAGCTCAGGCGAAAACGCAGGAAGCAGAGAAAGAAGAAGGATTAAAAAGTCTCGACAAGTTACTAAAAAAACAAGAAAAAGCTTTAGACGATGGAGATCTGTCAGCGGCCCGAGAAGTGCATTTTGAGATTCACAAAATATTGAGAAACCGCACGGTGGCGACGGCCATTCGCGGCGGTTCATTGAGCAAGGAACTGCAGGCATCGGACAAACGCCTGTTTGAGTTACGTGATTGGCAACACTGGGCCAACAACAAGATTCGCAACCGCTTGATTGAGCATGCCCAGGAGCTGGTGGGCTCCGGCTTGCATCCAGATGCCTTAATGGCGCGCATCCGCGAACTTCGTGATCGCTGGCAACAACTCGACGAGTCAGAGCGTTTGCAAGGCGAGAAACGGCGACCCGCAATCGGCTTGTGGCACCGATTTCGCGACATCACCGGTAAAGCGATTGAACCTGCCAAGCCATACTTCAACAAGCGGCACGAGATACGAGAATCGACACGTGGCGAGTTGGAGACCCTGGTAGAGGACATTGGCAAGGCTGTCGATGCCAAACTCGAGCCGCAGCAACTGGCCCGCCTGGCTTCAACGGCACGCAAGTCAATGCATCGACTCAATGAAGTTGAACCAAAACACCGGTCGGCTTTGGCCAATAAGTTACGCGCCAGTCTGGATAAACTGGACGGGCCAATCAAGCAACACAACCAGACCATTGCGCTGCGCAAAACCAGAATCATTGAAGAAGTTGAGGCCTTGCTGGAAGGAGAGCTGGAGCAGGCTATCAGCGGCGCCAAAGATGCGCAGCGACGATGGCGCGACGTTGGAAATGGCGACCGCAAAACGGAACAAAAGCAATGGAAGCAGTTTCGCGCCATTTGCGACAAGATTTTTGCTCGCCTCGATGCAGACAGAAGCGAGAGAAATCAACAACACGCCGCAGCTCGCCAGGAGGCACAGCAGGTTATCGACACCGCCAAGGCCTTCGATGCTGATGATCCAGACCAGATTGCGCAGGAAATCGCTCGACTTTCAGGTCAATGGCAACAGCTTCAAGCGCCCGCACGTGACCAAGCACAATCCTTTTCTGCTGCAATCGAAGCACTGGAATCGCGCCGTCGAGACAGCCTGCAGCAAGCATCCCGTGCTCGGCAGGGTCAGTTGCAGGGTTTATTGCAAAAGGCACTCGACGCTGAATGGGCCGCAATGGCCGGAAAGCAACCATCTGAAGCAACGCTCAGCCCTGAAGACTACCCGGAGTTTGACCCCTCAGACCCTCGCCTGATCGCCGTGCAAACCAGGATTAAGGCCGCCTGCGACTCAGATGCTGACTCGTTAACCGCGGCATCCGCTGAAGCTTTGGCCGTCGCCCAGAATCTGGTAATGCGCCTTGAGTTTCTTGCTGGTATTGAATCGCCGGAGCAATTCAAACAACAACGGATGGACTATCAGGTCAAACGCTTGGCCGATCGCATGTCCGGTGCCAACAACCCTGGCCTTGCTGAGGAAATCAAGCAATTGGAATGTGCCTGGTTTGAATGCGGTCCGATCAGCAAGACCCAATGGCCAGCTCTGGAGAAGCGGTACAAAGCGTCAAGAAAGGCCATCGGTTAGCTCGACTCTAGTTTGTCGTATTGTTCTCGCGAAGCGCTTGTGTCGCACGGTAGGGGCACACGTCATCGCTTGAGTCAGTCCTCAGGACTTGATGTTGCGACCCCCGTCGCGCTTGACCATGTAAACCAGAGCGTCAGCCTTGCTCAATGCACCCTTCATTGATCGGCGTCGACTCTTTACGACCGCAATACTGGCTCCGAGCTCGCCAGCCTTCAGTTGCCGGGTGGCAATAGCTTCCACCCTGTCTTGAATGCGCCCTGCCACAACCACGGCGTCTTCAACCTCGGCGTCAAGCACCAGCAAGAACTCGTCACCGCCAAGGCGAACAGCAAAGTCCTGTTTGCGACAGACTTCCAACAAAATTCGTGCCACAGCACACAGGGCACTGTCGCCAACACCATGACCATGACGATCATTGACCCCCTTGAAGTCATCAAGGTCAATTAGCACCAAGGCGAGAACCTGATCATGCGTAATATGATTTAAGGCATGTTCGAGGCCACGCCGGTTGAGCAGTCCGGTCAACGGGTCGCGTTGCGCAGCGGTCCTCAAGTCGTCTTCGCGCCGACGGTATTCCGTAATTTCATCGGCAAACGCGAAAAATCCCTGAACCTCGTCCTCGCCTTCGATATCAGGAACGTAGCGAATCAGAAATGAACGCCCCTCAAGGGTATCCGGGCAGTCCTCAAAGGACTGGGCGCGCCCCAGGAATACTTCATCAATCCTTGGTTTTACTCGCTCAAAAAAGCGATCACCCACCACTCTCGCCATGTGCTTTCCGACCAGTGTTTGCGCCGTCGGCCCCAACATCTGTCGGAATGTCTGATTCAAAAAGCGAGTGACATAGTGGCGGTCGACATAGGCAACATGCGTCTTCAAGGCATCGGTGAGCGTCTCCAGTTGGTTCAGGCGTCGCGCTTCACGAAGAGCATGCACCTCCTGCTCAAGATCTGCCGCCAGCCAGTTGGCCACAGTGTGCACTATCGTCTGCTCGTGCTGATCGAATGCAGAATGACGAGACCGCGTATCAGAAAAGGACGCCGTTCCGTAAAAACCTGCATTCGATTCGATCAAGGCCCCAATGTAGGCACCCGGACAACTGCCGTCATAGGCTGGATGAACCAAAGACTCACGACATTGCTTGTTGTGAAATGACAATGAAGAATGGCCTTTTCGCAACAGCTCCGAACAGACCGTTTCACCCAATTCGAATACCGAGCCTTCTTTGGCGCTAATCGTATCCAGATCGCTGAACAACGTCGTAACTTCATAGCGGTTTCCAACAACGTTGGCGATCATGCCAACGCGAAGGCCAAGCATCTGCGCCACTGCCTTCAACAAAGCTCTACGTTTTACATGCACAGATAGCTTTGTATCCGAAATGATGTCCTGAATAGCGCCGAGGTCAGCCACCCGACACTCGGCCTTGGCGCGTTCGATTCTCAAGCGTGAAGACTGCATCGACGCGTTCAAAAAGAATGCTGCAAATGGCAGGCCCACGCCAAGGACTGAAACGGTGGTGAAGGTGAGCGAGTGATATATGAACTCGGAACTAAATACCGTGGCTTCGACGTGCGCAGACCAGGAGTACACTGCCCGGCCAAGCATCAGAGCAACGAAAGCCCACAAAATCGCGCGTACGATTTTCGCCTGCGGCAAATGCCCCACCGGTATGGCAGCCATCGCAAAAAGCACTGCAGTAGCAATGGACATAATGACAATTCTTGGATTGATAGCGTCATCGACGAAAACAAACCAGGCCAAAGCCAGAGAGGTCCCTGCGACAAACAAAAACGGCGCTTTGTTACGCGGTAGAGAACCATCCTCGGCAATCAGCCGCATGCCAGCTGGAAGCAAAGCTGCGCCAACCAGTATTAAAGTGTTACTGAGCCAATTTAAAGCGCTATTTGGCCAAAACAAGTTCAATAACAAGCCACCAAGACCAACTGGCATGAGCACTTGCGCGGCGGCGATATAGCCGAACCCTGGTACCACATCGGTTTGCCACCAGGTCACGACCATGGCGACGGCCAGAACTGTGGCCATCAACATGATCACGACCGATATTGTGAACAGATCCAACATCAATCAGTTGGATCAGGCCGGCTGGAAACACGATGAGGTAGTGCGGGCATTTGTCCCAACTTAACCGAATACATGCGCTGTGTCTTCGATGGCCTTGTTATCAATTTGCGCTGGCGGCGCTTCAAAGCTGCGCTACCCGCCCAATCCCAACCTAAATGTCTATGGAAAACACCCGGCGCTAATCTGCGATACATAGGCGATTCCGCCCTTCCGCCTTGGCCTGATAAAGCGCGAGGTCTGCCCGCTCTCGCAAATCGCCGTCATTGACATCACCAGGACGACGCTCAGCAAGTCCTATGCTGATCGTCAACAGGGACGACACGGAGTTCGGGTGAGGTATAGCCGCCAAAGCCAATTGTCGCGTCAGTTGGCGAAGTCGCATCTCACTTTCCTCAAGCGAAGCGCGAAAGAACACACTAAATTCCTCGCCACCGACACGACCGACCAACACACCGGGCCCGCTCAATTCCTGACGAAACAGCAACCCCAACTGTTGCAAGCACGAATCGCCCATCAGGTGCCCGAGAGAATCGTTGTAGCGCTTGAAATGATCGATATCCAGGGTTGCCAGGCACAATGGCCCACCTTCCATCCAGTTCGCCACCAATCTGGCCATGAAATGGCGGCGATTGGGCAAGCTCGTCAAGGCATCGGTCCGAGCGGCCTCCTCCAAAGCGGTGTTGGCACGTGCCAACTCGCTGGTTCGAATCGACACTTCACGTCGAAGTTCAGCCGCGCGATGGCGTAGAACACGAATCCGCAACAATGGCAGACTTATCAACATCGCAGCCGCGAACAAGGCGAAAGCTATCTGCACCCAACCACGTTGCCACCAATAGGGACTAATAGCGAAGTCAATCACCGTGGGCGTGCCCCAGATGCCATCGGCACCGGCAGCTTGAATGCTGAAGGTATAGTCGCCGGGGGATAGGCGCGATAGTCCAACCGATCGCTGCCGTCCAATATCAGTCCACTCTGGCTCCGACGGTTCAAGGCGATAGCGAAAATGGATGCGCTCGGGATCGCTCAGTCTCAGCGCTGTAAACTCGATGCGTAGCCGTTCGGTCCCGGCCGGCAATGCCCGTTCGGTCCACGCGTACGGCTTGTCTTCGTCGATCAAGACTCGCTCGATCAATGGGTTTGGTGGCACATACCTGTCACCCATGTTTTCAGGATCAATGACTGCTACGCCATCGGTAGTTGGCACCAGTAAACGGCCTTTATCATCCAGCAACAAGGCATGTTGGTTGCCACCATTGGCCTCAGCACTGCGCATGCCGTCCATCACGCCGATGAACTTGGCATCAGGAGTTGAAGTTGGGTCGCGGACATGATCTCTGAGTCCCGGTATGCTGATCCTGGCCACACCGACATTGGTACTGGCCCAAAGCCAACCCCTTGGGTCTTCGACCAGGGCGTGAAATTGCGCTGGCAACCTGCGGTTAATGGAATCGACTGGCACCCACTCGCCCTGTTCCAATCGATGCAGTCCGAAACCGGCGACCCAGATGGTTCCATCCACATCACGCCAGACATCACGCGTCGGCATCTTCGTGGCCACACGATCCAATCTTGTTGCGGGACTTAAGTCCGCCGGCAACAACCACAAGCCACCTGACTCGGCTGTAGCCAACAGGCTACCGTCTGGATTTTTGTACAAGCTGGTGGTGGCTACCGACTCGAGGCCAAACCGCCCGGTGAGGTCGCGATACTGGTTGCCCCGTAGTTGACCAATCCCCCGGTCGCTGGCGACCCACAGCACACCATCGTCGCCGAGCATAAGCACTCTAACCCGACCGTCTGGAATGGTTTCGATGCGCTCGGCGCGGTTGTCTGAACTCAAGCGGTAGGCACCCACGAAGGTGCCAAAGATGGTGTCACCACTTTCCAATCGGTGTGCAGTCAAGACGATTCCGGCCCCTGCCTGGCCTAGCTCCGGACCCACTTGCTGCACCGCCCCTGAGTCAATATTAAGGGACAGCAAGCCGTCGCCGTTGGTGCCCAGAAGCACACCCTCTGGGCCGTTTGACGCGACCGACCAGACAAGACTGGATTCCACACCTTCGCTGCGCCCAAAAACCTGAACAGCGACGTCACTGATTCGTGACAGGCCACCTGATCCCCCGGCCCAAATGTTGCCTTCCCGGTCCTCAATCAACACCCAAACCACGTCACTGGCCAGGCCCTGGTTTTGCGTGACGCGCGAAAATCCATTTTGGTCATACCGGGCCAGTCCACCGCCGGCAGTGGCAATCCACACCATGCCATTGTCATCAGTGAGCACATTGCGAATGACCGCATGCGGCAGTTCACCTTGCTCTGCCTGATAATGTCGCCAGTCAGCACCTGACAGCTTTGACAACCCACCGCGCCAGCCTACCCACAGGTCATCACCAGAAAACACCAACGACCACAAATGCGCTCGATTCAGTTGAGGTTCGTCATGCAACTGCCAAACTTGATTCGACTTGAACCACAAGCCCTGCTCGGTAGCGGCCCATAAATCGCCACTGCTTGATTGCGTCAACTGCCAAACTGACTGCGCCAGCTCAGGTACGAATGTCACATCGGGCAAGCGCCCCTGCATTCGGTACAGCATGGTGCTGGTAGCGATCCACATCTGCTGATTATTGTCTTCATGCAGGTAATTGATTGCGCCTGACTGATCGCCGTCGAAAAACCTGTAAACCTCACCACTGTTGTCATAGGCAACGAGCCCACGGCGCTCACCGGCGAACCAAAGTGTGCCGTCCCCTGTTTCAACAATACTGCGTATGACATCTTGCGGTATGTCAACGCCGGCCACTGTCGCCAAATCTGTAAACTGATAGCCGTCAAAACGGGCTGCGCCGCGGTAGGTTCCCACCCAAAGGTAACCACCGCTGTCCTGGTACAGGGCGCTGATGCTGGCACCTGGCAAGCCATCGAGCGTTCCCCAGCTCTCAATCCTGTATTGCGTTGGCGTATACCGCGGGTCGAGCGCCGACACCGCGGAGCTGAGCAATAACAAGGCGACGAAAAACATCATCCGCGCAGGCGGCTTCAGCGTCGGTGTGGTCCGAGCGAGAGAGGAATACCGAGCCGCCGCTTCATGCATACGTTAAAGTCTAGCTCATGGCGAACTGGTCGGATGTTGCGTCTGGTTAATTCTGCCAAACGGCAAACAATGCCTACTACAACTTCTCAACCATGCGACGTATCTCATCGCGAACACGACGATAGGGCGCTAGCTTGTCTTGATCGGTGCCGATGCTGGCGGCCAGGGCTGGTGGGTCGTCAAAGCCCTGATGAATAACCTGGCAACTCCCTGGAAACAATGGACAGGTTTCGTGGGGTGACCACAGACGGTCACCACCAGGTCGAAATCGAGGCCCGTCGTGCTTGCCCCAACCATAAGCACGGTAAAATCAAGCCGGTCCGATGTAATATCTTCACAGCTATTGGTACGACCTGCTGGTCGGACTGTTGCTCCGTAGAGTGCTGATTTCCGATGCTTGCGAACGGTTCGGCAAATAACAACTGATAGATAAGAGCCGCCGTAGCAATGAAAAACAAATTGACCCGTATAGGGAAGAGAGCCGCAGTCACGATACTGACGCTTATTGTGGTCGCCGGTGTCGGTGGTAGCGTTGCCGCCACATTGGAACGAACTGGCGACTATCCCGACTGGCGACGAGCCTGGGACGACAGCAATTACAGCGCTGGCTTCTCACCGGTGCCGGCCGACCATGCTGAAGCCGTGGTCCAGGCCTTTGCAGCCAGGACCTGGGGCGCAAAGAAGGTCGTTGCCGTGCACACCTGGATTGCGGTGAAACCGGCCCATGCCAGTGCCTACACAGTGCATGAGGTGATCGGCTGGCGAAAACGCCGGGGCCTCCCCGTAGTCGTCGCCAATGAGAGGATTCCGGACCGACCGTGGTATGGGAACCAGCCGACTCTGCTTGTGGATATACGAGGCGAAGAAGCCACCGCACTGATTCCACTCATTGAGAAAGCAGCCGTCAGTTACCCGTGGGCCGCTGATTACACTGCATGGCCGGGGCCCAACAGCAATACGTTCATTGCCTGGATTGGCCGAGAAGTACCCGGCCTCGGGCTGGATTTGCCTTCTACAGCGATTGGTAAGGATTACGTCCCGCTAGGTTCCGCATTCAGCTCACCAAGCTCTGGCACCGGTATTCAAGCCTCACTAATCGGACTGGCTGGCGTTAGCATCGGCAAGGAACAAGGGCTGGAATTGAATCTGCTTGGGCTGAACGTAGAAATTGATCTTCTGGATTTAGCCATTGAATTGCCAGGCATCGGACGCATTGGTCGAGCCGAGGTCGACACCGCCAACCCCTGACAAGCCGATCTTTCCACTCTTTTGGTGGTCGCCTTGTTTAGGGGCACCTCACCGCAACCGCATCACCCACGGGAAAGCCATTGGCTCTGCTAAACGGTGGAAGCCAACTCGATATTGATCCTGCGTCACCGGTACGACGCCACCGATAAATTGAGGCGAACGCAAGTACTCGCGCGACATATTCGCGGGTCTCGCGATAAGGAATCGTCTCCAGCCAAATCAATGGGTCGTCAGGCTGAAAACGCCCCCACCAGCGATCCACAGCCTCAGGCCCAGCGTTATACGCCGCCAAGGCAAACACTGGATGGTTAAACCGTTCTACCAGCTCGGCCAGATGCAAGGAGCCCAACTCAATATTGGTCGCTGGATCAAACAGCGGCTCGGACCCGCCTAAAGAAATGCCATTGGGTTTTGCCAAACGACTGGCGGTAGCCGGCATCAGTTGCATCAATCCTTGGGCACCGGCGCGGGAAACGGCATCTTTGGTTAACGCCGACTCAGCCCGCGCAATGGCGATCAGTACGTCAGGGTCCAGGCCATAGCGTGCTGCTGCAGCTTCAAAAAGATCAGCATGAACTACCGGAAAACGATCACGATACAAGGTCCGGCGCATGGGGCTGCTGAGGCCAGATATCGCTTTCTCGTGCCATCCTTCCTGACTGGCCAGCAAGGCCGCTTGAATCTGCCATGAAGGTGAGTTGGCTCGAAGGGATTTGGACCATTCCAAACGAGCAAAATGCAGTAGACCCAAATGGTAGAGCTCCAATGCTCGCTTGATTCCGGGATCAACCAGCACCTGTGCCAGCAACTCCGGCTGCAAGGGTCGCTTTGACTGACACAGTGGATAGGCCTGGTCCAGGCGGTCTGCAGACAGAAAGCCGAAAAAATGACTCTCGTCCGACAATGCCTCGAAACCGCTGGCCGCGCCTTTCGATTGTCGTTCGCTTTCAGCCAGCCAATACCGCCATCGCTCGTCGGCGGACAAGTCGGCCGGCATGCGCTCGATTACTGACTTAAGTAGTAGCCAGTCGCCCGCTACCAATGCACCGCGCGCATGCCATTCAACTGCGCCATGATCAAAAGCTGCCGGGGGCAAGGCGGCAAATACGCCCAGGGATTCTGTGTGGTGGTCAGCAGCCAGGAAAACGGCCAGATCGCGTCCCAATCGATTGCGCACCAACGGATCCAGATAGGGCGAAGACAATACCTGGGCAACCAGAGGTTGCGCCACTTTTGCATCGCTGCGTATGCGCTGGCTCAAACCCATCTCCAGCCAAGGTGTTTTGTGCGGCGCGAGCGCGCCCCGCAACTGATCGTTCAGGCCATCGACCGACAGATCGACGATGAACGTTTTGTAGGCTTCCTGCGCCTGGGCACTGGCCTTGGGTGCAAGGTAATCGGTGAGGCCCTGGTTGCCACTCTTTGCGGCCAACTCCAGGCGTTGGTCATAGGCTTCGGTATCAATCCAGCCTCGTTGCATACCAGTCTTGAACGCCAGGTCGCAGGCCTCATCAACACTGGAGCCGGTCAACCACAGCCCCATCAGCTGCTTTCTCGCCTCCCCATCGCGTCCTTTTTTCAGCAACCAGTCGGTGTATACGCATCGAACCTCCTGACTTGAGCGAGCGGGTAAAGGCCAGCGCTCGAACACCTCGCTCCGCCCGGCCCTGGCCGACGCTGATAGCCACGAGCTCTGCAGCAACTTGGCTACAGGCAGGTCTGCGTTGGTCACGACGAAGACCTTGATAGCACTCTCGGCGGCGTCGGCACCCTGCTGTTCCAACAGCGCATAATCCAGATAGGCATTGAGTGGGTAGCCTGTAAGCGACGGTCGCAAGCGATCGACATCCGCCGTTTTTCCATCGCGCGCATACTGCCAGGCCTGCTCAAAGGTGGCGCGCTTGGCCAACAAAGCAGTGTCGGCAGACACTTCGGTGGCTGACACAGCTAGCAACGTTCCGGCGACCAGCACCATCAAAAGATCAATTCGCATGAACCGTAAGATACAGGTTTTCCAGCATAAAAATGAAAGTTTTTTGTGCGTCAGCACACACGAAACCACAGGCCACCGCCATCGTTGATTGGATTCGATGGAATGGACTCATGCGTAAAGTTCATCAACCGTGAGTCTGTTCGGTAAGCAACATGCACATTGCTTGGCCAGCTCGTTGGTTTAATCAAACACAGGAGCGCTATCTCACGGTAAAGGAACGGGAATTCTAAGACATTTGCTTGAAAATCAGCGATAATAGCCGGCTGCCTAATGTCATATTATTCATGCCGGAGGAACCATGACCGATACCCTTTCGACACGCTCTGAACTTGAAGTCAACGGCCGCAAGTACACGTATTTCAGCCTTCCGGCACTGGAAAAAGAATTTCAAGTTAGCCGACTGCCCTTCTCCCTCAAGATTTTGTTGGAAAACCTGTTGCGGCATGAGAATGGCGTAGACGTCACTGCCGATGACATTAGGGCGCTGTGTCGCTGGGATGCCAAAGCCGAGCCCAGCACAGAAATCGCATTCACGCCGTCACGCGTGGTACTACAGGATTTCACCGGTGTTCCTGCCGTTGTCGACTTGGCTGCGATGCGCGATGCCATGGAGCAGTTGGGCGGTGATCCGGCCTTGATCAATCCGTTGTCTCCGGCTGAGTTGGTCATTGACCACTCTGTTCAGGTCGATCGATTCGGCGCGGCCGACTCACTCGACTTGAACTCTAAAATCGAATTCCAACGCAATCAGGAGCGCTACTCTTTCCTGCGATGGGGTCAGACCGCTTTTGACAACTTCAAGGTTGTTCCACCGAGTACAGGGATTGTCCACCAGGTCAACCTCGAGCATTTGGCGCGTGTGGTCTTTGGTGTCGACAAGAACGGCGAACTGATGGCCTACCCGGATACCGTGGTCGGAACCGATTCGCATACCACCATGATCAACGGCGTTGGCGTGCTTGGTTGGGGCGTTGGCGGCATCGAGGCAGAAGCTGCCATGCTTGGCCAGGCCATTACCATGCTGATCCCGCACGTCGTCGGCTTCAAGCTGGTCGGCAAGTTGCCCGAAGGCGCTACCGCCACTGACCTGGTTCTTACCGTAGTAGAAATGTTGCGCGCGCGAGGCGTTGTTGGCAAGTTCGTCGAGTTCTTCGGTGATGGTCTGGATCACTTGCCGCTGGCCGATCGGGCCACCATCGCCAACATGGCACCGGAATACGGGGCCACCTGTGGCATCTTCCCGGTAGACGAAGAATGCCTGCGCTATCTGGAGTTGTCGGGCCGCGATGCTGAGCAAATTGCCCTGGTTGAGGCCTATGCCAAGGCTCAGGACATGTGGCGCAAGCCGGGTCGACAGGCTGATTACACCGATGTGCTCGAACTGGACATGGGTACGGTTGTCCCCTCTCTGGCCGGGCCAAAGCGTCCGCAAGACCGTGTATTGCTGTCGGAGGCCAAGCAAAGCTTCGCCAAGACCCGCGAAGAAATGACGCGTTCGCGCGGCACGGATGGCGAAGTAAGCGTGGTACGCAACGGCGAAGAATTTGCGTTGCGCGATGGCGCCGTCGTTATCGCAGCGATCACCAGTTGCACCAACACATCCAACCCGGCGGTAATGATTGGTGCTGGCTTGCTGGCTCGCAATGCAGCCGAGCGCGGATTGAAGGTCAAGCCGTGGGTCAAGACCTCTTTGGCGCCAGGCTCACAGGTGGTCACCGAATACCTGAAGAAGGCCAACTTGCTGGATGACCTTGAAGCCATGGGTTTTTATGTGGTCGGCTATGGTTGCACCACGTGTATTGGTAACTCGGGCCCACTGCCTGAGGAAATCAGCACGGCAATCAAACAGGGTGACCTGGTAGCCTGTTCGGTATTGTCGGGCAACAGAAACTTTGAGGGTCGCGTTCATTCGGATGTCAAGGCCAACTACCTTGCCTCACCACCCCTGGTGGTCGCCTACGCTCTGGCCGGCAACCTAGATGTTGATCTCAACAATGATCCGCTGGGCACCGGAAAAGACGGCAACCCCGTCTACTTGCGCGACATCTGGCCGTCGAGCGCAGAAATTCACGCGTCGATCGCTGAGAATATTTCGTCAGAGATGTTCTCCAACAGCTATGCCAGCGTGTTCGAAGGCGACAGCATGTGGAAAGCAATTCAATCACCTGAAGGCAAGCGCTTCGCCTGGGATGAAAAGTCGACCTACATTCAAAACCCGCCATACTTTGACGGCATGAGCACTGAGCCCAATGATGTCGAAGACATCAAAGGTGCGCGCTGCCTGGCCCTATTAGGCGACTCAATCACCACTGACCACATCTCACCGGCAGGCTCGATCGCAAAAGACAGCCCGGCTGGTGAATACCTGAAGGCCAATGGTGTGCTACCGGCTGATTTCAACTCTTACGGCTCGCGTCGTGGCAACCATCAAGTGATGATGCGCGGCACCTTCGCCAACATCAGACTGCGAAACCTGTTGGCCCCGGGCACCGAAGGGGGTTGGACCACCCACATCCCATCGGGCGAGGTCATGAGCATCTACGACGCGGCTATGAAGTATCAAAGCGATGGCGTCGGACTGGTGGTCCTGGCAGGGTCTGAATACGGTACCGGTTCGTCACGGGATTGGGCAGCAAAAGGCACCAATCTGCTGGGCGTAAAGGCGGTCATCACCAAGAGTTTTGAGCGAATTCACCGCTCAAACCTGATCGGAATGGGCGTACTGCCGCTGAACTTCATGGAAGGCGAAGATGCCGATTCGCTGGGACTGAACGGTCATGAAACCTTCGATATCGAGGGTCTGGGTGATGGCTCAGCAAAAACTGTCCAGGTCACAGCCACCACCGACAGCGGCAAGCAAACACGCTTCACCGCCAAGGTAAGACTCGATACCCCGAAAGAGGTCGATTACTACCGAAATGGCGGCATCCTGCACTACGTATTGCGCCAGCTCGCGGCGTAGCACAAACGACTTGAGGCGGCCTCGACACTGTCGGGCCGCCCGGTCTCAATCCAGGGCCTGGGCCACGCATGTTACGACTGGACGATGTTGCGCTGTCGATTGGCGGGCGCACGCTATTTACTGGTCTTGCCCTGCAGGCCAACCCGGGAGATCGTTTCGGCATTATTGGCCGCAACGGCTGCGGCAAGTCTTCGCTGTTCAAGCTGATCAACGGCGAGTTGGATGCCGATGCTGGCGACATAGACCTGCCAGAGGGATGGCAGCTGGCCCATATTGCTCAGGAGACGCCTGCCGGCCCAACTGCTGCCATAGACTTTGTGCTGGAGGCCGACGCCGAATTGTTGCGCTTGCGCGAGGCCATCGAACGCGGCGAAGGGGACATCGCGACCTTACATGAACGCCTGGACGCCATCGATGGCTACACCGCAGATACGCGTGCCGCCATCATTCTAGCCGGTCTAGGCTTTACTCAAGAGCAGCACCAATGGCCGCTGGACCAGTTCTCCGGCGGTTGGCGCGGCCGCCTGAATCTGGCGCGCGCGCTATTCACACGATCCGATTTGCTGTTGCTGGACGAGCCCACCAACCACCTCGATATCGAGACGGTGCTGTGGCTGCAGAAGTGGCTGATGGGCTATCCAGGTGTCTGCCTGATCATCTCGCACGACCGCGAGTTTCTCGACGCCATCTCAACCCATATTCTGTGGTACGACAACGGCACAACTGCCAGCTACAGAGGCAACCTGAGTGTCGCTGAACAAAAGCGCAGCCAAATACTGGCAGCACAAGCGGCTTTGTTCGAAAAGCAGCAAAAGCAGGCCAAGCACTTGCAAAGTTTCGTTGATCGGTTCCGCGCCAAGGCGAGCAAGGCGAAGCAGGCGCAAAGCAGAATCAAAATGCTGGAACGTCTCAATGCATCAGCGCCGATTCATGCCGATGCGGCCTTCGACTTTGAGTTTCCAAGTCCGAAACGCTTGCCGGCAACGCTGATACGAATCGACCACGCAAATGTCGGCTACAGTGACAATGCGCCTCCAGTGTTGGCCGACATCAGCCTATCCCTGTTGCCTGGCGAGCGTATCGGTGTCCTTGGGCCGAATGGGGCCGGAAAGTCGACCCTGATCAAATCACTATGCGGCAAACTGACGCCACAAAGTGGCACGGTGACCATCAGCCCGGGGCTGGTCATTGGGCACTTCGCCCAGCATCAGCTGGAGCAGCTGATAGAAAGCAACTCACCGCTAACCCACCTAAAACTTTTGGCTGGGGATAATCATGCAGAGTTGGAGTTGCGCAAGTTTCTCGGCCGTTTCGGTTTTCACGGAGAAATGGCCACTGAGCCTGTAGGCCCAAGGTCCGGCGGAGAACGAGCGCGACTGGCTCTGGCGCTGTTGGCCTGGGAGCGACCAGGCGTGTTGCTTCTCGATGAGCCAACCAACCATCTTGATCTGAGCATGCGCCAATCATTGATGACGGCTCTGCAGGAGTATGAAGGTGCCCTGCTCCTGGTCTCGCATGACCGAGCCCTGCTTGAAGCTAGCTGCGACGAGTGGGTGGTTGTCGGTAATCAACAGGTACAGCGATTCACTGGTTCATTTGATGAATACGCCACTATGGTGCAGCGCGAACGCAGCGGCGGCGAGCCGACCTCGAGCAAGGTCGGCGGTGGTGATCAAAAGAAAGAGCGACGGCAACAAGCGGCGGCTGACCGAGCAAAGCGAAAACCACTGCAAAACAAGGTCCGAGTCATTGAACGGGAGATGGAAAAGCTGCAGGCCAAAGCCGAACGCAGCGAGCAAGCCATTGCTGATCCTGAGTTCTACCAGCAAGACGGCGACGATATCGCCAAGGCCCTGAAACAACGCGGTGACCTGCAAGCTGAGCTGGACCGACTGGAGGCCGAGTGGCTTGAGCTCAGCGAACAACTGGAACAAATGACGTGAGCAAGTCGTGGCTTTGGATTGGCCTGGCACTGGCAGTCGCGATCTTTGTCTACCTTGCCCAGGAACCGAATCAACCGCCACCCGGGATCATTGCCGCCCGAGCACCCGAGCAAACGGCAGTGGACCACCCTCCGATCCGAATCGATGAATACCAGATTTTTCCGGTGGCCAGTTTCTCACTCGAGGCCCGTGTTCTCGGTCGTGAGGATTACAGCATGGACCGCGAAGCGGATCTGGCTCCAACCGACCTGGCCTTCGGCTGGGGGCCGATGTCAGATACGGCCATACTGGAACACTTCGATATCAGCCAGTCCGGTCGCTGGTACCGCTGGTACGCCGATGAGCTTCCGCTGACGCGCAAAACCGTAGAAACCCACAGCGCAAATATGCACTTGGTTCCCGCAAGCGAAACCGTCGCCGATGAGCTCGACGACGTTGAAGAGAACGATCTGGTGCGCCTTGATGGGTTCTTGATCAACGTCGTCGCCGATGATGGCTGGCGCTGGAACTCCTCGCTAACGCGCACAGACACCGGTGGCGGTGCCTGCGAACTGATCTACGTCACTGATCTACTGGTCATTGCTCGCCCCTGATTCACTCGGAGCCCGTGTGTAGACCCTGAAGTCAGGCAGTGCTTGACTCTGGACTAAGGTCCACAGTCTAGAATGGAGTCTGCACAGCGGAGCAATGACATGACACGTTTCAGCATCGGCCAAGTGGCTAAACAGGCAGGCGTCGCAATCGATACGGTGCGTTACTACGAACGAACGGGGTTGCTCGAGCCAGCCGCCAGGCTCGCCTCAGGTTACCGGCGCTACGGATCGATCGAACTGAAGCGACTGCGTTTCATTCGGCGGGCCAAAACTCTGGGCTTCTCCCTCCATGATATTCGAGTTTTGCTTGCCCTGAGTGAAGAGAAGGACATTGCGCAGGTCAAGCGGCTGGCGCAAAGCAAACTGCAAGACATCAACAACAAAATTGAGGATTTGGAGAGCGTGCGCACCGGGCTGAGCGCACTTATCGAAGCCTGTCCCGGTCATGAACGCGCGGAAGGATGCCCGATTCTCAATGCGCTTTCCCAGGAGGAATCGGCATGAACAACCCGTCCAACAGACCAAAACATGAAACTGGTCAGCCCAATGACAAACAGGCGAAGCACCAAGATGCAGCCCCGATTGAAGGGTCGGTGGCACCATCATTCACTGACCCGGTATGCGGGATGACAGTTAGCGAAGGCACCCCCCATCACACCGAGTATGACGGACAGGAAATTAGGTTTTGTTCAGACCACTGTCGGAAAAAGTTTTTGGCGGAACCCGAGCAGTACCTCGGCAACAATCGATCGAATCGTACCGAGCAGGCCCCAGCGGGAACGCGATACACCTGCCCGATGCATGCGGAAGTTGTTAGTGATCAACCCGACAGCTGTCCAATCTGCGGCATGGCGCTCGAACCAATGATGCCCAGCCTTGACAAGGGTGAGAACCCGGAGTTCATTGACTTCAGGCGACGCTTCTGGTGGACGATGCCATTGTCATTGGCTGTTCTAGTCATTGCCATGGCCGGACATCAGATACCTTGGCTCTCCCCGATTGCGCGCACTTGGCTTGAACTCATACTCTCCATGCCCGTCGTGCTTTGGGCTGGCTGGCCATTCTTCCAACGCTGGGCCCAGTCCATTACCAATCGCAGCCCCAACATGTGGACCTTGATTGGTACGGGTGTCGGAGCCGCATTCGCTTACAGTCTAATTGCGACCATTGCACCCGAGCTTTTTCCGGTGGCCCTTCGAGAGCATGGCCGCGTCGGCGTCTACTACGAGGCCGCTGCAATCATTGTCTCGTTAACCTTACTTGGGCAGTTGCTTGAACTGAAGGCCCGCTCCAGCACTTCAGCTGCAATAAAGGCATTACTGGGGCTCGCGCCAAAAACAGCACGTCGACTTCGCGATGACGGCAGCGAGGAGGACATACCCCTGACCCATGTGCATGTAGGCGATCGCCTGCGCGTCCGCCCAGGCGAGAAGGTTCCCGTGGACGGCGTTGTTATTGAAGGACGCTCCACTGTGGACGAATCGATGTTGACCGGCGAACCCATCCCTGTGGAAAAGACCGCTGGTGCAAGCTTGATTGGTGCCACGATCAACGGCAGTGGCAGTCTTGTTATTCGTGCTGACAAGATCGGGTCGGACACCGTGCTATCACAAATCGTGCAGCTCGTAGCGCAGGCACAACGTTCACGTGCCCCAATGCAGCGCCTGGCCGACCGGGTGAGTTTCTGGTTTGTGCTCGCGGTGCTTGCAGTCGCAGCTAGCACATTCGTTGGTTGGGGTCTGTTCGGCCCGGAACCGGCCTGGACCTTTGCCATCGTCAATGCCGTGGCCGTGCTAATTATCGCGTGCCCCTGCGCACTGGGTCTGGCAACACCGATGTCTATCATGGTCGCAACCGGTCGTGCTGCACAAAGCGGCGTGCTTTTCCGGGATGCTGAGGCCATCGAGCGACTTCGCACCGTGGATACCGTCATTGTCGACAAGACCGGCACTCTGACCGAGGGCAAGCCAGCTTTCAGGAAAGTGATCACAACCGGGCGCTGGAACGAGAACGATGTATTGCGCCTGGCGGCGAGTCTCGATCAGGGTAGCGAGCACCCGTTGGCAGCTGCAATCCTAAGCGAAGCGGATCGGCGCAAGTTGACGCTGAACGAGGCGTCGTCGTTTGACTCAAAGTCTGGCATCGGCGTTATCGGCAAAGTCGACTCACACGAGCTGGCACTCGGCAATACCGCTCTAATGGAAGAATGCGGTGTTGATTGGGCACAATTGCAGGACCCAGCGGAGCAACTTCGCGCCGAGGGGGCGAGTGTCATGTTCCTCGCTGTAGATGCCCAGTTGGCTGGACTGATCGCTGTCGCAGACCCCATCAAGCCGAGTACACCCGAGGCGATTGCAGCGTTGCACGAGGCTGGGTGGCGCGTAGTCATGGCTACTGGGGACGGACGCACCACGGCGGAATTCGTGGCGCAGCGGTTGGGCATCGACGAAGTACATGGCGAGGTGCGGCCACAGGATAAGGCTAAACTCGTTACCGAGATGCAGACCCAAGGGCGGCGCGTTGCGATGGCAGGTGATGGCATCAACGACGCACCAGCGTTGGCCGCGGCCGACGTAGGGATCGCAATGGGCACAGGTACTGACGTCGCCATGTCAAGCGCACAAGTGACGTTGGTAAAGGGCGACCTCCGAGGCATCCTGCGCGCGCGCGAGATATCGCAAGCGACGATACGAAACATGCGTCAGAACTTGACCTTCGCGTTTGCCTACAATGCCTTGGGCGTCCCAATCGCCGCCGGTGTGCTATATCCGTTCTTCGGGCTGTTGCTCAGTCCGATGATCGCTGCGTTGGCGATGAGCTTGTCGTCAGTTTCCGTGGTTGCGAACGCCCTGCGCCTTCGCACCACGGAGTGACAAGCAATCGGCGATCTGGAACTTGTGCCGATAACGTGACCCGCTGCCCGCCAGCAGGCTAACGCAGCGCTTCATCATTCATCGGCATTCGCCTTCAGATAGTCCATCGCCAATGCAGCGTAGACTTTTACGCCTGTCTTCATCCCGGATTCATCGATAAAGAAATCCGGGGTATGGTGCGGTGCTGATTCCTCAGTGGGCGTATCCAGCGGTTTGCCGCCAACGAATACATACAGCCCCGGCACTTCACGGGCGAAAAACGAGAAGTCCTCCGCACCAGTGATGGCATCGACGACTTTGACGTTTTCTGCGCCTGCCACGGCATTCAGAGTCGGCACCATTTGCGCGGTCAATTCTGGATCGTTGTAGGTCACCGGATAGCTGGATGAGTACGGGACCTTGACCTCAACCGTTGCTCGCATTCCAGCCGCAATGGCCTCGGCCTTGCGGTGAATGGCTGCCAGAATCAACTCTCGATGGTCGGTATCGAGGGTGCGGATGGTGCCAACCAGCTCTGCTGACTCTGGAATGATGTTGGATCGAACGCCTGCCCGAATTTTACCAACCGATACTACGGCTGCATTCTCAGTCAGTGGGACCTCGCGACTGACGATGGTTTGCAGGGCGTTGATCATCTGCGCTGCGGTTACGATGGGATCAATCCCTGACCACGGTCGCGAGCCATGGGTTTGTTTACCATGAATAAGGATCTGGAAATCATCGACACCGGCCATCATGCCACCTGGACGGTATGTGACGCTGCCAACATCCCGATTGGCAGAGATATGAATGCCAAAGGCGACATCGACATTGTGATCGCGCAGTACGCCTTCTTTGACCATCAACTCGGCCCCGCCCTCTTCGCCCAGTGGCGAGCCTTCCTCTGCTGGTTGGAAGATAAAGACGACGGTGCCAGCCAGCTGGTCTCTGGCATCGGCCAGGATGGATGCAGCACCCATCAGCATCGCCATGTGTGTGTCATGGCCACAGGCATGCATGACGTCGACCTCTTCGCCGTTATACAGCCCTTTGGCCTGTGACCGAAACGGCAAGTCATTGCGTTCAGGCACAGGCAAGGCATCCATATCTGCTCGCAGCGCAACGGTTGCCCCTGGCTTCGATCCGCGCAGCACGCCAATCACACCGGTATGGGCAACGCCTGTTTGCACTTCGATATCCAACGATTCCAGGAAACGTGCGATGTAGGCAGCGGTCTCAAATTCGCGATTGGACAGTTCCGGGTATTGATGAAAGTGGCGTCGCCACTCGATCACATCGGCTTCAACCGCGCTGGCCTGTTGCTCAATGTCGACCGCTCCTGCGCAAGTACCGAAGCCAAGCACCACAAGCCCTACTGCAATGAATCTCATACTTTTTCTCACTTTATTTGTATCAGGCAGTTCACCCGCCAACCAGTCGTACCATGAAGAACCCCAGATAGGTTCCAATCGCGTTACCCAAACTACCAACCAAAATGCCAGGCAACAACAAATCCATTCGTTTGAAGGTCTGCACCATCGGCAAAACCACCGTCGAGCCTCCGATATTTGCCGTAGAAGCCACCGCAATGGCTGCGGGCGATTGCCGCATCCACAAGCCACCGCTGATCAAGATCGCCCCATGAATGCTGACCGCCAGGCCAACGAAGAGCAAAATCTTCAACGCCATGCCGCCCAACTCCGCCAGCGCAGACAGTTCGCAATAAGCCCCCAACACACCCAGAAACAAGTAGGCACCGTACATGCCCAACATATTGGTGCCCTTGAGACGGTGAATCGCCGGGATCTGGGCCAGGATCAAAGCCAGCGTGGTGAGTATCAGTATGGTGGGTATGGCGACGCCATAGGCTGCCAACCAGACAGCCACTACCACGGATATGGCATGTGCGCCAAAAGCAAGCGCCAACAGCGTGGCTAGGTCAAACAGACTGGGCTTGGACTCTGCATCGTCTTCGCATACATCTTGATCACTCGCCGCCTGGCCTGAACGGTCCGGTAACCAGCGCTGGACCAGCCGCGGCAAGGCCAGTAGCAAAGTGATCCAAACCACGGTAAAAATGTGATCAGCGACCGTTGCCGCAACAAAAAGATTCCCGGTCGAGAAAAAGTCAAAGTGCAGGGCCAAAGCATTGAAGTTGGCACCACCCCCAATGTATGTGGCGCTAAACATTCCGGCAACCGGTCCGTTCCACTGGCCTAGCCATTGCTCGGAATCGGTCAGGATACCGGCAGTGTAAACGCCCAGCATTGTTCCGATGGAACCTAACAAGAACAGGCCGATCATGGGCAGCCCTGCATGCCGCAAGGCACCGAGACGAACGTTGAGCAGCAACAGGAATATCGAAACTGGCGCGCCAACAGACAGCAACTGTCCATACAGCGGTGGCGCGTCACTCGCCGTTGGAATAACACCAAAGTTGGCCAAGGTGGCGACCAACAAAATGACCAAAATCGCCCCACCCAACGGCCGACCGACGCGAGTAGTGCCCAGCCAATGGGCAAGCGCAACTGATGCCAGGAGAACGGCGAGAATGGACAGCTGGGTCATGCAATAAGTGCTGATGGCCAGGCCGCATTCTCGCCCCTACCCAATCGATACGCAAATCAGTCAGGGAAGCTCTGATCAATTCGCATTGGCATTGCCGATTATTCGGAAGAGCTATGCCGCAGCTACGCACAACCCGTTTGCGATCAGTGCGGACTCCAGCTGGGTCCAACGTTGCTCCAAAGATCCGGTAATGCCCACTGACATTCTAAGCAGGCCGGGTGATATCCCTGCCTTGCGCTTATCATCATCCGTCATCTCGCTGGATGTAGAACTACCGGAACAGGACATCAATGTATCGAAATAGCCGAGGCTGACTGCGACGTAACCGAACTGCTGCTCGTTCTGCAACGTCCGCATCAATGCGTTGGCCATCGCCTCCGAGCCCACATCCAGCGTCAGCAATCCACCCCACCCATAGTCTGGACACCGAAGTCTTGCTAGCAACGTATGGTCGGTGTGACTTTCAAGCCCCGGATAAGAGACCTTCAGCCCCAGCCCCTGCAATCGCCGCGCAATTTCCAACGCTCTACGACCATGCTCGGCCATACGCACCGGCAGATGCGGCAAACGAAGGCTGAGCTGAAACGCCGACACCGGATCCATGGTCGGACCGAGGATCATCAACGGTCCGGTGTGAAGATCCATCAAACTTTGAATGAAGTCGCTGGAACCACATACAACGCCGCCAATCATGTCTGAGCCGCCACCAATAAATTTGGTCAGGCTATGCACCACAATATCGGCACCTAGATCGATTGGATTCAGAATTAGAGGCGTGAAGGTGTTGTCCACGGCCAACGGAATGGCTCGCGATTTGGCCAAGTCAGCCAACGCAGGAACGTCAGCCACGCGCAACGTAGGGTTGGAACAGCTCTCGGTATAAATCAGACGTGTTCGTTCGTTGATTGCGCGCTGTACGGCGTCTATGTCGCCGATGTCAACAAAACTGGTGCTGATGCCGCACTTGAGCGGCAGGAACTCCTTCAACAAGGCATAGGTACCACCATAGACCGTATCAGAACAAACGATATGATCACCGGCGTTGCACTGTTGCATGACAACTGCGGAAATGGCTGCCATGCCGCTGGCCGCGCAATAGGCGAAATCGCTGCCCTCCATCGCGGCCAACTGCCGAGAAAGGTTGTAGACAGTCGGATTGAAATGACGACCGTATAGATAGCAGCCGGCATTGGGTCCTTTTTGTCCGGCGAAAATCTCCGGCATGGTTTCGGGGTCAATGACCGTGAAGGTGCTGCTGGCCTCAATCGACATATTCACACCTCCGTGTTCGCCAAACTCGTGTCGTGTATTGGCCATTCGTTCAACCGGGTTCATTCTCGCGGACATTTCACTAAACCTGCACATATATCTGATATATGCGAAAATTCTATATGAAGTTCATGATAAAGAACCAAGGCCGAATATTATTCGTCAACGGGATCAAAACAGAGCAATGGATCGAATAGACTTCGAAATACTTAAGCGTTTGCGAAAGAACGGTCGGCAATCCAACAAGGAGATAGCCAATGCGCTCGGCATCGCGCCATCGACCTGTCTGGTAAGAACCGAGAATCTGCGGGGCACGGAAGCCTTGCGCGGCACCCATGCCGATATCGCACCCAAGGCCGTAGGCGCTGAAATTGAGGCGATGATCTCAGTCCACCTGAGGCAACACACCCGCGAAGAAGTGGCGTCATTTCGGCAACATTTGATGACCTTACCTGAGGTAGTGCAGCTGTATCATGTCGCGGGCTCGACCGATTTCCTGGTCCACCTGTGGGCGAGGGACTCAAGTCACTTGCGTGAATTGGCGATTGACCAGTTCACCAGCAGACCAGAAGTAGCGCGAATTGAAACCGGATTGATCTTCGAGCATACCGACAATTATGAATTGCCAAATCTCAAGGTGAAGTAGCTGAAATCCACTCAAACGGGCGACGGTTGCCCGCTCCTCGCGCGCTGCGCCCAAAAAGAAATTGCACCATAGAGAATGAGTTAAATTCGGCCCGTTCTTGGGACTTATCCCATTAGGAGAGAAGGAGGGCCAGTGAGAGCCAGCCTTTGATTCGCTATGAGCCCAGCCACAATGACAGCTGCGGGAAACAGGCAATGACGACAACGGCAACCAGTAGCAGCAGGAAAAACGGCACCGTCGCACGCACCAAAGTCAGAATCGGCTGATTGAAGCGGAAACTGGCAATGAACAGATTCATCCCAACCGGCGGAGTCAAATAGCCCAACTGCATCGCCGCCAGGAACACGATACCTAGATGCACCGGGTGAACCCCGAACTCAATAGCGACCGGCAGGACCATCGGAACGACGATGACCAGTGCCGAAAAGATATCCAGAATCATGCCCAGTATTAACAGGAACAACAGCAGCCAAAACATGAATCCGGCGGCTGAATCGACCTGTGACTTCATAAAGTCAAACACCATCGCCGGCACTTCGGCGTCGATCATGTAGTTGGTGGATGCCAGCGAGGCTCCAAGAATGATCATGATGGCGCCGACCAGCGTCATCGACTCGTGAATGACTGAAATCAGCTTGCGTAGGCTAACCTCGCGACGGATCACGACCTCAACCAGCAGGACGTAGGCCGCTGTGATGGCTGCTGCATCGGACACCACAAACCAACCACTGTAGATGCCACCCAGCACCAAAAAGGGCAACGGAATCTCAAGCGCTGCATCCCACAATGCCGCGCCTGCTTCGCGCCAACTAAACGCCTTGGTTCGCCGTTCGGAGCGCACATCGTGAATAGCCGAGTACGCGGCCAACACCAACAGCATCAGCAATCCCGGAACGATACCTGCGAGGAAAAGCTGGTCCACCCCAACCGGCTCGGACAATGATTGCTGTTGCGCTACCACCGCGTACAAAATTAGCGGCAAGGACGGCGCGAACAGCAGGCCGAGGCTGCCCGATGTGGTGACAAGCCCCAGACTAAAGCGCTGGCTGTAGCCCCCCTGCAGCAAGGCAGGCAGCAACAAGGCGCCCAACGCGACAATAGTCACGCCCGATGCCCCAGTGAACGCTGTAAAAAGGCTGCTGGCAAAAATGGCAACCACAGCCAGGCCACCGGGCATCCAGCCAAACAAGGCGTCCGTGACCCGCACCAACCGTTGCGGAGCCTTGCTTTCACCGAGCAGGTAGCCTGCAAAGGTGAATAACGGGATGGCGACCAACAC
Organism: Lysobacteraceae bacterium; assembly: GCA_021604725.1. GTDB lineage: Bacteria > Pseudomonadota > Gammaproteobacteria > Xanthomonadales > BQJN01 > BQJN01. Next base: position 5,593 of record BQJN01000057.1, on the reverse strand, counting down.
CGGCATTTCCGACAGGCGCAGCACCTCAATTGGCACGATCATCAGGTCAAGTTCAGAGGAGTGAAAGCCCCACAGAGCGCTTGCCGCAATGACTGCGAATAATGGCGCGCCCAAAAGTGCAACAAGAAATAGCAGCAAGGTAGGCATCAGGCCTTGCTTTCCTGCGTTGGGCGCTTAAAGGACGCAACCAGATAGCACAAGGCAATCGCGCCAAATGACACCGGCAGGATCAAACCAACAATCCAGGCCGGCCAGCCGAGTACGCCCGTGGTCTGGTCCTGGAAATCAAACCAGACCAGGCGTCCCGCATGCCAACAAAGCAGCGCACTAACCGCGCAGGTGAACAGGCAACTGACGACATGAATCGCGCGCGCTTTGACCCCGTGTAGCATACGCGGCAGCAGATCGATGCGAATATGCCTGGACGCCCGAGCGGCGGCGACCGCACCAAACAACCCCAGCCAGAAAACAACAACGCGCTGCAGGGGCTCGGCCCACTCAAAACCCGACTCGAGCAGATCGCGGCTGACAATCTGCGCCATACCCAAGGCGATCAGCGTCAACAGCAATACGGTCAATACCGCCGACTCAATAAAATAGAGGACTTTGTCCACTAAACGGCAATGCTTGCGGCGTCAGTACACCGCGATGCGTAGCTGTTGTCGTCCCGAGAAATCCTCGGCAGGACGTTGATTTCGACCTCGCGCATGATAAGTTCAGTCTTGTTGGCGATAGTCTGCCAGCAACTTCAAAATAGTGTCGAGGTGTTTGAAGTCGTCATCTTCCTTAAGGCGTGCCACGGTCTGCTCACCAACTGAAAACAACGTCGCTCGGTCCTGTTCGGACAGCTCAATAGTCTGCACGCCCATGTCCTCAAGCGCCTGCAATGCCTTGCCGTTTTCTTCCCTGTTGCTGACCGTCAGGCCTGCGAACAATTGATCTATGGTGTCGACGACAATGGCCCGGTCACTGTCGCTCAGCCCAGCTAGCGCCTTGCTCGAAAGAGCAAAAGTTCCCATCAAATAGCTCAATGGAACATCCGACATGTACTTGATTCGTGTATGCCACTGGAAGGCAATGACACCGGTGGGTGTCGAGGCAACCGAGTCGATCAGGCCGGTTTGCAGGCTGGTGTAGATATCCGACATCGGCAGTTGCACCGGGCTCAGCCCGGCAAGCTCGAATGCGATACTGGCCGCTTCATCATCGGCGGGCAACCACATTTTTAGTGATTGCAAATCCTGTAACGAGGAAAATTCGCTGCGGCTATATAGATTGGCAAAGCCACCACCGCTGAGCCCAGCCAATTCAAATCCTTCCTCTTTGGCTTGCTCACGCAGAACAGAATCCATACGCTCACGAACATACTCAACTTCCTCCTCGCTTCTGAACAAAAACGGCAGGCTGTAAAGTTTCATGTCCGGAACGACGCGGGCAAACTCTCCGCCGGTCAACGCGGCGCCATGCAATTGGCCAATGCGAATTTTGCGCATCACCGTGGCATCGTTGCCCATCACGCCACCTGGGTAGAACTTGAGTTTTACCCGACCCTCGGTCTGGGCTTCTATTTGATCACCAGCATCCCGGAACGATTTCATCCATGCTGTACCGTCCGGAAGCTGAGTTGCCAACTTCAATGTGGTCGCGGCACTGGCCGGCCCGGCCAACAAGGCACTCAAGCCCAGAACAATCAATTTGCGCATATCAGAAATAATCCTTGCTTTCGGCCAGCAACTGATCAGCCAGCTGCTGCGCCATCACATTACTTAAGGTCAGATCAGGTGCTTGGACATCAGCATCGAGCACTTGTTGCAACAGCTCATCATGCAACGACTGGTCAAACACCAAGCGAGCGTAGTGCCGAGCAAACAGCACTTTTGCCATCAGGTTTTGTTGATTCGACATGGCGATGGCCTTTTCGAAGTGCTGCCGACCCTGTTGCGGCCGGCCGCCATACGACTCCGGCATCAACGTCGCCAACACACCCAGATAGACATGCGGCCAACCCCTTTGAATGTCAGGGTCAAGGTCGACAACCCGTTCAATGGTCGCCTCTACATTCGGAATCGCAGCCACCGCACCCCAGTCGTCAGTATTGCGCTGGATCCAGGTACCCCAGGTTTGACCCAGCACGTAAAGCGCTTCTGCCGAATCCTCATCAGTTGCGTTCAATGCCGCAACGTACTGCTCATACGGCGCGTCCAGAACCTGGCACAAGACCTGCTCCCTTTCGCAAACGGCACGGCGCGAAAAATTCAGTGCCTGCTGCGACAAACGATTTGCCCGCTCTTCATCATCGACGAAGGCTGAAGAATAAGCGCCATACAACTGAGCTCCGGCCAGCAGCAACGCGACGTTGTCTGGGTTTTTACGAATCAAGCCATCGACCAGCAACAAATACGCCGGCGCACCAGAGCGTACGATCTCCGGGTCCGATTGATTCAGTATGCCCGCGGTCAAGCTCTCGCCAAGGCCGGAGGTTGCGGTGTTGATTACCGTCGTGCAGCCATTGGCCACTAGCGCACAGCAAACGACTAGAACGCCCAATGCGTGTTGTCTAATCAACGCCATCAAACCTCTCGCAAGCGATAAGCGTATTTGAAATCAGGGACGCAACCGTCATCGGTCCGACGCCGCCGGGAACCGGCGTTATCCAGCCTGCGTTTTTCTTCGCACTTTCGAAATCCAGGTCGCCACGCAAGCTGCCGTCCTCCAAACGATGAATCCCAACATCTACAACCACGGCGCCTGGTCGTATCCAATCGCCGTCAACTACGTTCGGTTTTCCAACGGCAACTACCAACAACTCAGCTTGTCGCACATGCGATGCCAGGTCCCGAGTGAAGCGATGTGTCACCGTGACTGTAGCACCAGCCAACAGAAGCTCCAGTGCCATTGGTCGCCCTACAATATTGGAGGCACCAACAACTACTGCGTGCATGCCCTTGGGCTCGATACCGTTTTGCCTGAGCAGAGTCATAATGCCCATGGGCGTGCAGGGGCGCAGGCCCAATTGGCGTAGCGCCAGGCGGCCGACATTTTCGGCATGAAATCCATCGACATCCTTCCACGGGTCGATTGAATTGGTGACCAAGGACTGATCGATGTGGTCCGGCACCGGCAATTGCACCAAAATGCCGTGAACACGCGGATCAGCATTCAACTGTTGCACGCGCTCAAGCAATTGCTGTTCGGTCGTGCTGACATCCAGTGTCTCGACAAAGGATGCAATACCGGCGCGCTGACAGGCCTTTTCCTTGTTACGAACGTAAACACGCGAGGCGGCATCGTCACCCACCAAAATAACCGCCAGGCCAGGGCGAGACAGCCCGGCATCAAGACGCTCCGACACGGCCTGGCGCACGCGCTCTACAGTAGTATCAGCCGCTTTGCGGCCGTCCAAAAGACGAGCAGACATTAGAAATCTGTTAGCTCCAAAATGCTAGGTGACGATGATACCGATAAATGAGGGCGAATAGGCCCAATCTAAACCAGGGAAACATCATTGCAGTTGAAAATGTGCAGTCGTTACCCGCAGGACCGATACCGTAGCCAATACTTCACTTATGAATGTCTTTGAATGCCAAGGAAGCCTGATCAATTCGCATACGGCTGCAATTGCGTCGACTTTCTTTCAACTTGCCATGTCAAAACCACATACTCGCTCATTATGAAGCCTTTGCAGTGATTGAAAAGTAGCTATTTTCATGAGCTTATAGACGTTTCCTCGACAGTTTGCGCGAATAGTATCGTCCTATACATTTTCTTCACATCTACTACGCGATACTCAAGCTCATCAAAGATTCAAACAACAGACATAAGTGACGTTCTACTACGCGTCATAACAGTTGTTGGAGCGCTCTCCTTGCGTATTGTTCGGAGTATGCAGCGCGCTCTTTGTTAGGTCAGACATAACCTGGACCAGGTTCATTTAGCCAATTATTTGGCCCGCCAATAAAGCGGACCAAGGACTACGGACGGTCCAAAACCGACGACGAAGCAAGGGACTTCGTTGTCAGGGGCCTAAAAACCCACAACCAGTGTCTATCTGCAAAAAACCTTAAGACTGAGGGAGGTCTTTAAAAATGAGTAAGCAGAAACAACTCAGGCTATTACCTGGCCTGATCATCGGCGCATTGGCCATCAGCAATCCTGCTGTAGCCACTGTTCCAACTGACGAGGCAAACGCCAAGTCAAACCCCACCATGAGCGTTCCGATGGGAGAGCCCGCTCAGTTCATCGTCAAGTTCACGGACGTTAAGTCTTTCGATGGCGAGATCAAGGACCTGCGAAGAGCGTTGAGCCGGACTGCGAAATCGGCTACTGATTTGCAACAATTGGTTGAACTGGAGGCCAAGGCGCTGGAAGTGGCTCTGGAGGATGAAAGTCGAGCCAGAGTTCAAGCGCTATCATTCAAATCCGGGCTAAGCTTGAAACACGAGCGTTGGGTTGCGACCGGTGCTGATCTGATCAGCATCGACCAGAAATCCACCGGGCTATCACTGAAAGCAATCGAAGCGGCTTTGGAATCGATGCAGGGCGTCGAGTATGTCGACTTCAATGCACGCATGTACCCCATGTTCACCCCGAACGACTCCAGCTATAGCTCGCAGTGGCACTACTTTGAGTCTACTGCTGGCATGAACCTGCCTGCCGCCTGGGATGTTTCGACAGGCTCGGGCGCAGTCGTTGCCGTGCTGGACACCGGTTACCGGCCACACGCCGACCTGGTGGGCAATATCGTCGGTGGTTATGACTTCGTTTCCAACTCATCGAACGCGCGCGATGGAAATGGCCGCGACTCAAACGCCCAAGACGAAGGTGATTGGGTAGCATCAGCCAATGAATGTTATTCCGGCAGCCAACCAAGCAATAGCTCATGGCACGGAACCCACGTCGCTGGCACCATTGGTGCGGTCACCAACAACAACAGTGGCGTTGCTGGTGTGGCCTTCAATGCAAAAGTGGTTCCGGTTCGAGTGCTCGCTAAATGTGGCGGAACGCTGGCCGATATCGCCGACGCGATTGTTTGGTCGTCGGGTGGTTCAGTGTCTGGTGTACCCAGCAACAGCAACCCGGCTGACGTAATCAACATGAGCCTGGGCGGCGGCGGCTCTTGCGACTCAACGTACCAAAGCGCGATCAATACCGCGGTCAACAACGGCACCGCGGTGGTCGTAGCAGCGGGCAACGAAAACCAGAATGCCTCGAACTCCAGGCCAGCGAACTGCTCGAACGTAATCACAGTCGCGGCGCTGGACCGTCAGGGCAACCGGGCTTACTACTCAAACTATGGCTCGGTCATCGATGTTTCCGCCCCAGGTGGCGAGACCCAAACGTCGAGCAACGGCGTTCTGTCGACACTGAACTCAGGCTCAACCACTCCAGGCTCTGACAACTATGCCTTCTATCAGGGCACGTCAATGGCGACACCGCATGTGGCTGGCCTGGCGGCGTTGATGATGTCGGATGATCCGAGCATGACCCCGGCGCAAGTTGAAAGCACCATGAAGAGCACAGCGCGAGCCATTCCTGGCAGCTGCTCGGGCGGATGCGGTTCTGGCCTGGTTGATTCGGCAGCAGCCCTCGGTGG
>BQJN01000056.1 GCA_021604725.1 Lysobacteraceae bacterium | reverse complement strand
GCAACGCAAGCCCCCTACGATCGCCATTATCAAATGTACGACTATGTGGTCAGTGAGCTGCCTGGGTTGCTGGCCGGTATACCCCAATTGGATGTGGGTCGAGCGGGCATTTCAGGCCACTCCATGGGCGGCCACGGCGCGTTGACCATCGCGCTCAAAAATCCGGATCGCTTTCAGTCAGTGTCGGCATTCGCGCCCATCTGTGCGCCAATGCGATGCCCCTGGGGGAAAAAGGCGCTGTCGAATTATGTTGGCGACGATACTTCTGTCTGGCGAAATTACGATGCCTGCGAGTTGATTGCTGCGGGGGCGCGTGGACCGTGGCCGATACTGGTTGACCAGGGCATGGACGACGCATTTTTGCATGAACAATTGATGCCCGATTACCTGGAGCAGGCCTGTGCGGCGAGCGGCCAGGCTCTGGTGCTAAATCGCCGCCCCAAATACGATCACAGCTACTACTTTGTCGCCAGCTTTATTGCAGAGCACATTGGCTTTCACGCCGTTGCCGTTGGAGCGGGTCGCTGAAACGAGCGTGTATCTGCAGGGCCGGACTGTGCGCTACATTTTGATACATTAACGCGACGTTCGCGCGCTGGCATCTTTTCTTCGGACGCCGCAAACTGTCTCCGTATGGCAGCCAATACTCCCTCAAAAGATCGAATCCTGGTGATCGATGATGACGAAGATCTTACGGAAATGATCCGAGATTTTCTGCTGTCCAGCGGCTTCGAAGTGCAAACCGTTGCCAATGGCAACGAAGCGGTTGAGCGGATTGTCTCCGACCAACCGAACCTGGTGGTTCTCGATCTGATGTTGCCTGGTATTGATGGCTTGAGCGTGTGCCGTCAGGTCCGGCCCTCCTATTCGGGCCCGATTCTAATGCTCACTGCCCTGGCTGATGACATCGATGAGGTCACTGGATTGGAGGTCGGTGCTGATGACTATCTGGCCAAGCCAGTTCGGCCACGAGTTTTGCTAGCGCGGATTCGTGCATTGTTGCGCCGCGTCGAGCAGACGCCCGTGGCCGCCGTTGAAGATGCGCCACTGCGAACACTGCAAATCGGAGCGTTGGCGATAGATCGGGGTGCACGTGAGGTGCGCATGGCCGATCGACTGGTTGATCTGACGGCGGCCGAGTTCGAGCTGCTTTGGTTGTTGGCGTCGCAAGCCGGTCATGTCGTCAGTCGAGAGCATCTACACGATCAGACATTGCATACGGTTTATGACGGTCTCGATCGGACCATCGATTTGCGTGTGTCCAGGCTAAGGAGAAAAATTGGAGATGATCCACGTCAGCCGTCGGTTATCAAGACGGTTCGGGGCCGCGGTTATTTGTTGGTAGAGCGATGAAATACTGGTGGCTGCGAATCTTTCTGGCGACCGTGGGACCAATGCTTGTGGCATGGCAACTGTATGAGTGGGTCTGGTTGCCCTACACCTACGACCTGGAAGTAGACAAGGTCGAGGCCGAGTTGACGGTGCGGTCTGGGGCCTTGCAGCAACAGTTCAATGGCTTGGGAACAGGGCAGTGGCAACAGGCCGTAGCTGCCTACAACCAGACCTCAGATGACCTGCTGGAGTTGGTCCAGGACGACGACCAGCAATGGGCCGAGCTGTACGCAACACTGGTTAGCAAGGGCGAGTCTGGTTTATACGTTGATGGCGACACCAGCATTGCGCTGATTCAACTGGCTGACAATCACAGCTTGTTGCGCAACGAAGTGTTCTATTTCGATATCGACTCATCGATGGATATGATTTTGTGGCTGTTTGTACTGGGTGGCATGCTGGCCTCGGCGGCATGTTTAGCTGCCGTGCTACGGCCGATGCGAGAGCGGTTGGCGGTCGTATCCCGTGCTACCGATGCATTGTTGGGCAATGAGACAGCACCTGGTCTTTTGGAAGTTCGGGGCAGCGGCAGTGTCGCCGAGGTCGAGCGAGCATTCAATGGCCTGCAACAGCGCATCGATGACGCGACGCAACGGTGGCAGCAAACGCTGTCTTCACAACGAGATTTGCTGCATGCGGTGGCGCATGAGTTCAGAAGCCCAATCGCTCGCCTGCGTTTCGCTCAAGATATGCTGGCCGATGTCGAGTCGGAGTCGGAACGAGCCAATCTGGTCGAAAAGGTCGATACGGCCATCGTTGAATTAGACGATTTGGTGCGCGAGGTGTTGGGCTATTCTCGAATACGAGACGGCGGCTATCGCCTGCAGCGCAGTCTGGTCGATGTTGAGCCACTGCTGGAGCAGGTGGCTGACAAGATCCGACAGGTCTACTCCAATATAGAGCTGGTCATTCACGCCGACGATACCTCGGTTCCGATACTTGCTGACCAACGGCTGACGGAACGGGCCATCATCAACGTCATTCGCAACGCTGCGCGCTACGCGGTGCGCCGCGTGGACATCGAACTGACAGCGGATAGTCAACACCTTGAAATCGTGGTCAATGACGATGGACCGGGTATCGCGCCAGGCAAGCGCGATCGCGTTTTTGAGCCATTCACGCGCCTCGATGCCAGCCGCTCGCGTGACTCTGGTGGCAGTGGTCTTGGGCTGGCTATCGTGCGAGCCATTATGCAGCAACACCAGGGAGCGATTCGCTGCGAAGAAAGCCGGTCCGGGGGCGCGCGATTTGTGCTGTCCTTCCCATTGCCCGTGTCGACTGCGTCACAATCCCACAAAACGCTACAAAACCGCAAAACACCCTGACAATTGCGCGACGAAAAGAGGCTACGACTGACGTGGCCAGACTGTTGCAATGCAATCACGGAATCACAGAGCAATCGTGTTCTGTCCGAAACAATGCATTTGCAGGAGATTTCAATGAGCAAGCATATGAAGCAGTCTGGTGTTTGGGCGTCGTTGCTGCTGGTCAGTCAGGTGGCCGTCGCTGGCGAATACCTGACCAAAGTTCAGGAGGCGCCATCCGAGTCGACCCTGGGCACAATCAAAATCGTCGGTGGCGGTGTTGCCACCGAAGGCCAACAACGTTGGATCACTTCGCTCCAATACAACAACGATCATTTCTGTGGTGGCGCCCTGGTCGCCGCTGAGTGGGTGTTGACCGCAGCACATTGCGTACAAGGAGAGTCCGCTTCCGATTCGGCGTTTAGCGTTTGGGTCGGTGGCCATAACCTCAATCGAGCCAGCCAGGGCTATCGGCGCGATGTTACGCAGATCGTCAGGCATGGGCAGTACAACGACAATACATTAGTCAACGATATCGCCTTGCTGAAACTGGCATCGCCGATTCCTTCAGAGGTACCGACAGTCTTGCTGCCCACCATGGCGGTGATGAACGGCGCCGGCGCGCCCAACCAACCGGCAACGGTATCCGGCTGGGGTGCCCTGTCGGAAGGTGGTTCGTCGCCCACCCGCCTGCACCAAGTCACCTTGCCGATTGTCAGCAACGCCGTCTGTAATTCGGGTGCAGCTTATGGTGGTGAGATCAATGGCAAGCAGATTTGTGCTGGCCTGGCCGCGGGTGGCAAAGACTCATGTCAGGGTGACAGCGGCGGTCCACTGTGGGTCACCAGTGGTGGCAACGAGTTCCATATTGGTGTCGTCAGCTGGGGCGAAGGCTGTGCCCGGCCCAACAAGTACGGTGTTTACACCCGAACCTATAGCCATCGAAACTGGATTCTTGATCGCATAGGTAGCAACGGTGGGCCCGGTGACCCGACAGACCCGCCTGGAACTTGCCCGGTTGACCCACCGCCACCGCCACCACCACCAGTCGATGACAGTAAACTGGTGTCAGGCCAAACCATCTCGGGCTTAAGCGGTGCACAGGGCGCTATCCATCAGTACTACATCGATGTACCTGCCGGTCAAACTCGGCTGGTGATCAAGACCTGGAATGGCAGCGGTGATGCTGATCTGTATGTTGCTCGTGGACGAGAAGCGTCGCCGGACGACCATGACTATGGCCCCTACCTGTTTGGAAATGTGGAAACCGTTCGCGTAAACAACCCGCCGGCCGGCCGATGGCATATCACTGTTCATGGCTACGAGGCTTTCAACAACGTCAAGCTAAGGGCGACGATTACGCCTTGACAAGATTGGCTGGGTGCAAACCTGGCAGGTACTCCGGCTCGGCAACTTGATGTTGCCGGGCCTTTTTTGGGTAACTCCCGCACGGAAATCTGAGCGGCGGGAATTGGCTGACGGTTGCCGTGATTGGATGATCGCCCATTCCGGATTTGTGCCGGTGGCTGTTAAGATTCCCGCTCGTTAGTAGTCGGCGATCCGAAATGATCAAGAAAGTCCTGTTGAGCCTGCTTGCCTTGGTCGGGCTTGCCTTGGTGCTCACGCCGATGCTCATCGGGCGGTTTGTCGAGACAAAGCTTGGTGATGCATTTGAAGGGGGCAAGGTTCCTGATGGCATACACTTGCTCGCCTTCGAGCGCGGCTGGTTCAGCAGTCAGTTGAGCATCGGACTGGATGTGACCCACCCGTCCATGGTCCGTGTTCTAGACCTGACCAGCGATTTCCAGGGCGGCACAGTAATCGAGATCCGCCAGACGCTGCGCCACGGGCCGGTTGTAGGCCCTGCGGCGGGCTGGTTCGCTGTGCTTGCCAGTCAAGGCACACTGACCCATCCAATGTCAGGCTTGCAACTGGACAGCCTCGCCGAGGTCGCTTTTGATCAGAGCGTTAGCATTCGATTGAGTGATGATCAAACGCGCTTGCGGCTGGATCAGCGGTCAGTTCTCAGCTTGGAAGGTTGGCAACTGGAGGTAATGGCCAGTCAGGGCCATCCGCCTGAGATTGAGCTGCGCGTGCGAGAGTTGGCCTGGCGCCAGGGGGCAACCACTGCACAGCTGACAGAGCTTCATGCGCATGCTGAGCAATTGGTTCTAGAGGGAGGGCTGCCGACCGGTGTTGGCCAGATAAGGGCGGAATCTCTGTCCTGGCCTGGTTTGGAAGCCAAGCAGATCAAAGTGTCAGCCGAACTTGCTGCACGCAATGGCATCAGTAGTGGGCAGGCCACGGCAAGCGTCGATGATATCAGCTCCGCACTCATTGGTACCGCAAGCGATGGGATGGCGGTCATCGAATTTTCAGACATAAACCATCGCGTTGTGGGCCCATTGCTCAGCTCTTCGGGAAAGCCAGCACAAGCCGCTGCTCACCGGCAATACTGGCGGACATTGCTCGCCGAGAACCCGCGATTGAATGAGTTTTCGCTGGCACTCAATAGCGCCTCTGGGCTAACGAGCATGGTCATGGTGGCCGATGGCCGCCCGGCTGATGGATGGATGGACGGCTTGGTCTTGCAGTTGGATGCACAGATTCCGCCACCTCTGCTCGAACAGCTGGCGGTTCTCAAGGCGCTGTCCGAACTGGAACCAGAACGGTCCGACGAGGCCGTGGACGAGGCCGACAAATGGCTGCGGGGCCTTCGCGCCAACGGCATCGTGGTGCTGGAAGGTACTGACTATGTCACTCGTCTCAGTTACAGCAATCAAACCGCGGAACTGAACGGGATGGTCATGCAATTGCCCAGCGATTGGTAGCACCGGCGAGCACTCGTGCCTATGGCTATGGCGTGCTAAAATGGCCGGCTTCGTTTCATTTTCGTGCGACAGCTCGTAACCTGAGTCATCGCCGCCGCAGCAAGGTAACCGAGTATGGCCGTTCCCGCCGAGAAGCTTGACTACAACTATCAACTGGATGACAAGTACACGCGAGAAAGTGGTCGCGTCTATCTGAGCGGTGTTCAGGCGCTGGTTCGTCTGCCTCTAATGCAGCGTCAGCGAGATTTGGCGGCTGGACTAAACACCGGCGGTTTTGTGTCCGGCTATCGCGGCTCGCCGTTGGGCGGTTTGGACCTGAACCTGTGGCGCGCGCGCGAACATCTGAAGAAACATCATGTTCAATTTGTTCCTGGGCTCAACGAAGATCTAGCGGCCACCGCTGTATGGGGCTCACAGCAGGTCAATTTGTGGCCGGGTGCAAAGTACGATGGTGTGTTCGGCATGTGGTATGGCAAGGGGCCGGGTGTTGATCGCACCGGCGACGTGCTCAAACACGCCAATGCAGCCGGAGCTTCGAAACTGGGTGGTGTGCTGGTATTGGCGGGTGACGATCACGCCTGCCGGTCATCAACCTTGCCGCATCAGTCTGAACATGAGTTCATCTCGGCGATGATGCCGATCCTCAACCCTGCGGGTGTTCAGGACATCCTTGATATGGGGCTGCATGGCTGGGCGATGTCACGCTTTACTGGCCGCTGGGTCGGCTTCAAAACCATCGCTGAAACGGTTGAAAGCTCGGCCTCGGTGCACGTTGATCCTCACCAGCTGGACATTGTGCTTCCGGAAGATTTTGTGCTGCCGCCGGATGGGCTGAACATTCGTTGGCCAGACACGCCAATGGAGCAGGAAATGCGTTTGCATCGATACGGCCTGAATGCCGCTCGTGCGTACGCTCTGGCCAACTCCATTGACCGCATCGTTATTGACTCGCCCAAAGCGCGATTAGGTATTGCCACCAGCGGCAAGTCCTACCTCGACGTGCTACAGGCGTTGGAAGACCTCGGGATCAGCGCCAAGATGGCGTCCGACATTGGCATTCGCGTTTACAAGATCGGCATGAGCTGGCCGTTGGAGCCACAGGGCTTGAGACGATTCGTTGACGGGCTTGAAGATATCGTTGTCGTCGAAGAGAAGCGTTCCTTCATTGAAAAGCAAATGAAGGAACAGCTTTACAACCTGGATGCAGCCCGCCGCCCGTCAATCGTTGGCAAGCATGATGAGCAAGGCCAGTGGGTGTTGCCGTCGACTGGTGAGCTGACCCCGGCTCAGATCGCTCGAGTCATCGCTGCCAGGCTCAAGCCGTTCTTCACCTCAGATGCAATCAACGAGCGCCTGGCGTTTTTGAAGGCCAAAGACAAGGAGCTGAACCGACCTCGCGTCCAGTTCGCGCGCGCGCCGCATTTTTGCTCTGGCTGCCCGCACAATACATCGACCAATGTGCCCGAGGGTTCTCGCGCCATGGCCGGCATTGGTTGTCACTACATGACGGTCTGGATGGACCGGCGTACCGAGACGTTCACACAAATGGGTGGCGAGGGCGTACCCTGGATTGGTCAGTCACCGTTCACTGAAACGCGTCATATCTTTGTCAATCTCGGCGATGGGACTTATTTCCACTCGGGGTCGTTGGCTATTCGTGCATGCGTGGCCGCCAAGCTGAATATGACCTTCAAGGTACTGTACAACGACGCGGTGGCGATGACTGGTGGGCAACCGGTGGACGGCACCTTGACCGTCCCCGACATCGCGCATCAGGTCCATAGCGAGGGCGTAGAGACCATTATCGTTGTCTCTGATGAACCGGAGAAGTGGTCGAATCACGACTTGTTCCCCGGCGGTGTTACTTTTGAGCACCGCGACGACATGGACCATATTCAAAAGCGCTTAAGGCAGACGCCTGGGGTTAGCGTTCTGATCTACGATCAAACCTGTGCTGCAGAGAAGCGACGTCGACGCAAGCGTGGTTTGATGATCGACCCGCCGAAACGGACCTTTATCAACGAGCGTGTCTGCGAAGGCTGTGGTGATTGTGGCGTCAAGTCCAATTGCACCTCCATATTGCCGGTCGAGACTGAGTTTGGTCGCAAGCGCGCCATTGATCAGTCCTCTTGCAACAAGGACTTCTCCTGCGTGAAGGGTTTCTGCCCGAGCTTCGTTACCATCCACGGTGGCAAGCCACGAAAGGGTGCCGCCTCTACCGAGTCACCGTTGGTTGAAAGTGTTCCAACGCCGCATCTGCCGGCATTGGCCGAGCCGTATGACATTCTGATCACCGGCGTTGGCGGCACTGGCGTTGTCACTATCGGTGCCTTGATCGGTATGGCTGCGCACCTGGAGGGCAAGGGCGTGACGGTTCTGGATCAAACCGGACTGGCGCAGAAAGGTGGTGCAGTGACCTCACATGTCCGAGTCGCCGGGCGTCCGGAGGACATTCATGCAGTGCGCATTGCCGCCGGTAGTTGTGACCTGATTCTCGGATGCGACAACGTGGTTGCAGGTGAGCAGAACTCGCTGGCTAAAATGCGCCGTGGTTTGACGCATGCTGTGATCAACACCAACGAAGCGATGCCGGGTACGTTTACGCGGCAGGCTGATCTGCAATTCCCGCGTGAAGATATCAACGGAGCATTGATTGATGCCGTAGGCGAGAAAGGAATCGACTTTGTCGATGCCACCCGCCTGGCGACGTCCTTGATGGGAGACTCTATAGCGGCCAACCTGTTTATGCTGGGGTTTGCCTGGCAAAAAGGCCGCATTCCGGTCAGTGAGGCGGCCTTGATGCGAGCGGTCGAGCTCAATGGTGTGGCCATTGAGGCCAACCGCCGAGCGTTCAACTGGGGGCGGCTGGCTGCACATGACTTGCCGCGGGTCGAAAGCGCCACCAAGCCGCCAGTGGTTCTGGCCGAACGACGCATCGCTCGCACACTGGATGAACAGGTGGAGATTCGCAAGACGTTTTTGACCGGCTATCAAAACAAGGCCTTGGCCAAACGTTATGAAGCGCTGGTTCGCAAAGTCGAAAAAGTCGAAGCCATGCGGACGCCCGGCCAAAGCGGGCTGGCACAGGCCGTTGCTCGATACTACTTCAAACTTCTCGCCTACAAAGATGAGTATGAGGTCGCGAGACTGTATGCGGATGGTCAGTTCAAGGAGCAACTGGAGCAGGCGTTCGAAGGTGACTACAAGGTGCATTTCAATCTCGCGCCGCCCGCCTTCGCACCGCGAGACCCGGATACCGGTCAGCTGCGCAAGCGCGAATACGGGCCGTGGGTCTTTACTGCGTTCAAGGTGTTGGCGCGATTCAAATTCCTGCGTGGAACATTTTTCGATCCATTCGGGCGCACCGAAGAGCGTCGAGAGGAACGCCAATTGATTGCCGACTATGCCAATGAGGTAGAAGAGCTGCTGGCAGGTTTAACAGCAGAGAATCATGACCTGGCGGTGGAAATTGCGTCCTTGCCCGAGCAGATTCGCGGCTATGGCCATATCAAGGAAGACAACATCGAGGCCGTTCGCACGCGGGGTGATGCTTTGTTGGAACGTTTCCGTCACCCGGTGCAGCCAGTGACCGCTGAATCAGCCTGATATAGATTGGCCACAGATCGACAATTGTGGACGACCTCTACACTAGGGAAGCTCTGATTAATTCGAATATGGCTCTGGCCTACAGAGCAGTTCGCAATCGAGGCCTTCCTTCGAAAGCATGCTCACTGCCTGGTGAGAAGGAATAACGAAGAGTGCGGGCTGCTCTGCAGGCCCCGTGGGCTTGGCCTGAAGCGCCCATCTGCGTTGTTCCAATCCTTGCCAAGGGCTACGGCCATTACCTGCGGAATGCGCCTAGCAGCTGTACGCTTCAGGTCAAGCAGAGCCGCAAGCACTGCTCGCTTCGAATAAGGCCATCAATGGTGAGTTGCACTTGTCGGCTCTTTGGAAATGACAATGGATTGATAGATTTATGCAGTACGGCTCACTCTTGTGGTCTGTTCTGATATTGAATGCAAAGGCTGCGTCTGCAGCCCTCACCGGCCCTCCTAATCTCCTAGTGCTTCATCTTTAATGCTCGCGCAGCGAACCAGGCGGATACGTGTCCGCTTTGGGGAATAAGCACTAGGAGGACAGGAGGGCCGGTGAGGCGAGCACTGCTCGCTTTGAAAAGGGGCAGAATTTGGTGAACTGCACTTATCGACCCCACCCGGCCAGCAGACGCAGGCAAATGCCAGCGCCTCTACTTTGTGGAAAGCAACGGGTTCAATGGTTTCAAGGTCGGTTCAATGTCGACACCGGGAAGTATTCACCACGTAGCTCACGAACCCAGATCTGATCGGTTTCAGCGCGCTGTTGCGGCGTAGTGAATCGATACAGGTAGGTTTGTGCACGTACAAACTTGGGCGGCTGGTCAGGAAATGGGTTGCCGTCGAGCAGGTTCAGAATCTGCGGTTCACCTTTCAATACGCCGGTCATCATACGTTCGAACCAGGGTTGTCGATAGCGGTTTGACAGTGCGGCAAACCACATCTGCCAGTCCAGCCGAGGTTGGTGCGGTGCCACTAGCGGCAAGCCGCGATCCGTCGCTCCAGGTTTGTACTTGAACTCATAGTCTAGCCAGTCTTCGGCATCGTTCGAGCCCTGAACAACAACCTCCAGTCGCTCGGTTGTCATCACCGCGAACACCCCGTAGCTGTTGACTGCCTGCAGCGGGGATACTGCACGCATCACATCGATCAAGGGTGAGGGCGGCAACCTTTGAACGACGGTCATCCAGATATGTGCGCTGCCAATGACAAGGAAGCCAAGGCCCAGCGTTGGCCCCAGCACCCATGTGGGCCAGCGCCAGCGCGTGGGCTCGATCTGCTTGGTGCAGAACGAAAGCATTCTATCGTCCAACAAGAACAGGCACAGCCCCAAGACCAACAAGTTAAAGAAGTTGTAGTTTCCGGTGACAATGATGGCCAGTTGCAACGCGATGGTCAGGCTGAACGCCACCAGCCGCAGGCGGCGTGCAGCGAAAAACAAAAATGGCAGCACCAATTCAATGAACAAGGTCAGCGCCACCAGTACCGTCAATAGACTGGTCGGGAGTTGATCGGCATACCAGGCCAAGGGGTTTGGCAATGGTTGTGTTTCAAAGTGGTAGTTCAGCGCGGTCCAGTCGGCCCAGCTGGCGTCCTGCGAGCTTAGTTTGACCAGGCCCGAAAGAAACATGAATCGGAATAGAAGCCATCGGTACAAGGTGACGGCAAGGCGCGGCGCAAGGCGTAGGAACAACGCCAGGAAACCACACTCGAGCAGCAACAAGTCCCATTGATAGCCAAGAAACATCTGGCCGGCCGCTTGCAGTGACAAATAGCTCAAGTAACACAGCAGCAAGCCGACCCAGGCTAAACGGTTGGCCATGCAAAGTACGGCACCCACAGCGCCAAGCACACACAGGGCATGCAGCATCCAATCGGCATCGGCCAGCCAGAGCGCAGTGGGCAGCATCCAGAATTTTTCTGGTCCCGGAATCATGCGTCCAATGTCAGCCAGGTAGTCCTTGGCCGGCAGCAAGCCATCGCTGCCGATCAGTCCTTCGACTTGTATCCAAAGCGAACAAAAGGCGATCAGGAAAATCAACCCGAGCCAGCGCTCGAATAGCCAGATCACCCGCTGATAGGTTTCCGGATAGCGCTCCTTGCCCCATAGCAGGCGACTGGTCATGGCGCTAAGGCCGCGCTGTTTGGATATGGCGGCGTATGCGCGTTCACTGATCCAGGCCATGCCAGGCAGCCACCGATAAAGCAACGGCCATAGTCTGAAGCCGGGGACAGTCCTTAGTACCTTCGCGGCAGCGGCAGCACCGGTTTGGACGTCGGTACCTTCAATCCAGTGAATAGCCCGTCGACAGGCCTCAGCGTCGAGTTTTGGGAACTCCTTTGTGGCCTGTTTCAATGGCAGATAGCGGACCTGTTCGCCAGTCAGGCGCTGCCAATAACGCACCCAATAACAACAAAACGCACAGTCGCCGTCGTAGACCAGGGTTGGTGACGCCTTGGTCACAGTGATTGAATGATCTTGCGGATCTCGGGCAAGCGTCTGCGACTGACCTCCAGCAAGTCATCAATCTCCCGCACCTGCACGCAGTTGCGTCCCGCATCGTTGCGAACCAGGCCGGTAACTGCGCTTCTGGCGACCAAAGCGTTGCGATGAACTCGGATAAAGCGGTCTCCGAACTCCTGCTCAAGTGCGGTCAAGGGCTCTTCAATCAATGCCTCGCCATTGGCGTGACGCAATAGCGTGTATTTGTGGTCGGCGTGCAGGTAGAGCACATCAACTACCGGTAGAAGAAACAGTTGCCGACCCAGGCGAATGGAAAAGTGGTTGCGCCCGGCCTGTCCTGGCTCGTTGAGCAGGACCCGTTGGGCACGCGAAAGTGCTGAGTCCAGCCTGCGCTGTCGAATCGGTTTGACCAGGTAGTCAATGGCCGCCACATCGAATGCAGCCAGCGCCTGGTCGTCATAGGCGGTGCAAAAAATAACCAGGGGACGAAGTTGATCGACCCAGGTTTTGGCCGCGGCGATGCCGTCCAGGCCGGGCATGCGAATATCGAGCAAGATTACGTCGGGGTCGTGCTGTTCGACCGCCTCGATAGCCTCCTGGCCATTGGCGGCCACGGCCACCACGGACGCCTCGTGCGTACTGCCTTCGACCAGATCACACAATCGCTCTCGTGCTAGAGGCTCATCATCGCAGATTGCAATTTTCATGCTGTCTCCTTGATTGACTCAGGCACTGGGATCGTCATCGTCGCGGTGAATCGATCCGGCTCGCCTACCGTTTCAAGCGATGCCTTTCGCCCAAAGCGCAGCGCCAGGCGCTGGCGAATGTTGTCTATCGCCATGCCAGACCCTGCCTCAGTCTTTTGTTCCGGTCTTGGATTGGTAATGGTCAACATCCATCGGTCTGCCTGTGAGCTGCCAACAATCTCGATGACGCCGCCTTCGGGCCGCTGCTGTAGACCATGGTAGACCGCATTTTCCACCAGTGGCTGAATCAACAGCGGCGGCAAAGGTGTATGCAGTGGCAAGCTGTCTGTATTCCAGTTCACTTTCATCCGCTCCCCAAGGCGTAACTGCTCGATGGCCAGATAACTTCGCACAAGGTCCAGTTCTTGCGCCAGGGTGCTGTCGTCGTCAAGATCGCGCAGTGCTGCTCGGAACAAGTCAGACAGGTCTTCCACTACGGCCTCGGCCTGCTGCGGCCTGCGGCGAACCAGGCTGGCAACCAGATTCATTGAGTTGAATAGAAAATGCGGCCGGATTCGCGCCTGCAATGCCTGCACCTTCGCTTCGGCCTGACTTCGTATCTGTGCCTGCCACTGCCGTTGTACATAAAAATACCTGCCCGCCAGAGCGCTAACCACAGCACAAATCAGAGTGTTGACGGTGACGAGCGAGCGATGAGATCGGCTCGGGTCTATCAGGTCAAGACGGAAAGCGCCATCAAGCCAATACCCAATGCTGCTGGCCGTGGCCGCGATGGCAAGAACCAATACGTAGGCAATGCCAATGCCTGCGACCGCAGGAAGCTTTCTCAACATCGGTTGCAACGAGCACAGTGCTGCCGCGGCGGTAATCACTACCCATTGCGTGAAAAGTGTTGAGATGCCGATTTGTCGCCAGAACCCGCCACTGGGCTGGTCGGTGAGTGCGCTAACCAGAACCACCACCTCAGCGACCACCATGGCGCTGAAAATAAAATTCGCTTTACAAAACTGTGGTAGCCAGTCGTGTTGCATGGTCCCTCTGGTGGTCAAGGCCGCGGTGGTTGGCGACGAGTCACTACAATACGTCGGCGATTGAGCGAATTCCATGTGCATGCTGGATGAATGGCCACTTCGGTGGGTCGATCGGCGGGTAAACCGCGCTATAAACGGATAACGCATCTGGCCCTTTGGTGTAAGATCTTGGGCATGAAAAACCTGATGTTAATACTGCTCGTCGCAGTGGCCCTGACCGGCTGTGGTCTGAAGGGCGATTTGTATTTACCAGCCGATGAACAGACCGAGTCCGAGCAGGTCGAGAGTTCGCCAGCCGATAGCATGGAGTCGGAGAGTGCGGTGGTCGCTGATGAGGAGGCGGATGGAGCGCGTCCCTGAGCCGGAGTTGATGGACACGCCGGAGCAGACGGCGGCCTACGCCGAGGCTGACTTTTCCGAGGCCAACGACCTGTTTGTTTCACACATGTTCGCGCACCATTTGCCAGACTTTGCGTCGGTCATCGATTTAGGCTGTGGCCCCGGTGATATCGTCGTCCGTCTAGCTTGTCGTTACCCACACTGGCAGCTAACGGCACTGGATGGCGGGGAAAATATGCTGGCACGAGCAGAGCACGCCATCGACAACGCTCGTCTGCGCGATAGGGTGAGTATCGTCAAACGCCTGCTGCCCGATGTGTCTGACGTGGTGGCACATGACGCCGTGATCAGCAACTCGCTGTTGCATCATTTGCCCGAACCCGATGTATTGTGGGCCGCCATCCGTTCACTGCTGATACCGGGTGGTGTTGTACAAGTAATGGACTTGTTGCGGCCTGACAATGAAGCAGAGGTGGACGCTCTGGTCGCCAAGCATGCGGCGAATCATCCATCAGTATTGCAGCAAGATTTTAGAAACTCTTTGTTCGCTGCCTACACGCTCGAAGAAGTGAAACAGCAGCTTGACGACGCTGGACTGGACCTGCACCTTGAGCAAGTCAGTGATCGGCACTGGATGGCCAGGGGCAGACCCTGAACATGTCGCGGATAGAGTTCTCAAAGTGGCATGGTCTGGGCAACGATTTTGTTGTGATTGACAGCCGCCATCAGGACGTCAGGGTCGATGGTGAGCTGTGTCGCAGGCTTGCCGACCGCCGTCGCGGCGTTGGTTGTGATCAGGTCATGCTCATTGAGCAAGGCGATCAAGGCCAAGGCTTGCTGGCGGCGTATCGGATCTTCAATACAGATGGCAGCGCTGCCGAACAATGTGGCAATGGTGCACGGTGTGTCGGGCGGTACCTTGCGCCGGAAAGTGACGGGCCGTTCAAAATGTCGAGCCCCGCCGGCGTCGTTGAAGTCGAAGCCAACGCCCGTGATGTTTCGGTCAGCCTGCCCGCGCCAAACGCCGTTCGCGCCGAGCGCTTGAATTTGAACGGTGATTGCTTTGACGCGGTCCTGGTCAACCTTGGCAATCCGCACGCGGTCATTGCGGTAGACGATGTCGGGGCAACGCCATTGGACCGGCTCGGCAAGTGTGCGCAAGGTAACGACGCCTTTGAGCGTGGTGTCAATCTGGGGATCTATCAGTTGATTGAGCCTGGTTGTATTCGGCTTCGTGTGTATGAGCGGGGGGTTGGGGAAACACCGGCCTGTGGCAGCGGGGCCTGTGCCGCTGCAGTCGCCGCCAGACACAACGGGCACACGTCAATCCATACGGTCGTCCACTTGCCCGGTGGCACACTTGTGATAGATTGGCACGGCGAGGGCCATGCGCTGACCATGACTGGGCCGGCTCAGCACGTGTTTGATGGGGTAATTGAACTATGAGCGATACATTGCCAACAGAACGCCAGGTTGAACAATACCTGCGAGAAAATACGGATTTCTTTGGCCGCAATCCCAACCTGCTGCTAAAAATGGACATTCCACATCGCGCGGGTGACGCAGCCTCATTGCTGGAGTATCAAGTGGCCGCGCTGCGCAATCGCAATCGTGATCTCAACTCCAAGTTACGCGACTTGATTGCGGTGGCTGCCGACAACGAAAAACGCTTGGGTCGCGTGCATGAACTGACCCTGGCGATTTTGCAAATGGACGGTCCTGAGCAATTGGCAGCGACCATTCACACCCATTTGCAACAAGGCTTTGGTGCCGATCACTCGGCGCTGCTGATGTTGAGCGAAACGCGGCTATCGGAAAGCGAAAACGTCAAGCAAATGGCAGTCGATGATCCCGCATTGCAGCCGTTTCATGAGTTTATCAAGCGCTCGGTACCAGTATGCGGTCGCATTGATGCGCAGCGGCTTGAGCTATTGTTTGACGGTGCCGCTGAACGTATTCAGTCGGCGGTTCTGCTACCGCTGGGAGAACGCAGCGAAGTCGGAATCCTCGCCATCGGCAGCGAAGATGCTGATCGTTTCCACCCTGGCATGGGCACGACATTTCTGAACTTGTTGGGCGATGTGCTGACCGCTGCATTGCGCAGTGTTACCACTTCGAACCAACCGCTGCGCGAGAGTCAAAGCGCTTAAGGCTGACAATGCAAAACAAGGCTCTGCCCAAGCTCGAGCGAACATCTGCCAGGTGCGGTAGGTGGGGCAAGGCTTGGAGCGCGGAGGTGCCGTTGCAAGCTGGCGCTCGCTGCGCATTAATCACGGACTCCAAAACCGCCACGCGATCAGAACCGCTATGAACCGGGGCCTCAGCGCTTTCGTCCAGCACTTGCAGACGGAACGCAGACTGTCGCCACGGACGGTCGAAGCCTACCAACGCGACCTGCGTCACCTGATCGACTACGTGACTACAAAAGAAATTGTCGCCTGGCGCGATGTCGATGCATTGGTGATTCGTGACTGGCTGGCGGCCCAGCATCGACAGGGTCTGGGCCGACGTTCTCTGGCGCGCCGCTTGTCGGCGGTCAGAACACTATTTCGGTACTTGCTGCGCGAGGGGGCGGTCGACATCGATTGTACGGTGGGCATTCGCGCCCCCAAGGCGCCGCGCAGTTTGCCGCACCCGCTCAGTGTCGATGAAATGCAGAGGCTGGTCGAGGTCAGCGGCGATCGTCCGATTGATGTTCGCGACCGTGCCATTTTAGAACTGTTCTACTCCTGTGGTTTGCGCCTGGCTGAGTTGGCGGCACTGAAGTGGGTACAGTTTGATCGCGGCCTCGGCGGGGTTCGTGTAGTTGGCAAGGGCAGCAAACAACGCGTTTTGCCGGTAGGTGGCAAGGCGCGGGAAGCATTGCAGCATTGGCAAACCATGCAAACGCCGTCATCGGAGTGGGTATTTCACGGTCGAGATCAGGGGCCCCTGTCACATCGAGCCATTCAGAAACGCGTGGAAATTCGTGCCCGGGAATGCGGTTTGTGGCAACGGGTTCACCCGCATATGCTGCGCCATTCCTTTGCCTCACATTTGCTGGAATCTTCTGGTGAATTACGTTCCGTACAGGAGCTGTTGGGTCATGCCAGCTTGAATACCACGCAAGTCTATACGCATCTAGATTTCCAACGTTTGGCGCAAGTTTATGACCAGGCGCATCCGCGGGCACGGCGCAAGTAGACGCTTGCGCCAGGCAGCGTGTCCTTAGGGTATGATGTTGGATTGACAAGATTCCTCAACTGAGGCACTACCATGTATAGAATGACCTTCCTGGTAATCCTGTTCGCCGTCATCGGCACCGCCAACGCGCAACCACCGGGGTTGAAAGACACCTCTAGATTGATCCACCAAAGAATCGAGCTACCGTTGCCAGATATGAGCAAGGTAGCTGCTGAAGACGCCGCATCCAAGGAGCGTGGCGAGCCGATGCGTTACGCGGTTGAATATCAATTGGGCAAGGCATTGCCAACGGTGACGACCAAGAGCATGACCGGGTGGCAAACGCTGAAGGATGGGCGTCTTGCATGGAGGCTGGCCATTGATGCACCTGGGGCCAAGTCAATCGACCTTAAGCTAACCGGTTTCTTCCTGCCAAGTGGCGCCGAGATTTATTTGTACTCGGCGGATGGAAGCTCAGTGCAAGGACCATTTACGGCAAATCACAACAAGTCACATGGCATATTGCCGCTGCCTTTGGTGCCGAGCGATCGAGCTATTTTTGAGGTGGTGACGCCGCCCGCATTGAAAGACCACATCTCATTTAACCTGGCATCAATCAACTACGGGTATTTTGACTTTTTTAACACCCCGACTGGAGAAAAATCTGGCTCCTGCAATGTCGATGTGGTGTGCCCGGAAGGCGACCCGTGGGCTGACCAAATTCAAAGTGTAGCTCGCTACACATTCTCGGGATCTCTTTGTACGGGTCAGTTGGTCAACAACACAGCGGCGGATCAACGCAACTTGTTCCTGACAGCCAACCATTGTCTGGACGGCGTCAACCCAGCAGTGGTTGTGGTGTATTGGAACTACATCAACCCGACCTGCCGAACACCGGGTTCCGCTGCCAGCGGCACAGCCGCACCTTTGGTAGGGCAAAATCAGAGTGGGGCATCAACAGTGGCCAGTTTTGCCGCCAGCGACTTTTTTCTGATCGAATTGGATGACGTGCCGCCCATGGAGGCAAATGTGTTTTACACCGGTTGGGACCGGCGCGACCGCACCAGTGGTTCATCCGTGGCTATTCACCACCCCGCGGGGCATGCCAAACGTATTAGCTTTGAGGACAATGTAAATAGCATCTCGAGTTACCTCGGGGACCCAGGTAGTGGCACCACGCACATTCGGGTCGCTGACTGGGATCTTGGGACTACCGAAGGCGGCTCATCGGGTTCGGGATTGTGGAATGGGCAACAACGACTGATTGGGCAGTTGCACGGGGGATTTGCTGCTTGTGGCAATGACCAGCCTGACTGGTATGGAAGGCTATTCGCTTCCTGGACTGGCGGAGGGTCGACCGGGTCACGCCTGAGCGATCATCTGGATCCAAGCGATTCCGGAGTGAATGTTCTCAACGGTGCGGGCACCTGCGATGCGCCTACTGTTGACATTAGCGGGGGCGCAAATCCAGTTTCTGCCGGGGTCGCGGTTGGTTTTTCGGCTTCGGTCAGCGGTGGCCAAGGGCCCTATCAATGGGCATGGGATTTCGATGGCGATGGGGTTTCCGACAGCGATATGGAGGACCCGGACGTCGCTTGGCCAGAGGGCGGAGCGTTCACAACGACATTGCGAGTTACTGACAACACCGGCTGTGTTGGTGTCGCACAGTATGGCCAGGTCGTCACCGGCCCCGACTTCGATGTCGGTGACACCTCACCGTGGCAGGAGTCATTCGGCGACGGCGATCAGTCTATAGAGCCGGGCGAGGTGTGGTCGGCCAACGTTACCGTCATAAACAATGGCGACGGCTCGATTTCGGGTGGCAATGCACTGTTCGTACCCACTGCCGGTGACGGTACGGCGAAAGCCACTGGCGGTCCGGATGGGTTTGGCTATACGTTCAGTGACAGCGATGAAGGCGACTGCGCTTATGATTTTCAGGATATTAGCAACGGCACACCACTGAGTTTTGTTGCCAGTAGTAGCGGCTTTCCAGCATTGGATGATGGTGGAGCAGCAGTGACATTGGGCAATGGCTTTCCTTTCTATGGGGAAGTTCTGTCTGATGTGGTGATGTCGACAAATGGCTATTTGTCAACGAATAGTAATGACAGCGGCGGAGACTGGGCCAACCAATGTGGCGCTTTCCCGCCGGTTTTTGAATTCCCTGGCCGTATCAATCCGTTGCACGACGACCTGATCATCGAAGAGGGCTTTTATCAGTACTTTGCCAACTGTCCTCGCCTGTCCGATTCGTCTGAAGCGATGGGCTGCAGTATTTTCCAATGGGACGATGCCACCTATTTCGTTCTAAACGATCCGATATTTTTTGACTTTCAGGCAATCTTGTATGACAACGGTGAACTGGTTTACCAGCATGGTGCGGGTGATCCGTTCCTGGGTAACGGGGCGACCATAGGTACGCTGAACCAGGCCGCCGACGATGGCATCGAATACGCGTGCAACGTGACTAACGCAATGCCAGATGATCACGCAGTTTGTATCCGTCCTCCGATGCCGACCAATGACAACATCGTCATCCTCAATCCGGTACAGGATCTGGGCACCCTGGGCATGGGAGGCAGCCGCACCGTCAACCTGTCAGTCGAAATACCTTTCGACTTTCCGTGTGGTGATCGCTTTGGGGTTGATCTGGCGGGAGTCAGTGGTGATACGGCGCTCGATTATGGCTATCACGATCGCGTGTTGGAAGGTGTTGTCGGCGAGGGTGGATGTGATGTGGTGAAGACCAGCCAGGAAGCACTAAAAGGTTTCGCGATGCCCGACCCGAGACCAGGGTTGTACACTGATCTTCTGCGGCCAGGCACGGCTATCGATATGCACTTTTACCCTGATGTCTCGGTACTGGCCTTCGGCTGGTATGCCGGACGTGGTGGCGAGGACGGCAGGCAAATCGGCTGGACCCAATCTGCCGGCAGCCGAACCATCGCAGGTCAAATGTGCACCACATTGAACAGCTTCCAGTGGAATGGCAGTTGGGTGCCGGGCGTTGACCCAGTGGTGTCGGTGGACGGTCGTGTCTGCATCACGCAAATTGATGACGACTCTGCCCTTAGCCACATTCGCTACAACGATGGCAGTTCAATGGTTGGTCGCATGGAGTTCTTCCTGTTCAATACCAACCCGACACCGATTGACTACACCGGTGGCTGGGCCAAGGCGGGTGAGAACTGGGGCGATGCCGTCGTCACCCAAGGTGCCGTTGAGTCGCATGTGCTGTTTTTCTATGACAACGACGGCGAGCCGACAGTGGCGCAGGGCGTGATCGATGCAGGCACCGATACGGCACAAATGTTTTCGTTCGAGGCACATCCTCCGGGTGGCGTTTGGGTGACACCAATGACCTTCCCGGTCGGTACCTTGACCCGTACCTACAACAACGCTGATGACGGCCTGTTCAGCACCAACATTGACTACCCATCGCCCTACTCGGCGACGTGGATTCGGAACAACGAGTCGATGCAGCGTGTGACGGTGGACGTGCCTTGAAGGAGCTACTGGTATTTCGCCATGCCAAGACTGAGCGCGACTCCGTCTCGGGGCGAGATTTTGATCGGGAGTTGGCGTCAAGGGGCCTGCGTGATGCGCAGGCCGCTGGAAGCTGGCTGAAGGAACAGGATTGCGTTCCCGATCGAGTAGTGTGCTCGACAGCGGCTAGGGCGCGGCAAACCGCTGAGCTGGCCTGTCGTGCATGCGGTTTCGACCAGCGCAACATCGAGTTCGAAAAGGCGATCTATGAGGCATTCACCGGTACGCTGTTTGATGTGGTCAGCAGGCACATGGATTGTGACCGCATGATGTTGGTCGGGCATAACCCGGGGTTCGAAATGCTGGTCGCCAGTCTCAGTGGCCGGCATGTAACGATGCCGACAGCGGCTATTGCCAGGCTTGAATGGACTGAACCACCAACCGACCTGACTGCACAGAAAGCGAACCTGACCGCCTTTTGGACACCAAAGAACGGTGACCTCGGCTTGTGAGCGCTCGGCTTGGGGCCGTCCTGGCCGCGACCTTGCTGGTACTCGCCTACGCCATTGCCTTTTGGCCAGGCTACATGAGTTTCGACTCCGCCTCACAGTATGGCCAGGCCCTGGCCGGTGCCTACAACACCCATCATCCGCCACTGATGGCCATGTTGTGGTCAATCACTGACCAGATCATTGAAGGTCCCGGCGGCCTGGTGTTGCTACATTTGCTGGCCTACGGTGCCGGACTATGCATGCTGCTGATTGCGTGCCGCCTACCGGGGTGGGTGTCTGTGCTCGTGGCGGTACTATTGACGCTGTGGCCGGCTAATCTGGCGATATTGCCGTATGCCTGGAAGGATACCGGGCAAGTCGCCTTTTTAGTGTTGGCGGCCGGGGCGATCGCGTTGCAAACACGCTCGGCGTCGCGCTGGTTGTTATTGCTGGTATTTGTGGCTCTGGCTGTGGCGACCGCTTATCGGCCGCTCGGCGTATTGGCCACCGGCCCATTGGCGATCTTGAGTATTCGTCTTGCCAAGTTGTCATGGCCTAAAGTTTCGGGCGCTGTCGCTATTGTGACGTTGGCGGTGTTACCAAGTTTGATTGCTCTGCACCCGGCGGTTAAGCGGCTCGATATGTTTGCTCAAGTTGGGCTGTGGGACGTGTTCATGACCGGCGTGCACGCAGGTCTCAACCTGGTGCCGGACGAAGTGGTGGCCTTTCCGATGAGCATTGAGCAGCAACGGGCCGCCGCAAACCCACACTATTCGGTGCCGGTCTATATCCAAATGCCATTGACTGGCGATTTGCTCAATCCGCAGCCAGGGCAGATTGAGTCGGTGAAGCGGGCATGGAAAACGGCAGTGACTGAGCACCCTTGGGCCTACTTGCAGCATCGGGTCGACGTGTCGATGGAGCTATTTGGGGTGACCAGCTCGGCACAGCCACAAGACTCCATCACCGCCGGTCGTGAGATGGTCGCATTGCCAGGTCAGCCGGTGTTCGCCAAACCCAGTGGTCGTTTGGCTGATGTCAGTACCGCATGGCTAAAGTCGATGACTCATAGTCTGTTTTACCGTCCCTGGGCATACCTGTTGCTGGCCGTATGGCCACTGTGGTGGGCCTGGCAGCGACGGGAACTTCCTCTCGCCCAGTTGGCATTGTGGGTGGCTGCCAGCGGCCTGTTAGCGGTCGCGTTGCTTCCAGCAGCGGCACCTTCGACTACGTTTCGCTATATGTATTGGTTCAGCACCGCGTTGGTGATGAGTAGTGGCTTGGGGGTGTTGGTGCGTGTGCGTCGAGGTTAGTTGCACTCGGCATCAACGCCCTGCGGTGCGGAATAGTGACGTTATGTTCTTAGCGGTAGGTGAGGTATGTGGCAACAACCGTCCCTGGACCCCACCCAGCCCGCACATCCATGTGCGGTCGTTCGCCGCCCGCCGAGTGCCATTCAAGGCACTCGGCACTATGGGCGGCTCACCCAACTCCATTTATCTTGGGTTTTGCCGTTAAACAAGCCGAAGAATAGTGCTTGCAGGCGTTGCGTGATGGGGCCTGCTTTGCCTTGGCCGATGGTGATGTTGTCTACTGAGCGGATCGGGCAAATCTCGCTGGCGGTGCCGGTGAAAAACAATTCATCGGCCAGATAGAGTGCTTCGCGCGGCATTTGCGTTTCGCGCACTTCAATGCCTTCCTCGCGCGCCAGTTCAATGATGGTGTCGCGTGTGATGCCGGGCAATATTGAGGCGATGGTCGGTGGTGTGATCAGTACACCATCCCGCACCAGGAACAGGTTTTGTCCGGCCCCTTCCGCGACCAGGCCATTGACATCCAAGGCAATGCCTTCAGCGAAGCCCAGTCGCCTGGCTTCTTGTGCGATCAGTTGAGAGGACAGGTAATTGCCTCCAGCCTTGGCCAGAAAGGGCAGGGTGTTGGGGGCCACTCGATTCCAGCTTGAGACCATGACATCGACCCCTTGCTCAAGAGCCTCGGCGCCAAGGTAGCTGCCCCACGGGAATGCCCCGACGATGGTGTGAATTGGCGTTTCGTCGCCAGGTGCCAACCCTATGCTGCCCTCGCCGAGAAACAGGGCCGGGCGAATATAGGCATTGGTCAATTTGTTGTCTTGAAGTACTTCGTAGGTGGCTGCGGTCAAATCATTGATGTCGTACCGAATCTGCCAGCGGTAGATGCGCGCCGAGTCGAAAAACCGCTTCAAATGATCATGCAATCGAAACACCACAGGCTTGCCATCCATTTCGTAGGATCGAATACCCTCAAAAATGGATGACCCGTAGTGAATGGCATGGCTCATGACGTGGACCTGAGCTTGCTCCCAGGGCACCATTTTTCCGTCAAACCAAAGCGTTTTTGCACGTGCGGTCATTGCAGCCCCCTAGCGAGCGAAATTCAAATCTCTGCGTCATGATACTAGCCTGCTGGCCTACAGAGCAGTTCGCAATCGAGGCTTTCCTTCGACAGCATGCTTGCTGCCATTGGCGAGTTGGTTATGACGAACATTTCTGCATCATGCTATCAACGGTTAGAATACCGCCTTGTCCATTTCACGGCCGACGCAATGACCTATAGCATGACAGCCTTTGCGCGCAGCGACGCCAATGGCGACTGGGGCTCCCTGCAGTGCGAGATACGCACTGTGAACCACCGGTACCTGGAAGTGACGCCGCGTTTGCCGGAGGACCTGCGTCCGCTTGAACCGAAGATACGTGAGCGCGTGACCGCGCGACTGGGTCGCGGCAAGGTCGACCTTGGCGTACGGTTCCGTCCAGCAGCTTCACGCTCGGCCGGTGCCATGGGCTTAAACCCTGAGTTGGCAGATCAAATCTGCAAGCTCAGTGACCAGTTGGCCAACAAACTGGGCGGCCGTGGCTCGGTGGACCTCGCCAGCTTGTTGCAGTGGCCAGGTCTGGTCGAGGAAGCCCCATTGGATATGGCCCCAGTGTTTGAGCAAGTGATGGTGTCAGTGGAGTCGGCGCTTGATGCTTTGCTCAGAGCGCGGCAGCGCGAGGGCGATGCGATGGCGGCCGTAATCGTGGAAAGGTTAGACGCCATTGACGGACTGGTCAAAACGGTAAAAGCACATTTGCCGGAGATCGAAACGGCGGTTCGTGCCAGATTGGACAAGCGTCTGGCGGACCTGTCCGTGGAGTTTGATACCGGCCGGCTGGAACAAGAGCTGGCACTGCAGTTGCAACGATTGGATGTGGCCGAAGAGTTGGATCGGCTAGTCACCCATGTCGCCGAGGTAAGGCGCGTGCTCGGTCTGGACGAACCGGTCGGGCGTAGATTGGACTTTCTGATGCAGGAATTGAATCGAGAGGCCAATACCCTTGGGTCCAAGGCAGCAGACACGTCTGTGACCAACGCCGCTGTCGATCTTAAGGTGTTGATCGAACAAATGCGTGAGCAAGTGCAGAACATCGAATGAGTGGCAACCTGCTAGTCGTATCGGCCGCATCAGGCGCCGGAAAAACCAGTTTGGTCAACGCACTTGTGGCGGCAGATGATCAGGTTGCTCTTTCCGTTTCACATACCACACGCGCGCCACGCCCGGGTGAGGTGGATGGCCAGCATTATCACTTCGTAGATAGCGATCAGTTCGCGCAAATGGTCAAGACCCAGGCCTTTTTAGAGCATGCCACTGTATTCGGGCGCAGCTATGGTACTTCCGAATCATCCGTGCAGGCGCAGCGGGCAAAGGGCATGGATGTGCTGCTCGAAATTGATTGGCAGGGCGCGCGTCAGGTCCGGGAGCGCGTTGCTGATGCGATCTCGATTTTTATTGTCCCGCCATCGATTGAGGCCTTGCGTTCAAGATTGACCGGGCGCGGTCAGGACAGCGAAGAGATCATTTCCTCACGCATGGCGAAAGCCCGTGACGAAATGCGCCATTACGACGAGTTTGACTACCTGATCGTTAACGACGACTTTGACGAAGCCCTGGTTGAGCTTCGCCAGTTGGTGAGTAGCTTGCGTTTGCGCATGGCCTGTCAGGCGACCCGTTATCGTTCCTTGCTTGATGACCTGACTTAAGGGTCATTTTGCTCCGGCGCGCTCGGCGGCATGGGCGAGAAGTAACCGACGATCAACAACAACACACCGACGCCGATAAATGAGATCACTCGTTCGATGGTGCCATGGCTGGACAAGTCGACTGTAAATAGCTTTAAGACCACCACGCCCATCAGTCCTGCACCACAAAACCACAGCAACCTGGACGCTTGTCGCGTCGCTGTGACCATCACACCCAAACCGATCAATGTCCACAATATGGTTAGGGTGGTCTGTACGCGTTGAGAGTCCGCCAACGCATCTAGACGGTAAGCAACGCCAGTCCAGTGATGCAGGCTTTGCAGAGCGATGGTATTGATCCAGACAAACAAGACCACGCCAAGCATCCATAGCAAGGTTGACGTTGGGGTGAGG
Source organism: Lysobacteraceae bacterium (assembly GCA_021604725.1). Lineage (GTDB taxonomy): Bacteria > Pseudomonadota > Gammaproteobacteria > Xanthomonadales > BQJN01 > BQJN01. Next base: position 5,098 of record BQJN01000056.1, on the reverse strand, counting down.
ATACTGTCATGACAGCGGCGCCAGCCCAGGACAACGATGGTCAGGCTAGCAGCTACACTCAGGTCCATTGGGTTTAGCAGTGGCAGGAAGGCCCACGGCGACGGGTCGACTGCGGTGAAGACATAGTGAACCAGGTACCAGAACGCCAATACAACGATCAGTCCCAGGGCTGCCCATTGCTGGTAGGTTGCAGGAAACTCGGAGACCGGCCAGCGTCGATGAAACAGACAGCCAGCCAAAATGCCACCAAGCACGGTTGCGGTAAGTGCCGCTTGCCAACTGGTGTTGGTCAGCGTGGTACCCAGTAGCCACCAACTGGAGTCGACTGTCACCACCAGGGTGGCGGTGAACAAAATGGCAAGGTGAACCAAAGGCTCTGCCGGTGCGCGATAGGCGGGTTGTCGGGAGAAGTACAACGAAACGTAGCCAGCCAGGATCACCGCCGGCCACAGCAGCCAGCCATAGCCCAGCAAAGGCCGGTCACCCAGATCAATCAGCACCAGTGCCAGCCACAGTGGAAATACCGCCCAAAGCCACAGCAAGTGGCGTAGCCGAGGCCAGGCCAGTTTGTGCATGGCCAAAAGATGAGCCAGCCCAGATAACGTGACGTAGGCGAGCAAAGTGTGCACTAAAGGTTGGTCTTTGAAGTGCGACTCAGCCTCGACCAGACCACCGAGGTACCACCACAGCAAGCCCCAAACCAGAAAGGCCGGCGCGCCGAGTTTCTTCCAGAAGCCTTTGGTTTCGCTGCGATCAAGCCACATTGCGCTCAGGTAACCCGCAACCGCTAACAGTGCAATGCCGAGAAAATCACTGTTCAGGAAGATATAGGGGTCCGCGGGTGGGTTGTAGTCAAACAAGTAGAAGAAGCCGCCACCTACTTGCAGCAGTATGCCCATGACCTTGGGGAAAAGCTGGTTTTGGCGTAGCCCGATCCACAGCATGCCGGCACCCTCAATGGCCCAGGCCGCCGCCGTCCAGCGGCCGTCCAGCGCCAGCGGAATGGCCATTGAGCCGAAAATGATCGCCAATGCCGCAAAGGCCTCTGCCAGTGTTCGCAGGCCGCCGGGTCGGCGCCACAGCAACACCGAAAATATGCCATACCAGATGGCGACGGCGACGGCGCTCCAGGCCATGGCGTTGTCCATGTGCTCAACCAGTGCTGCTTGCAGGGTAAAGCAGATGATCGGCGTACCGAACACCAGTGTTCCATCAACCAGCCCACGCAGCTTTGGCGGCTGTTTCATGGCGAACAAAACGCTAATCGAGGAGTACAGCGCAAAGAACAAGATGAGGAACGGTTCGGTGCTGTCGAAGTTGTGCGGCTGGTAGGCCTGAATGCCCCAGGCGGTGCCGATGATGAACGTGAAGCCGAATCCAATCAGATTCAGCTCCCGCCAAGACTTGAACCAGGCAACGCCTAAAATAGCCAGATTCAATATGGCGTAGTAACTGAATAGCGCCACGTGGTTGCCGCTGCCAGTGGAGGCCAGGACCGGGGCCAGAAAACCACCGACCACGGCCGTGACCGCCAATGCTCGGGCGTTCTGTATTACCGCCAAAGCCATGGCGATGGCGCTCATTAGCAGTAGAAGCGCAAAGCTGGTCGGGCCCGATATCAGCGCGTACAGTCTATAGGCTGCAAACAGGGTGACATAGAGCACACCGACGCCGCCGCCTTGTAGAACAAGCGCGTAGCTGGCCTTGCGATGACGTAGTCGCCAACCGACAACGAGCATGGCCAGTCCGCCTGCAATCACTCCAGCAAGTCGCAACTGGATCGGGACCAGGTTGTTGTCGGCGGCGTGTTTGAATAGAAACGCAACGCCAAAGAACAGGATGACGACGCCAACACGAACGGCCAAATTGCCTTCGGTGAAATATCGCCTGATCAGGCCCATCACGCGGTCGATTGCGCCAGGTTCGGACGAAGTGCTGTGCTGTTCGGGCTTTGATGGGACTTGCCAATTGATCATCGGCTCGTCGTCTGCCGGCTCGGGCGCATCGAGGTCACTGGAGGCCGTTTCGGTGAAATGGTGCGCTTCGGACTGAACCGGTTCCGTGGCCTGATCTGCAGGTGGCGGGCGCTCAAGCGTTTCAGCTTGGGGCGGCGAGCTCGTTTTCCTGTCGAGGCCGGACGCAGGTGCTGTACCGCGTTCAACCAAACCCTGCAGCGTCCGCAATGTCGCTTGCAGCTTCATCTGACGTGCAGCCAGCCAAGCTATCAAACCGCCGAAAATGGCCCCGGCAAATTCGTCTAAAATGGCGCCGAGGAGCACGCCGGCAATGATCAAAACAACTGTCATGAGCTCTCCCACTTTTGGGCGCGGCTGTAACCCGAGCCGCCAGCATCATCATAGCCTATCGCTGCCAGTCGGCGATTCACGGCTGCGATTGATGTGCCAGGCGCCTCGAAACGGCTAGTTGTCGGCCACTTTTTGGCCAACTGGTACAATTAGTCGTTCCAATTGGGTAGGCGTTTGCGATACACTGGCCGGCCATTTTGGGTAGCTGCGCGCTGATGTGCGAGCGGCAAGTCGAATCGCGGTACACTGCCAGGTACCCGGCGGCGCAACGCAAACCAGATAATCGAGAGAAATCATGGCCCGTATTACAGTTGAAGATTGCCTGAACAATGTAGACAACCGCTTTGAGTTGGTTTTGTTGGCCACCAAGCGCACTCGTCAAATTGAGGCAGGTCACGAGCCCATGGTGAGCTGGGATGGCGATAAGCCCACCGTAGTCGCCTTGCGTGAAATCGCTGACGACCAAATCACCCTCAAGCGCCTTGAGGAAATCGAAGCAGAGCAAGTGGCCAGCGCTGACAGTGAAGCTGAGGCCTGGGGTATGGCCATCGAGCAGTTTGGCGGGTAACTGGTCAAGGGTCGTTTAGAGCATCATGCCGGCGCCTGCTGCGCCCGACCTACCTCCGCTTTCGCCGAAGCTACCGGCTCCGGTACTTGAGCTTGAACGCTCACTCACCCGATTCCTGAACAAGAAACAGCTGGCGCTAATTCATCGCGCCTGGCTGTTGGGTGCGCGCGCCCACGAAGGTCAGACCCGCGCCAGCGGCGAGCCCTACATCTTTCACCCGGTCGCGGTCGCGTCCATCTTAAGCCGAATGCAGATGGATCCAGAGACCATCGCAGCGGCTATCTTGCACGATGTCATAGAAGACACTGAAATCACCAAGGATCAGGTCGCCGAGCAATTTGGCGATGCCGTTGCCGAGTTGGTTGACGGCGTCACCAAGCTGGACAAGATGCAGTTTTCGACGCGGCAGGAAGCGACCGCTGCCAGCTTTCGAAAAATGTTGCTGGCCATGGCCCGTGACATCCGGGTCATTCTGATCAAATTGGCTGATCGACTGCATAACATGCGCACGCTGGGTGCGATGAAGCTGCAATCGCGCCGCCGCATTGCCCGCGAAACCCTGGATATCTACGCTCCGCTAGCCGAGCGACTGGGTATGCACGAGGTTAAGCGCGAGCTGGAGGATCAGTCCTTCAAGTCGCTGTATCCGTGGCGCTATGCTGTTCTTGGCGAACGATTGACCAAGGCCAGGAGTCACCGGTCTGAGAATCTGGCACGTATCGAAAAGTCGATTCGTGCTCGCATGCGCAAGGAAAAAATTGACTGCCAAATCAGCGGTCGGGTCAAAGCACCTTACAGCATTTACCAAAAAATGCGCAGCAAGGACCGTTCGTTTGATGAACTGACCGATCTGTGTGGATTTCGTTTGATCGTACCCGAAGTATCTGATTGCTATCGGGCGCTAGGCGTTGTGCACGCGCTGTACAAGCCCTTGTCCGCGCTGTTCAAAGACTACATCGCGATACCGAAGGCCAATGGCTATCAGTCATTGCATACCGTCTTGTTTGGCCCATTCGGCGACAAGATCGAGGTGCAGATTCGAACGCCTGCTATGGATCGAACCGCGGAACAGGGTATCGCCGCCCATTGGGCATACAAGGCCGATGCCGAGCAGGTGACGGCCACCTCCAGGGCCAGGAAATGGCTGTTTGGATTGCTGGACATGCAGCGCGAATCTGGCGATTCGATCGAGTTCCTTGAGCACGTCAAAGTCGACCTGTTTCCTGATGAAATTTTTGTCTTCACTCGCGATGGTGAAATCATGGAGTTGCCGCGCAACTCGACTGCGTTGGATTTCGCTTACGGCGTTCACACCGATATTGGCAACCACGCGGTCAGGGCCCGAATTGACGGCAACACCATGCCGTTGCGGACAGTGCTGGTCAGTGGACAGAAGGTAGAAATCATCACAGCCCCGAGTGCTTCGCCAAATCCGGAATGGCTGCTCAGTGTCGTCACCGGCAAGGCTCGGGCAGGGATACGACACTACCTGAAGGGCCTGGAGTACGAAGACGCTGTTGAACTGGGGCATCGGATGCTGGACAAGGCCCTGGTGCAGCTGGGTAGCACGCTCGATCGCTTCAACGACACTCAGATTGCCAAGCTGTTGGAAGACTATCACGCCGAGCGACTGGAAGAATTACTGTCCGACATTGCACTGGGCAATCGCATGCCGTTGGTTGTCGCACGCCACATGATTGCAGGCCAGCATGATGCAGAGCACCCCGGGGAACCGGGCGAGGATGAAGCTTTGCGTCTCAGCGGCGAAGAGGGTCAGGTAGTAACGTACGGCAATTGCTGTCATCCAATACCAGGTGACCCGATCATAGGATTTCTCAGTGCCGGAAAGGGTCTGGTGATTCATCGAAAGAATTGCCGCAACCTGCCACTGCTACGCAAGTCGCCAGACCGATGGTTGGAGGTGTGCTGGGACGTCAACCCAACCGGTCAGTTTTCGGTAGCTCTCAGGGCCAATGTTCACAACGAACCAGGGGTGCTGGCTACGGTGGCCGCAGCCATCGCCCGTGGCGGCTGCAACATCGAACACGTTGAATATCAGGAACGCGACGAGTCCAGCGCCACCCTGGTGTTCCAGATAACCGTCGCCGACCGCAATCATCTGGCCCGCGCCATGCGCCGGGTGCGCATGTGCGGCGTAGTAATGAGCGTCCACCGCACCGCGGGGTGAGCCGCCCATAGTGCCGAGTGCCTTGAATGGCACTCG
>BQJN01000055.1 GCA_021604725.1 Lysobacteraceae bacterium | reverse complement strand
CCGGCGCAGTGCCAGTAGGTAAGCATGTTCCAAGTAGCCGTCCCTGGGACCCACCCGGCCTGCACGTCCATGTGCAGGCGTCTACCACCTGCGGCGTGCCTTGGGGCACCCCGCACTGTGCGGTGGTAGACCCGGAGAGATCGAACTCGCCGGTCGTTTCGGCGGATTCTCATCGACCGGAAGCAACAAATAAAAAAGCCCCACCCAGGTGGGTGAGGCTGTTTTATTTGGCGCGCCCGGAGAGATTCGAACTCCCGACCACCTGGTTCGAAGCCAGATACTCTATCCAACTGAGCTACGGGCGCATTTAACTGGTACGGACGGAATGATACCGACCTTTTAGCAAAACTGACACTGGAATCGTATCTGAAGTGAGTCGATTCGAAGCCAGATACTCGTTTGATCCCTCTCGCCTCCAAGGCTCCGGGCTCAAACGCCGGCCCTCGGCGTCCTGCCTACGGGCGATTGCTGGGCAAAACTCCTGGGGTCGTTTCGCCGCTTGCACGCTATCGCCAGCCATCCCAACTGAGCTACGGGCGCTTTAACTGTGCTTTGGACGGCAATGATACCGATCTTTGATGAAAATCAACACTTCTAAAATGCGACTGGTCTGTTTTTGCGATCTGTCACACGCCAAAACGCCCGGTCTGCCCGACAAACTGAGCGTTTCTTGTCTAGCGAATGTCATTTTGTTGTGGGAAACTTTTTATTGCACGGGCATCGCTTTGGGCGATCGCTCATGGAGAAAGAGAATGAAAGGAGATTTGCATATGAGCGCAGTGAAATATGGGTTGGTTGTTGCGGCGTTGCTGGCTATGGCAGCGTGCGCTTCCAACGACAGCACCCGAAAGCCAGTGACAGTCAAGATGGAATGTCTGGCATACGTAGACTACGAAGAGTGTGGCAACTACTTTTCGTCTATGAGTGAATGTAAAGGGGCTCAAGCGCGCATGGTGCGCAGCGGTTGGAGCAATCGCGAGCGCGGTGCCTGCCTGAAGAACGTCGCCGAGAAGTAAGCACACACATCAATGTCAGTGCGAGCTTGCTTGGCTCGCACTGACGTCAGCTCGGTGTCGCCTAAAGACCGGGTTCTGTACAGGCTTTCTTTTTTGCCACCGCACCCGAAAATCGCGTAGATTGGTAGCGACCTACCTTCTATAAAGCTACGGAGCGTTCTATGCGATTACGCGTGTTTTTGTCTGTCACCCTGATCACCTTTTTATCACTGTCGTCGACGGTGTCGATGGCGAAGGACGAGGTTCCACAAGCTACGCCAGGTGCGGGCTTGACCATTTACATGGATATCAGCGCCGTCGGTAAAACGACTCGTGCCGCTGAGCGAATGACAACGTTACACAAGCAGCACCAGGCTAAAGGCTGGAAAGTGATCGACGTCGATCCTTACGTTGAGGATGGCGATTTACAGGGGTTTTTCATCACTTACGTGGCAGTCGACTAAGCTCCCAGTCGATCGGGCGATGACTGGTGTATTCTTGCAAGCTAATTCGCTTCTCAAGGTGCTGCCATGATCCGCCATACTAGCTCTCGCCAGCTCGTGCCTGTTTTGCTGCTTGCAGTTGCATTCATTTTCTCATCGAATGTGGCCGCACAGAAAACTTTGAAGCCTGTCTTGCATGGCCAGCACTGGGTGGCTATCACCGGCAAACCGTTGGCAGCCACCGCTGGTGCGATGATCTTCACGCGCGGTGGCAATGCAGTCGATGCGTCCTGTGCCATGTTGGCGGCGACCTCGACCATGTGGGATACGCTTGGTTGGGGTGGCGAGACCCAGGCGCTGATCTATAACCCGCATACAGGCGAGGTCAAAGGCATCAACGCGTTGGGTGTGGCTCCGACAGGAGCGACAGCCGAGTTCTTCCGCAACAAAGGCATGGTGTACCCACCGGAATATGGTCCACTGGCTGCGGTCACGCCCGGCACCCCCGGCGGACTGATGGTGATGCTGGCCGAGTATGGCAAGCTCAGCCTGGCCGAAGTGTTGGCGCCAGCGATGCAAATGGCCGAGGGCTACCCGATTGAGGCCTCGCAAGCCGATAACATGGAGCGTCGGCGGGAAGTGATCGCGCAGTGGTCCTATTCACGCGATGTGTTCCTGCCCCACCTCAACGAAGACGATGCGTCGCAGCGCGCAGCACCCTACGCTGGGGAGATTTTTCGCCAACCCGATTTGTTGGCCACCCTGAGAAAACTGGTGGCTACCGAGGCTGAAGCACTGGCCGCTGGGAAAACACGCAAGGAGGCCATCTATGCAGCCTATGAGCGCTTCTATCGAGGCGACATTGCTGAGGAGTTGATTCGCAGCTCGACCGAATACGGTGGGCTGATGACCATGGATGATCTGGCTAACTGGCAGGTGCATATCGAGGACTCGGTGACCACAGATTACAAGGGCATCGAGGTCCATAAGCTGACCCACTGGGTGCAGGGTCCGGTGATGCTGCAAGCGCTCAATATCCTGGAAAAGATCGACCTGAAAAGCATGGGCTATAACAGCACGCGCTACATCCATGCCCTGTATCAAGCCATGAATCTGTCATTTGCTGATCGTGATTTTTACTATGGCGACCCGTACATGCCGCCGGTCGAACCGATCGAAGGCCTGTTGTCGAAAGCCTACGCCGACCATCGTCGACAACTGATCAACTGGGAGCGCAACAATCCGGATACCAAGCCCGGTGACCCCTATCAGTATCAAAGCGGCGATAACCCCTACTTGCATTTGTTGGAAAAATGGACACCGATCCCACCGGAAGCTGAGGCCGATGGCGCGGATGGTTTTCAGCAAGCCATGCTGATGAGTGATGATGAAGCCTTTGTCGCGGGTACCACCTCCATCCAGGCCGCTGATGCCGAAGGCTGGGTGGTTTCCATCACGCCAAGCGGCGGCTGGATTCCTGCATTTGTTGCCGGCAAGACCGGTATCGGCATGAGCCAACGCATGCAGAGCTTCGTCCTGGACGAGGCACTCAATCCCTACAACGTGGTGCACCCAGGACAACGACCCCGTGCCACACTAACGCCGAGCCTGGCCCTTAAGGATGGAAAACCGCTGATGGCGTTTTCCGTGCAAGGCGGCGATACCCAGGATCAGAACCTGCTGCAGTTCTTCCTCAATATGGTGGAGTTCGACATGAACGTGCAACAGGCGGTCGAGGCGCACAACATCACCAGCTTCCAGATGCAAAGCTCCTTTGGGGCACACAAATCCGAACCGGGCCGGCTTCAGGTCACGCACAAAGTCTCGGAGTGGGTTCGTGCAGAATTGGGCCGCATGGGGTACGAGGTTGAAGTGGTTGATCGCACCTACAGCCCAATCACGGCCATCTATTTCGACTGGGACAACGGAACCATGTGGGGCGGTGCCAGCGAACAAGGCGAGGACTACGGGTTAGCCTGGTAGCGCCACGATAGTTCGATTCGAGGCCAACCAAATGGAAAATGACCTGGCCAAACCCGGTACCATGGCGGGATGATTTGGCTCATCGCTGCTGCGCTAGTTTTGGCTTTGGTTTTTGGCCCCAGTTTATGGGTGCGGCGGGTGCTAGCGCGCTACAGCTCACCAGAGGATCGTTACAGCGCGACCGGCGCGGTATTGGCGCGTCACCTGCTCGACAAACACGAACTTCAGCACGTCGAGGTTGAACAAACCGAAGCTGGCGACCATTACGACCCGCAAACCAAAGTGGTTCGTTTGTCTGAGCACAACTTCAATCGCTGTTCGTTGACGGCGATTACGGTGGCTGCCCACGAAGTGGGTCATGCTGTACAGGACCACACAGGCTACAAGCCACTGCGTTGGCGTAGTCATCTGGTGCGTTTTGCTCAACCTATCGAGCGCCTTGGCGCTGGCGTGTTGATGTTGGCACCGCTGGTTGGTTTGGTGTTGCGTGTCCCCGGAGCGGGCCTGTTGATGTTCCTGGCCGGATTTCTGACATTGGGCACATCAACGCTGGTACACCTGGTGACCTTGCCCACCGAATTCGATGCAAGCTTTGGGCGCGCGCTACCCATGCTCGATGAGGAAGAGGTGCTTATTGACGGCGACCGGCCGCACGCCAGCAAGTTGTTGACAGCCGCGGCGTTGACCTACGCGGCGGCCTCACTGATGAGCCTACTCAATATCGCCCGTTGGTGGGCGATACTGCGGCGCTAGCTAGAGCGCGTCCACAGATAGGTGTTTTGACGCACTCGCCCTGGCACACGGAAGTGCCAGCATTTTCCAACTTGTTGAAAATGAAGGGTTTCACTGACCGCGCTCCTTGAAGCCCGTGTCCGCGTTAGCCACGGATGGCTAATCGTGGACGACCTCTAGTTAGAGCGCGTCCACGGATAGGTGTTTTGACGCGCTCGTCCTGGCACACGGAAGTGCCAGCCATTTTCAAGTTATTGAAAATGAAGGGTTTCACTGACCGCGCTCCTTGAAACCCGTGTCCGCGTTAGCCACGGATGGCTAATCGTGGACGACCTCTAGTTAGGAGCCCCTAGTCCACAGCCTCAACACGAGCGCCGCCAGCGTTGTTTAGTTGGCCGTCCGCCAAAGGGGCACCGATGACGGTGACGCCATTGGAAAGGCTGACTGATTGGCCAAAAAAATCGCCTCTATTTGGTGCAGCATCGTACCAGGCACGTGCCGCTGACCATTGATCCGGTGCGTGTTCGGTGAATAGATAAGCGGCCCCTTGATTGAGCCCTTCATCATCACATTGCGGTGAACCGATCAGGGCCATTGACTGGTTCAGGTCAACTGCCGAGCCGAAGCGGTCACCGGCACTGCCCCAGGTCGGGACCAGCTTGGCCATCTGTGTCCAGCCAGCGCCGTCAAAGTCGAATACATAAGCAGCCCCACTATTGGCACCGAGCTCATCGGCGAGGGGAACGCCGGCCAGCAAGCTATCGCCGTCCAGCGCCAGCGAGGTTCCGAGGCGGTCACCACGCCCAGCGTCTTCGATTTTCAACTTGTCTGTCTGGCCCCACGATCCGTCCTCGAATTCAAACAGATAGATGGCCCCCGAATTTTCCTTCTCGTCATCGTCGCCCCAGGCACCGGCTGCAATTCGGTCACCGTCTATGGCGACCGCCACCCCGAAGCGGTCATTTCTGCCCAGGTTGTTGGCACCGAGACGAGCTGTCTCTACCCAAGCACTACCGGATTTTTCATAAACGAAGGCGGCGCCGCCGTTGGTCGTGAAATCGCCGCGCCCATCGGCTCCAACAACAATGCGCCCCTGGTCGATATCCACCGACACACCAAAGGCATCCTTGGCTTCGGCGTCGGCTGGAAGCAGGTTGGCTGTTTGTGTCCAGGCGTCATTGATCAGCTCAAAGACAACGGCATTGCCGCTGGCCGCACCGGCGGCATTGGCGAACCAGTTGGCCAGCACGACAGTGTCGCCGTCGAGTGCAACCACCCGACCCATACGCTGTCCCGTTGATAGCCCAAAAGGCACCAGCTTGCCCGTTGTTTGCCAGGCACCGTCACTTTTCTCAAACACATAGGCTGCCCCGACATTATTGCCCCCTTCATCGTCACGCCAGGCGGAGACCACCATGCGGTCACCATCGATCGCCACGGCCTGGCCAAAACCGTCGCCCCGTTTCAATGGCTCGGCAGGCTCAATGCCGTGTTTCATCCAGCGAATTTCACCGGCGAACCCGGTCAGTGGGTTGTTGGTCAGGAATACATCTCGTGCGCCATTGCTATCGGTGGTGATCAAATTGTCTGCGGCACTATCAAACACCACGACCTGGCCGGAGGGGTCCAGTTTGGTCTGCACCGAATAGCCGTTGGCGAACTCGCCAGTGGCCGAAAGATCGACGCGCGCCGTCTGGCCGGTTTCGCGATCATACATGTAGATGCCGTAGTAGCCACTGAACTGGTCATCGACGACGTTGCTGCCGCGGCTACTGTAGGTGACATAGCGACCATCGCGCGAAATGTCAGAATTGAAGCTGTGATGATCAATCTCGCCGCCGTCGTTACGCACGCTGACGCGTTCGACTTGCATCGTCTCCATATCAACGACGAATACGTCGAATTTCTCGTTGCTGTCGTCTGCGATGTAATTGGTCGCGCCGCTGTCGAAGGCGATCCAGCGCCCACTTTCCGAAACGGAGGGGCGAAACGCGTTATCGTTTGGCTCTGTGCCGTCTGAGGTGACGCGGGTCACTTGTCTGGAGTCCAGGTCGAGTATGAATAGGTCGGCAGCGTCGTTGCTGTCATCGCTGACCAGGTTGCTGGCTTCGGACCTGTAGGCCAGGTATCGGCCATCGGCTGAGAACGATGGCGTAGTGCTGCGGCCGTTCGCCTGTTCGCCGTTGACGCCTAGTGAAACAATCTCCAAGGCCTCGCTAGCGACGTTGTACAGGAACATGTCGCCAACGCCATTGCTGTCGTCAGGGACCAGGTTGGTCGCACGGCTGCTGAATGCGACCCATTCACCGTTGGGTGCTACGGCGCTGAAAAAGCCATCCCCATCCGGCGCATCACCGTCTGCATTCTGACCGATGCGCCGCGTCGTTTGCAGATGCCGGTCGCGGAGAAACAGCTCATACCGAAAATTGGTGTCACCGTCCAAAAAGCCGATACTGGTGAAAGAAACGTACCTGCCATCATCGGAGATGCTGGGGTAGTAGGAAAGAACGCTGGTCGCATCACCCGACGTGGTCACCGTGATTCGTTCGTTGACCCCCAAAGCTCGGTCACGCAAGATAATGTCCTCCAACTCGAAAACACTGGGCGGCAACAGATTTTGTGCCGCACTGGCATACACCACATGGCGTCCGAACAGTGAGCTGGCAGCGATGACGCTATAGTCGTTGCCAAGGCTGCCGTGAGTGATAGCCGGTTCGACGGTCGCGACTTGTTGCTCGCTGCGGTCATATTCGGCAAACACTGTACGGCCCGGTTCGACGCCCTGTACCAGGTCGGTGGCTTGAGTGGAAAAGGTGATCACCTCTCCGTTGCCGGATATCGATGGGTTCGTGCTCGACCTATTGGGTGAGTTGCCTTGTTCATTGCTTGTCACCGTTTCCAGAGTGCCAGCAGAACGGTCGAACAACAGGATTTCGTAGTTTGAGTTGTCGGTGCCGGTAGCCAAATTGGTGGCGCGGCTATCAAAAACAACGTACATCCCATCGCTGGTGATCAGCGGGTATCTGTTGAATCCATTGGCACCTACTCCTGCAGCCTCAGTAATGCGTGTGGTTTCATCTTTTAAACGGTCACGCAGGAAGATGTCGGTCTGGTCTTCTGAGTCTGAGGGCACCAGGTTGCTGGCCAGAGAGCTGAAAACGATGCTGCTGGCGCCACTGTCCAGGCTGCTGGCGTAACTGGATTCATTGCCGGGGTTGCCCTGCTCATCGATGCTGATCAGGGTGGTCGTATTGTTGGTCAGATCGCGGAGAAATACCTGCGCGAAGCTATCGTCGACGCCAGGCACGATATCGTTGCCTTTGGCTGTAAACGATACATAGCGGCCATCGGATGACAGGCTGTAGGCATAAATGCTGATGCCTTCCGGGATTTGCGTGCCGTCTGAGCGCAAGCTGACCCGTTCAATTGTCTCAGCCATGCGGTCGACCAGGTACAAGTCCCTCGCCGCATTGTCGTCGTCGGCCACGACACCATCAGCCATCGTTTGAAACAATACATACCTGCCGTCATCAGATATCTGGGGCAGATAGCTGTCACCATCAATCTGCATGCCATCGTAACGGCGGCTCACTAGTTCCGTGGTGTTTAACTGACGATCACGGACGAATACATCCGTTTCGCCGTTTTCATCGTTTTCCACCAGGTCATCGGCAAAGGAGTCGAATACCACATAGCGTCCATCGCTTGATATTGAAGGCGCATCGCTTAAAAAGTTTCCAGACCTGCCGTCAGGCGTCACACTAATGAGCTCCAATTGACCCGTCGCACGCGTTTTCAGGTAGATGTCTTGAAAACCATTGTGATCGTTTGGCAACAGTTGCCAGTCGCTCATGAACACAATCAATTCGCCTTGTTGATCGATCTGGCGCAAGGATTCATTTGAGACTTGGCTCGGTATGGCTTTACCTGTGCCGGGACCGTCGCCGCGAGAGATCAGCTCGGGAAGCATCGGCGGCAGCAGGGTCACGTCATGACTGGCTGATGAAGACGCGGCATATCCGTCAGCGCCGGAGTAGCTGGCTACAATAGACAGTGGACCGATGGCATCGCTGACCAACACGCATTGGCCTTGTTGCGGCGTTGCATCGCACTGGTTTTCTCCGTCGGTGACAGTGACGACACCGTCATCAGGAACGGCCTGGTCGCTGAACTCGAACTCGACGGTTATACCGTGATCTGTGAGCTGCGGATTCGGCTGTGCGTCGATGATGCTCAATTGTGTCGGAGTCGGAGTGAGCTGGCCGCAAAAGCTGGCCCCCTGCAACGCGATGGCGTAATCACTACTGCCAAATTGTACGGGGTTACTGTAATGAGAGAAGCTACCGGCGTCGGGATTGGGACCACTCAACGCCCCAAAGTTATCCCAGTTCACCAGTCGGTTGTCCGCAGCATCAAGCGCGTTTTGTGGAAAGTAGCTCAGGCAGACCAGATAGTTCGAGCCGTTGGATAGTGATTCGGTCACCGGATCTACCGGCAGTTGGGTATAAGCAATCGGCCCGTCAATGTCCGACACCACCGAAGCCACACCTGGCGGGCTGTCTTCGTTGGCGCTTATGGCGCGAGTGCCGCCAGCGCTCCACAACCAAAGTTGGCTGTCAAAGCCGCTCGACGAGCCGGACGGGTTGATCTGGTGGTTGGTGGTCGCGTAGAAAGAGGCCTTGTCGTCAACGCGAATACAGTAGCAATCGACATGGTCGCCAAGTTCAGGGTTGATATTGCCGACGATAACATCGACCTGGCCAAATCCGCTGGTCGTTTGAGCGCCGGTTTGAATGCCGGCGTCCATGCCGCCGTCAAGCGCTTCCTCCCAGTTTGCACTGATAACTGCGGGTGATACACAAGCGAGAAGAATCAAGCCGAACAATCGCGACATTACTTTGCCCCCTAAGCGATGCATCTCGACGATGAAAACGTCGTGACTGCTTGTCGAACACTCATACTAGCGCAAATCAGCGGTGACGAGGGGGATCCATGATCTTGTGGCGAGGATTTAGAAAATTGTCTCCACAAGCCGTACAATAGCCGGCTGACCTTGCCACAGGGCAACGGCCACCGTCGACGGTAAGCCGCTACGCCGTGCAACGATTTATACAAGGAAAAATCCATGAGTGACTCCACCATTATCTATACCCACACCGACGAAGCGCCGGCGCTGGCGACACGTTCATTGTTGCCCATCATCCGAACCTTTACGTCGGCGGCAGGCATCGAAGTGGAGTTGAAAGACATCTCACTGGCGGGGCGTATTATCGCCAACTTTTCGGATTACTTGACCGAAGAGCAGCGTCAAGCTGATGCCCTGGCGGAGTTGGGAAAATTGGCGACAACACCGGATGCCAACATCGTCAAGCTGCCGAATATCAGCGCTTCGATTCCGCAGTTGAAGGCCGCCATTGAGGAGTTGCAAGGTAAGGGCTACGCACTACCCGACTACCCTGTCGAGGCGGACACGAAACAAGAGCAGGAGATTCGCGCACGTTATGCCAAGGTTCTTGGCAGTGCCGTCAACCCGGTGTTGCGCGAAGGAAACTCCGATCGTCGCGTTGCCGCACCGGTCAAAGCCTATGCCAGGAAACACCCACACTCCATGGGCGAGTGGAGCGCCGACTCGAAGTCGCATGTTGCTCACATGAGTGAAGGCGATTTTTATGGCAGTGAGCAATCCCGTGTTTTGGAGCAGGCTGATGAGCTGCGTATCGAATTGGTGTCAGACGATGGTGCGGCATTGTTGCTAAAAGATCGGACTGCGGTGCAACAGAGCGAAGTTATTGATGCTGCGGTGATGAGCCGGGCGGCGTTGCGGTCGTTCCTGGATCAGCAAATTGACGATGCGCGCGAACAGGACGTGCTGATGTCGCTGCATTTGAAAGCCACCATGATGAAGGTGTCCGATCCGATCATGTTTGGTCATGCAGTGACGGTCTACTATCGAGACGTTTTTGCCAAGCACGCTGAGTTGTTTGAGCAAATTGGCGTCAATCCCAACAACGGTATTGGCGATGTTTACGCCAAGCTGGGGCAGGCTCCCGCCGACAAACAAGCCGAGGTCAAAGCCGATATTGAAGCGGTTTATGCAAATCGCCCGGCTATGGCTATGGTCGATTCTGATCGCGGGATCACCAATCTGCACGTGCCCAGCGACATCATCATCGATGCATCGATGCCGGCCGCCATTCGCAGCTCAGGCAAGATGTGGGGCCCTGATGGCAAACTGCATGATGCCAAGGCAATCATTCCAGACCGCTGCTACGCAGGCATCTATCAATCTGTTATTTCGTTCTGCAAGAAGCATGGCGCGTTTGATGTGGCGACCATGGGCAATGTCTGCAATGTTGGCCTGATGGCGCAGAAGGCCGAAGAATACGGCTCACACGACAAGACTTTTGAAATCCCAGTGGCTGGTCGCGTTCGTGTCGTAAACAAAAGCGGTTCGGTGTTGATGGAACACGCGGTTGAACAGGGCGACATCTGGCGCATGTGTCAAACACGAGACCTGCCGATCCGTGATTGGGTCAAGCTGGCTGTCACCCGAGCCCGTAATACCGGTTCAGCGGCTGTCTTCTGGTTGGATGCCAGTCGCGCTCATGACCGCAACCTGATCGAAAAGGTTGAGCGTTATCTGGGCGATCATGACACCGCCGGCCTGGACATTCGAATTCTGGCGCCAGTCGCGGCAATGGACTTCACTTTGGAGCGCGTAAAGGCTGGTCTGGATACTATTTCAGTCACCGGAAATGTGTTGCGAGACTACTTGACCGATCTATTCCCAATCCTGGAACTGGGCACCAGCGCCAAGATGCTGTCTATCGTGCCGCTGCTGGCCGGTGGCGGACTGTATGAAACCGGGGCGGGTGGTTCGGCGCCCAAGCACGTTCAACAATTCGTGGCCGAGGGGCATCTTCGTTGGGATTCCTTGGGTGAGTTTTTGGCACTGGCTGTGTCGCTGGAAGACCAGGCTGAAAAGACCGGCAACAGCAAGGGCAAAGTATTGGCAGCCGCTCTGGACCAAGCCAACGACCGCTTTTTAGAAGAAAACAAATCACCGTCTCGAAAAGTGGGCGAACTCGATACCCGGGGCAGCCACTTCTACCTGGCAATGTACTGGGCGCAGGCACTGACTGAGCAGTCCGATGATCAGGAGCTAAAGGCGAAGTTCGCGCCGTTGGCCAAGACGTTGACTGAATCGGAATCGAAAATTATTGAAGAACTGGCTGCAGCGCAGGGTGAGCCGGTCGATATCGGCGGCTACTATCAGCCCGATGAGAGCAAAGCTGGACCGGCCATGCGACCGAGCCAGACATTGAACAGCATACTGGCCAGCGCTTAGGCGTCGACTGTTGCTGGCCCCGATTATTGGGGTCAGCGGCCGTCCTTAAGATGCATCGGTGTTGAAATCGGCCATTTCTGGCGTCGCCATTTCTTGCGTCCACTGTCGCCAACTGTAAGGCCACAAAATCGGGCTGCCTTCCTGGTCCAGATACCAGCTATTGCAACCACCCACCCAAACCGTTTTACGGTGACCCGATTTAACGTAGTTTCGAAAGTTCTCGGTGGCGGCCGTGGTGGGCTCAATAGTGTCGAATTGACCGTCGCGCCATCGTTCAATCAGTTGTAATAGATAGTCACACTGCACTTCGGCGATGGCGATGACCGAATAGTTGCCTACTGGCGAGTTGGGGCCAAGCATCAAGAAGTTATTTGGAAATCCGGGCAAGCAAATTGATCGATAGGCTTTGATGCCGCCCTCCCAGGCTTGATCAATTGACTGGCCATTCCTTCCGAGCACCTGCATTGGTCGCATGTACGCCATCGGGTCGAATCCGGTGGCCAAGACCAGCACGTCCAGGGCGTGTTGTTTTCCGGAGACAGTGTGGATAGCAGACTCTGACACCGCCTCGATCGCCTCGGTTTCAATCGATACATTTGGTCGTTGAATGGCCGGATAGAAGGTTGTGTTAACGATTATGCGTTTGCAACCTACGCGGTAGTCTGGCGTCAATTTGGCACGCAACGCCCGGTCTTTCACGCTCCAGCGCAAATTTAGTTTGCACAGCCAGGTGAAGATGGTGTTCTGGACCTTGTAGCCGATCACCGCCTTGGTCAGGAACTGGCTCATGAACCACGTGAAGAAGGCCTTGAGGCGGCGCAGGCTCGCTGGGTGCTTGCGCAAATGGCGCTTGACCGAAGGTGCCATGGTGCGGTTGCCCACCGGTAATATCCACTGCGGTGTGCGTTGAAAGACCACCAGTTCCTCTGTAACTTCAGCCAGTTCCGGAATCGCTTGTGCCGCTGTCGCGCCGGTGCCGATAATGCCAATGCGTTTGCCGGCCAGCTCAACGTCATGATCCCACCGTGCGGTGTGGAAAGTTGGTCCTCGAAAACGATCCAGCCCGTCAATGTCTGGCAGCACCGGCCGATGCAATATGCCGGTGCAATTGAACACAAAGTCCGCTGCTATTTCGCGACCTTGATTGGTGGTGACTCGCCAGTGATTTTCCTGGAAGATACAATGGGTGACTGTCTCTTCGAAATGAATGCGCGACTGAACACCCTGATCGGACGCCACTTGTTCAAAGTAGGCCTGGATTTCATCGCCACTGGCAAAAAGCTCGTTCCAGTTGGGATTTGGGGCGAAAGAGTAGGTGTACATGTGCGATGGCACATCGCAGGCGACGCCAGGGTAGGTGTTCTCTCGCCACGTGCCGCCCAGACGCGAAGCCTTCTCGAAAATGGTGACATCCTCGATCCCGGCTTGTTGCATGCGAACTGCCAACAAGATGCCGGTCATGCCGGCACCAATGACAACGATGCGAGGTTGACGCCGATGATCGTTGCCGTTTTTTGCCATGGAATCGAGCTCGAGTTGTTGCCGACCAATTGGCCGGCTCACATTCTAACCCGACCCGATTAAGCCCATGGTCAGTGCTCTCATTGGAAGGTGTTGCAATAGACCAACAGCATCATCTAGCGAAAGAAGTGCACACCGGCCAGCAGTCGGGCGACCGCGCTCCAAAATGTCGGGTGTTCATCAAAGCTTCGTTGCTGTGCCATCAATAGGTCGATTCGGTTCATTGTCGTGTGCTGCCATGCCATGTTGTGGGAGCAGTCAACATAGCCAATGTTGGCCAGAGTGTTGCCGAAAGCGCTAATATATTGGCAGTTGGATGATGGGGTAACCGAAATGAGCACGATCGCAGAGTTTTTGGCACGAAACGTTACCGACGCGCGCGCGAACAGGAACTTGAGTCAATCTCAGCTCGCTGAGCAGTCGGGCGTGCCGCGGTCGACCATTACCCACATCGAGTCGGGGCAGGGCAACCCGTCCGTTGCCAATCTTGCCAGAATCGCGGCGGCCTTGGGTGTCGGCCTGGACGAATTGGTCAGCGAGCCGCGCCATGAACATCTGCTGATCAAGGCGGCCGATGTCCCCACGGTAGTGAAGTCTGCTGGACGCGTGAGCGTGGGCAAGTTATTGCCCGATCAAATCAAGGGGTTGGAAATCGACCGCATGACGTGGGCACCGCGTGCAGCGATGCGCGGCACGCCCCATGTGCAGGGCACCAAAGAATACCTGCACTGCCTTGCAGGTATCGTGCAGGTTCAGGTTGGCAGTCATCGCTACACCCTTGAACCGGGAGACGTGCTGGCCTTTGCTGGTGATCAGCGCCATTCCTATTTGAATGCTGGTGATGTTGAAGCGACGGCGATCTCAGTTGTTGTACCACTGCCAATCCGGTTAGCCGCGGATTAAAGTGCAAGCCGGGCGACCGATACTCAACGGTCGCCCAGATGGCAATATCTGAAAAAGGAACTTCAGAACAGCACTCCAAAGGAGTCAGAGTACAGCTCGTCACTGGAGAAGAACACGTCATCGAATTGAACGTTGATCGAGCCTCCAGCGTTGGTTAGTGCTTTCAGTTCGATGCGGACGGCTTGTGCGGTGGTGCGTTGATGTTCGGCCCACCGGTGATGCCAATTGCCGTCAGTGTTGCCCAGCGAGAGCGTTGTTGGGTTAAATTCCGGCCCGGCGCAATTGTCGAACAGGTACTCGTCAACTCGAATTGAAACGAAGCCATTATTGAATTGGTTGGTTTTCCAAGATGTGCCGAACACATAGTCGGCCGAGGTGTCGTTAATCGCAATGCAGCTGCTGCGACAAGTAACGGTCTCGAGACTACCAGCGACCAATTGGGCAGAGCCATTGTCGCCGATCAGAAAATCAGCATAAGGGTCGCGGGATTCGGAGTTGAAGGTTGCACCGGCACTGCATGTCCAGCCATCGAGGCCATCAAAAAAACCGGAGGCGACAACAGCATTGTCGCCCGGTGCTCGTACGACAATGTTGTCGACTAGCATGCCATTGGGCAGGATATCACTGGTTTCGTCCATGATGACGAACAGCGCCACGCTGGTGGCCCCTGCTGGGGCCATGAAGAAGTGGGTGTAGTCCTGCCATTGGTCTAGAGGGGTCAAGGTGATTGGGAAAGTTTTCTCACCGCCGACCGCAACCGTGCAATTGTTGTTCTCGAAAAACAATAGGGTGACTGAGGCACTGGCATTCGCCGACCCCGTGACCTGCCGCGAAAACGATAACTGGTGCACGCCAGGTCGGTCGACGATGCCAACGCACTGAAATACGCTGGCTTGTGGGTCGGGGCTTAGCAGTACCGAGCCAGATAATCCAAAGTCGTTGCGATCTTGGTCGGAGTAGCTTGCGTTGCTGGGGAACCAACCGCCCAGGCTGTCGCCCGAGTTAAAATAACCGTTGCTGACCATGGTCGGGTTTGGATACAGCGGTGGAGGTCCGCCGGCATCGACCAAAACAGGCAGAGAGAATAGTACCGCTGTGGCAATTAACGAAATGCGTTTCATGGTGAGTCTCCTTTTAGCTGAACAAACGGCAGGCATGACCTAACCGAATCATTTGCAGCAAGTGTCGTGGCATGTGCCTGGACTGAATTTGTCTGCGATACTTGGGGTATACGAAAAACAGTTGATTGAAGGATCACGGTTCATCGGCAGCAAGCACATGTCATCAGTTACGCGACAACTGAACGCCATAGACCCCGACCTGCCTGAGGCGCTTTATCAAGAGCTCTATCAGTGTGCAAAACGGGAACTTCGAAACCGGCGCAGTCCGACACTGGACACCGTTGGGCTGGTCAATGAGGCGTGGCTTAAACTGGGTGAAAGGCCTCACTGGCAAAACCGCGCGCACTTCGTTGGCACCATGGTTTGTGTGATGCGGCATGTCCTGGTCGATCGTGCGCGCCAGCGGCTGGCGCAGAAACGCGGTGGTGACCAACTCCGGGTCACTTTGGATGAGCATCTGCGTTCTTCAGCCGATCAAGCCGTGGAGTTGGTGGCCATCGACCAGGCGATGCAACGCCTGGCCGAAGTCGACAAGCGACTGGAGCGGGTGGCCGAACTGCGCTTCTTTGGCGGTCTTGAAGTGAAAGAGGTGGCTGAGCTGCTGACAGTGTCCGAAGCGACCATCAAGCGTGACGCTCGATTGGCCAAGGCCTTTCTTAGTGCTGAGCTTGAGTCAGTGACATGAACGCCGAACAATTCGCTCAAGTTCGGTCGCTGTTTGAAGCCGTCTGTGACTTGCCTGAGGCCGAACAAGAAGCGCAGCTTCGTTCGGGTAATGAGGCTGCCCAGGTGGTTGCAGAGGTTCGTCGCTTGTTGCGGGCTGATCGAAACGAGCGATTGCACACCTCCGCTGCGGCGCAGGTGCCGGACCTGATGGGTGATGAGCAAGACACACCGTTGCGCGATGGTCAGCTGCTGGGCCCGTGGCGCATCATCAGTGTGATTGGTCAGGGCGGAATGGGCGCGGTGTATTTGGCTGAGCGTGCCGATGGCACGTACCAGCAGAAAGTTGCGATCAAGTTCATCTCGGCACACAGCGGCCGTTGGCGCGAGGACCGCTTTCATCTTGAGCGGCAGATTTTGGCGCTGCTAAAGCACCCAAACATTGCCCAACTCATGGATGCCGGTGCCGACGACCAGGGCCATCCGTACTTCGTCATGGAGTATGTCGAGGGACAAACGCTGGACCGCTACATCATGGACCAGCAAGTCAATCCCGTGGGCGTTGTCAGGCTGATGCTGGCCGCATGTCGGGCCATCGCCTATGCCCACCAACAACAGATATTGCATCGAGACATCAAGCCGGCCAACTTGATGGTAGGTCATGACGGCGCATTGAAAGTACTGGATTTCGGTATTGCCAAAGTGGTGGATGGCGCACAGGATCAGAGCGCGCCGGCGACCATGGTGGCGACAGTTCGCTATGCTGCACCCGAACAATTGCGAGGCGATACGGTGACACCGGCCGGCGACGTATTTTCACTGGCGGTGGTGTTGGTGGAATTGCTGGTTGGGCGGCATCCATTCGTAAAGAGTGAGTCAGACTCTCTTTCCCAACAATTGTTGACCGGGCGTGCTGATCGCTTGACTCGAATGTTAAAGGCGCGGTCTGGCGAGCTTGGCCTGACTCGATCCCAGCTTCGCGACCTCGATACGGTTTTGGCCAAAGCGCTGGATGCCGATCCCGGCGAGCGCTACCCCAACGCTGCGGAGTTTGCTGACGATCTACAGCGTTGTCTCGACGCTCAGCCGGTCAAAGCACGACGCCATACCTTTTCGTATTTGCTGCGCGCGTGGATGCGCCGCCATGTCATTGCCTCGATCGCCCTGGCGGTTGCGCTGTTTAGCCTGGTGGCAGGTACGGCACTGGCCACCTGGCAAGCGATTGAGGCGCAGGCGGCTCGGGATGAGGCGCTATTGGGTCAGGCCAAGGCTGAACGCATTAATGAATTCTTGACCAAGGTATTCACGATCTCGCGGCCGTCTGAGTCACGCGGCAACGAGGTAACGGCCCGCGAACTGCTGGATCAAGCAACGACGGAGATTGATGACCTGGCTGAGGAACCGGCAATTCAGGTCGAGATGTACGGTGTGCTGGCGGGTACCTACCGACTGCTCGGACTCTATGGTGAAGCTGAGCGCCTGAACCGCCGCGCCGTGGAGCGAGCAGAAATTGTATTTGGTGATAGCGCCCTGGAAACGGCCAACGCGCTGGCTGATCTGGCCTGGATCCACCTTTACCAGTCAAGGGCTGCTGACGCCGTTCCTCTGTTCGAACGCGCGATCGCAATTGCGCGCCAATATCCGGATGAAACCAGTACCTTGTCCAGGCTGTATACCCGCAAATCGACGGCACACATCTCGCTCAACCAAAGGGATCAGGCGAATGCGTCTTTGGAGCGTGGCATTGCCTTGTTGAGGGAACTGGACCCACCCGACTGGCAGCGACTGGCCTCGGCACTACGGCAACGTGCCACGATTGCGGTACAGGCCGACCAGTTGGAACTGGCTGACAGGCTTTTCAATGAATCTTTGGACGCCAATGTCGCTGCCTACGGGGCTGAGCACCAATCGGTGGCATTGATGCACCATAACCTGGCTGCACTGCGCTACAAACAGAAGCGCTACGACGAAGCGATTGAACATTTCACCACCTCAGTGCGCATCAATCGCAAGGTGTTTGGCGTTGACAATGCGCACGTCGCCAATGCCCTGGCCGGGTTGGGATTGAGCTACCGCAACAATGGTGATACGGAACTGGCTCGCAAGGCGTTGACCGAATCGCTGGATGCCTACGTGGCTTGGCAGGGCGATGAGCAAGTGACCACCGCTTATGCGCGATCAAAGCTGGCCGACGTTGAATACCTGGTCGGCGATGGCACGCGTGCCATTGAGGTGTATGCCGGGGCATTGACCTTTATTCGTGAAGCCTACCCTGATTTGAGTAACACCATCCGCTGTTCAATCGAGCGGGTCGCCCTGCAGATTGGGGCTTATCCAGGTTCGCTGCAGGAACAGCTAGATATCGTTAGAACGTGTATTGAAGAAACCTGGCCGCCGGATAGCGTGTATGTCGCAAGAGCACTTTACTCCATTGCCGAAGCCACCGGTTTGCCGGCTGACAAACAGGCGGCGGTTGCTGCGGTAAATACGATTGGCGGGGATGCGTTGTTGGCGCGAGCGCTGATAGACAATTAGACCCAGAATCCACAGGCTTAAACGATGAAAGCCTCAACATGCCCATTCGCTGGACCGGCCCTATGCCCCGGTTTTCGCCAACCGTTGGTGCGTCTGCAAGGCCAAAGCCACGGTTGTCGCATGAATGTCGACGATGTCCTCGATGCGCTCGGCATAGCCGCCGGCCATGGCAACTGCGACGGAAATATCGGCATCGGCCAGTTGGCCCAAGACGTATTCATCACGAGCCTTAAGCCCGGTTTTGGTCAGTGATAGCCGACCCAAACGGTCATCAACGTATGGGTCAGCACCTGCGAGGAAGAACGCCAGTGTGGCCTGGCTGCGTTCGATCGCCTGCGGAAGCACTTGTTGTAGCGTCCGCATGTAAGCATGGTCGTCGGACTCATCGGCCAGGGCAATGTCCATATCGCTTTGTTGCTTACGCGCTGGATAGTTCCTGTCACCGTGTATGGATAGCGTAAAGATACGATCATCTTCAGCGCACAATGCCGCGGTGCCATCACCCTGATGAACGTCCAGATCCACCACCAAAATCCGCTCCGCCCAGCCCTTGTCGAGCACCCAACGTGCCGCGACCACTGTGTCGTTTAGCACACAGTAGCCACCTCCGGTGTCTCGAAAAGCGTGATGAGTGCCGCCGGCCAGATTGACTGCCACACCTTCCTGCAGCGCTGCATAGGCGGCGCTCATGGTGGCACCGACCGAGCGGCGTGAGCGCTCCACCATTTGCGGCGACCACGGGAAACCGATGCGCCGCTCAATCGCGCGTGGAAGCTGACCGGTTTTGAGTTGTTCGATATAGGCCTCGCTGTGCACTCGCTTCAAGGCTCGGTCACTGGCGGGCTTTGGTACCAAAAAGGAGCAACTCTGGAATTCGGGGTCGGCTGCCAGCCGCTGCCGCAACAGGCTGTATTTGGCCATCGGAAATCGATGCTCGGGCGGAAGCGGCAAAACGAACGTGTCCGAATAGAAAATTTTCACTTGAAGGGTTATGAAGGGTTAGAGGACAGGCGAGAACAGGCGCGCGATGTTCATGCCCAACCTGAACCAAAGCGGCTTGGACTCGACGTCAGCCAGACTTAAAGGTTTGCATCGCCCCATGTCGGTCTTCAGCATCTGATACACCTTGTAGCCGAAGTCTGCGTTGCGTATGAGCGCGGTGACTTCAAAATTCAGTCGAAATGACCGATTGTCGAAGTTGGCGGTACCGACACCGGCCAGGTCGTCGTCCATCAGCAAAACTTTTTGGTGCATGAAGCCTTCGCAGTAGCTGTAGATACGAACGCCTGCGGGAAGCAATTCGCGGAAGAATGCCCAATTGGCCAGGCCGACCATTTTTACATCGACGGTTTCCGGAATGAGAATGCGAACATCGACGCCTCGGAACGCGGCCAACTGCAATGCCGAGATGATCGCTCGATCCGGGACGAAGTAGGGGCTGGCAATCCATATCCGCTTGCGCGCATCGACGATCAGTTGGTGATACATCAAGCCGGCTTCTTCGAATTCGCTGGCCGGGTCCGAGGGAAATACCATCACTTCGCAATCACCGGCGGGCGCTATTTCGGTCGGCCACGGGATGCTCAACATTTGCTCCGTCGCCCACAACCAGTCGGTGGCGAAGGTGATCTGCGCGCCAAGAACGGCAGGGCCAGCAATTTTTACATGGGTATCTCGCCAGGCACCGAAGTGGGCATCCTGACCCAAATATTCGACCCCGACGTTGTGGCCACCAATCCAGGCTTGCTTGCCGTCGACGACGACTATTTTGCGGTGATTGCGAAAATTGAGCTGGAAGCGATTGCGTCGTCCGCGCGTGGTATTGAACGGGTTGACCTCAATGCCGCCCTCGCTCATTTTTCTTCGTAGTTTCGACTTCGAGAACGGGCGGCTCCCGATCTCGTCGAAAAGAACGTAAACGCTGACACCAGCGGCGACCCGCTCCAGAAGAATATTCGCCAACTTCCGGCCCAGTTCGTCGTCGCTGATAATGTAAAACTGAAACAGGATAAAACTGCCAGCGGTTTTCAAGGCTTGCTCAATGCTGGCGAACGTTGCCTCACCGTCGACCAGCAACTCAACCTCGTTGCCACGAGTGGCCGGCATGGAGGTCAGGTTGAGCAGGCTATCGAACACGGTACAGTCGCGACCGAGCTCAACAATATGGCCCTGCAAATGGTCGTTTGAGTGTTTGAACAGTTGTCGCGCCTGTTCTGCGATTTGTATGCGCTGGTCCGAGTAACCGTCGAATCGATTGCGCCCCAAGACCAGATAAAGTGGCAACGCGACAATCGGAAATGTCAGCAGTGAAATGGACCAGGCAATGGCACCTTGCGAGGTCCGAACCTTGTAGGTCGCTTCGATAGCAGAAATGATCGCCAGCGCATAGAAGACCAATGCGGCTATGGCGATGGCCTCGCTATAGATGTCGAAGAAACCCGACATTGATCGCGCTTAGTTGGACTCGGCTGCCGGGGAGGCCAGGTTTTGGCCGAAGGAAAAGGCTCCACGATCGGTAACACGCAACTTGGGTCGCCAGCCACCAGTGTCTAGTTTGGCCTCGAATTCATACTCCAGGTCTTCTGGCTTGTTGCGCACCATATCAGTAATAAATCGAATGCCACCAAATAGATTGGTGTTGGCGGTGAGCGTCAGTTCGCCTTGTGAATAGGCACCGATCGGCTCATAGCCTTTACCCACGCCTTTGACCAAATCGTGACCGCCCAAGCGAATGGTGTAGGCGACCCCAACCAGATCGAGCGGTGTTCGGTTCGGGTTGATAACCACCAGGGTCACCTCAAACTGGGGCAAACCGCCCTGGCCGTGCAATGCTCGCAGGCCTTTTAGGGTGACTGTCGGTGTTTCGTAGTCTCGCTCAGTTGACGCGCAAGCGCTTAGCAGCAACAGCGCAACTGCGGTCATGACGTACCAGCTGCGCAGCCGAGGTATCGGTGTTGATGTGTGACTGGACCATTGTGCGGTCATATCCCGATCCTGGCTCATCATCGCCTCTTACCGTTGCCCATCGAAGCCCCATTCTATAGGCCCTGACGGTGGTGCGATAGCCGGCATGGTCAATCGGGTTTATAGCGAAGCGCCTTGTACACCAATAGCTGTGTTGGACCAGATCGAATTCGGGAATGGCTCTTGCGAAGCGCGAACGAAGCAGGCCGCTAACGCGAAGTCAAGAAAGTTAAACCGCCGAGAGCGCAGAGATTAAAGAGGGTGAGCCGCCGTTGGTGCGGGTGCCCCAAGGCACGCCGCAGGTGGTGAACGACCAGCATGGATGGCTGGGCTGGGGCTTCCAAGGAAGTGAACGAGTTTCGCCAGGGATGGCTGCACCACTCGCAACCTACTCGGGCATAGGTTAGAAACTCGCGACGCGAGCCACAGAGTTCGGGGAGATCCGGGAGCCGCGCGTTGCGCGGTTTTGGGAAAGAAATGTCGCAAAGTTGAACCGCCGAGAGCGCAGAGGTTAAAGAGGCGAAAAGAAGGGGCCGCTACCATCAGCGTAGCAAAAATCCAGTGGCAAGCGGATCGGCGGGATCGATAAGGAAACGGCTGGAACCGATCAAAAACGCTTGTCCCGAGACTTCGGGAATGACCGCCGCGTGCGGTCCACAACGACTGGTTCGCGCGACATGACAACGGAATTGGCTACCAATAATGCTCTCAATTACTCGCTGTTCGCCGATGCGTATTCGGCCTCGCGCATGTTCGATTGCCATCCTTCCGGAAACGCCTGAACCGGTGGGCGATCGGTCGACCTCACCGTCAGCGAAGATGCAAACATTGCGGCTGTCCACATGGTCAGTGGCAGCATCGCTGGTGAAAATAGTGCCATACAGGAAGCTCAGCGCGTCTTGCACCGGATGGACGATCTTTGTCGACTGCTCCGTCACACACGCCTTGATTTCGCGACCGAGGGCAATCAGGGCCTGCGTGTTTTGCGGTGTCAGATCAAGGCCGATCTGATCAGCATCGACATAGGCATAGAACGCGCCACCGTAAGCCAGGTCGTAGCTGATTTCTCGACCCAGGCTCGGCAGGTAGACTCGGGCGTCCAACTCTGCGACGAACGAATCAACGCACTCAAACGATGCCACCAGCGTTTCGTCGGTTTGTTGACCACTGGCGTGGATCAAGCCACAAGGCGCTTCGATAAGCAATGTCGAGCGACCGTCGCGGTCGGTGTCCACCCATCCCATCTTTGCTGCCAGTGTCATGATGGCGATGACGGCGTGACCACACATGGTGCTGTAGCCCTCGTTGTGCATGAGAATCACACTGCAATCGGCTGTTGGGTCAAAGGGCGGCAAGATCAAGCAGCCATACATGTCGGCATGACCTCGAGGCTCGAACATCATGCTGGTTCGGAGCCAGTCATGGTGGATTTGCAACTGTTGGCGATAGTCCAGCAGGGAGTCGGCTGCAACCTGCGGATAGCCGCCAGTGATAATCCGCAACGGTTCGCCGCCAGTGTGCATGTCAATTGTAGTCAGCGCCCGGCCACCTGCGGGGATGTTGATCGTCTGGCTAGCTTTAAAGCGCTGATAGAAGCGGCGTGGCATAGGGGAGTCCATGTTAGGTGGCTTGTTTGCGACGTCGAACCATCCACCACAAAAAGGTGATGCCGACAATCACGCCCCAGCCGATCAATACCGTTCGGCCAATTGCATCGCCTGATGCTCGGACCATGAAGAGGTCTAAACTGCCAGTTTCCCAGAAGGTCCATTCACTGGCCAGGTCCGACGCCAATGCCCGGTTGCCGCTTTGCAGGACGATGATACCGTTGCCTGTTGCGGGGTTGATTCGAGCATCTGCATTGATTGCCGGGTCGGTACGAAGGCCACCACCGCCCAGTACATAACCTCCTCGATTATTGGGCGCCTGCAGTATCGGGCCCATGCCCCAGATCCCCATACCCATTAGTTTGGCCTCGGGATGCTGCATTGCCAGCACCAGCTCCGGAGAGAGCACGCCTCGGCCGATCGGCTCTGCACCTTCACCTTCGAAGTGGCTTAGCAAAAAGCGCGTCATGTCACGGCTACTGGTGTAAATCGATGCCGCTGCCGTATTGGTCCAGTGCAGGTGTGGGCTGATGGTGCCGTCCATGCGGTATTGGTCTGCCACTGTCAGATCGCCGAATGCGGTATAGGTGGTGTCGGTCATGCCCAAAGGGTCAAGAACGGTATGCTGCATGAAGGACTCAAACCGCTCGCCGCTGACTTCCTCGATGAGCAATTGAAGCAGGGTATAGCCGCCGCCGGAATAGGCAAACTCCCTGCCCGGTGGCATGCCAACCACAATGCTGTGGTCCTGGTCGGATGACGAGGCGTTCGGGTTGGCAAGAGACGCTTCAAGCGTTTGCATCTGCGCTGCCGAGTCAAAACCGCTGTAGCCCAGGCCGTCAGTCAGCCCTGCGGTATGGCTCAACAACCTTCTGACGGTAACTTCATTGTTGTCATACGGGCTGGTCGGAAGCTGCCAGCGAGTAAGGTAATTTGCTATCGGGGCATCCAAATCGATCCGGCCCTGGTCGACAAGAGCCATGACGCCCCAAGCGGTGATCCACTTACTCAACGAGGCGCTTTGGAAAGGTGTGTTGGTATCCACCGGGCGTCCGGCTGACTGCTCGAAGCTGGCGAACACTTTGCCATCCTCGAGCAATGTCAGCACTACATTGCCTGTGGACTCTGCCTTTAACTTCTCAATCGCAACATCCATGAAACGCTGCGTATCACCAACAGGTGCCATGGCATCTCGGAACCAGCCGTTGACCGTGCCGGTGAATACAAGAAACGCCCATAGCGCCATGGTGAACACGATGGCGCCCAGTCGCAGCACTACTCTGATCATGGTTTTTGTTCGCTTACCCATAGTGCTCAGACTAAGGTGAAGCGCGAATGAGCGCCAGTTCCGATCGGTAGAGCGCTCATAGATTGTGCCGAACGCCTTGTTTCCGATTCTCAAGAATCAAACGTCTCAGGATACTCGCCTCATCGGCCCTTCATCGAGAGCAGCAGGCTGATCAGATCAGGAGGAAACACGCTCAAGTCGGGTTGAAATTCCGGGTCGATCTGTTGCAGTTGCTGAAGTTCAGCTTTTGCCTGCTCGAGCAGTGCCGAATTCTTCTCACCGCTTAGGGTGCTCAAATTGAACAGCGCCGAGGCGCGAAACAAGTGACCGTGGGTTTGAGCACCAGGTTCAGCATCGGCAATGGGTGCATCAAGGCGCAATACACCCTCATAGTCTCCGGACAGGTACTGCTCCGCCATGGTCAGCAGCCAGGTTGGAGGCGGGCGCGTGGTCGGAATCGCCTGTGACCGGCGCCGTTCTATCTCAAGCGACTGTCGTCGCACGATGAGCTGGCGTTGCATGCGGTCAATGTCGGTGTGTAGTGCCGTGATTCGAGCGGATGGAGCGCTGCTATCCAGCCGCTCTGCGCTACTGACCAGGCCGGCCAAGCTAGCCTTCAACGCCTGCTCAACGGGGTCGCTAAACTCGTCACCCTCGCGCAAGCGTTGGCGGGCCACAGCGATGGTTCTGAGCAGGTCGGCGCGCGCCCGGTTGCGTTTGATACGTTCCTGTTCAAGCTGGTCGCTCGCTACGGCGTGTAGGTCCGCTATTGTTGACGACAGCGCCCGAGCCTTTGTCTGCCAGTTACTCATGCCTTCAACGGTTTGATGCTCGATAGCTCGTTGTAGCTCAGTTCCAAGCCGCTCCAGCGAGTTCTGGATGCCGCTTACTTGTGCAGGCGCAATCTGCTGGAGCTTCTCAAAGGCCTCTCGCAAATTCGAAAGCTGACGCCGCGCCGCTCCTTCCAACTGCTTGAAGCTGGCCACCGAACAGTGTTTTTGGTCTCGTTTGAGGTCTTGATATTCCGATTGACCTTGGATGATGCCTTGTTGCGAAGCCTCGTCCCAGGCGTCCAGCGCCTGTCTGCAATCGCCGAGAGCAAAGTGGGCGACGCCGAGAAAATAATGTGGAAGGTAGCGGTCGAAACGCATGCCATACAGACGAATCCGTGTGGCCGCATTCGGGTTTTCTTCGATGGCGCTGCGCAAGCTGCCAAGTGCGCTTTCTGGATCGCCGGCCCGCAACGCCTTTAAACCCTCGGAGTAGTCTGACTTGAAATCTGCGAGAGCCGAATTGTGCAGGCCAAGAGCCGACGCCAGGAAGATGAGGGTGCACCATTTCATCGCCAACCCGCCCTGTCAAAGTAGCTGGCCACATCAATGGATTGAAAGTCCACCCGATGCAGCGTTTTCTGGCCGGCGCCTATGTCCGTTCGAAACACTCTTTCATCGCCTTCGCTGCTTCGCAGAGTGATGGAATAACGACCCTCGATCAGCGACAGCAGCAATGGGGTTGTGGGCGAGTCCGGTACCTCCATCGCAGTGCCGTCGGCCGCAGCTATGCCAAGCACCTCGGACCACGGCGTGCTGTCAATCGCCAGCCAACCGGAAAGCCTGGCGATGCGCTCTCGCTCTTGCGCCAACGCCTCGGTCTGAAAATGTTCGACCCGTTGCCGACTGGTGGCCAACACCGCATTGGCGTCGAAATACTCCAGTGCAGCATCGATAAGTGCCAGAGCCAGGGCCGGCTCGTTGCTGGCGATGCGCGCTGAGGCGGCGCCATCAACGGTGGCTGTAAACTGGTCGAGCAAGGCGTTGGCCTGCGCATCGCCGGGATCGGTTTGCAGCACATCCGTGAGCGTTTCAGCGATGCTGGCAACATCATTCACAGTCAACGATTCGTCGGTAATTCGTCGGGACAGTCGGTTGAGTTGAGCCATGCGTTCACGTGCCAATCGTTGGCGGTTGAGACTGGCGATGGAGCGCGACTGTTGCGCCAGTAAATCGCCATTTTCTGGATCGCCATGCAGCGCCTGAGCAATCAACTCAAGTGCGGCGGCGTGGTTGGCCTCCCTTTGCAGCGCGTTGACGTGATTCGACACCCGGGTATTTAGCTGGGCCAGTGATTCGGCGGCCAGCTGACTTTTCGGGTCCAGGGCTAGTGCGCTGCGATAGGCCGACTCAGCACTGTCTTCGCCAAAGAACTGACCGTTCAACGCATGTTGTTCAGCCTGTTGCAGGTGCCGTTGCAATTGGCGATCACGCAAATTCAGCGCGCTGGTAGCGTTTCTTTGCAACGCCAATAGCTGTGGGTGGTCTGGGATCGCCCTAAGGCCTTCCGTCGCGTGCCGCACGGCAGCCGCATGATCGTCTTTGTTGAATGATGACACCGCGTTGGTCAGCGAGCGGTTGGCGATGTTGTTGAGGCCAGCGGCGGCAACCGGGTTGGTCGGTTGCAGCGACAGGATATGTTGGTACGATGCAGTGGCGTTGTCGTTTGCTGGGTGCGACAGCGCACCGTCTTTCATCTGTTGCTCGGCGACGATCAGAATCGCATCGATGGCTTGTTGATCCTGTTGCTCCTGAATCAGTGTGTCCAGAGTGCGTCGAACACGTGCGAGCGACGCCGCACCGGCAAACTGCTGTTCGACAACCAGCATCTGCGCGGCGGCTTGCTGCAAGTGACCTTGATCCATCATAGCTTCGATTGCCGCAACAGACTGGGCCTGCAGCCTGCTAAGGGCGCTAGTAGCGGCGTCGTTGGCAGGTTCAAGAATGAGAGCCTGACGCAGCAGATCAAAAGCTTCAGTGTTGGTGCTGGGCAGTGCCTCGGTATCGAAACCACTCAGCGCTTGCTCGATCAGCATGGCTACCTGCTGCCGGCGTTGCATGGCGGTGACCAACGCTCGGGCTTGATCGTGCAGACTAGTCAATGGTTCGAAGTCCGGTGCGATCAGCAGGCCTGCATCAATATACTCCAACGCAGCCTGGGCCTGCCCATTGTCCAGGGCGATTCTGGCATCGACTTCGTAGTATTCGGCGATGTGGCGGGCGGCATTGCGCAGAGCCGGGTGCCGTGGTGCGATTTTCGTTACTTGGTGGTAGGCGTCTACCGCGTTTTCTCCCGCAGGGTGATCGACCGCATTGGCACCCAGGTAGCCATCGATGCGCCTTAGCAGGTTGTCTGCCATGCGTTTTTCGTGCGCACTCAATCCCAGGGTGCCGCGCACCTCGGTTTGATAGTAGTACCCACCCGCGCCGAGCATTGCTACGGCGGCGATCATGGCCACAATGCGCAGCCGCTTGCGCCGTGCCTTCGAGTGCGGACCGTTGCGGTAGATCTGCCGAAAACGGTCGGAGTCGAACACCTCGGTCGGTACGCTAACCCGATCCACCAGTTGTTCCTCGTTTACCAGTGTCGATTGCAGTGCGCGGCAAAACTGCACCATATTGTCGAAGCGGTTTTCTGGCAATTTGGCCAGCATGCGGTTGATGACCGGTTGCAGTGACGACAAATCTTCCGGCAACGGCGGTGGTTGTTCGTGTAGGTGTTTGACGGCGACGGTGATAGGGTCATTCGATCGAAACGGTACATCTCCGGTGAGCAGTTCATAGAACATGATGCCGAGGCTGTAAAGATCGGCTCGCCCATCGATGGGTTGACCTGCAGTCTGCTCTGGGCTCATATAGAACGGGGTTCCAATGACCATGCCGGTCTTGGTCATTCTTTGCTGCAGATTGGTTTTCCTGGCGATCCCAAAGTCGGTCAGGACCGGCGTAGTTGAGTCGCGAAACATGATGTTGGAAGGCTTTAGGTCACGGTGCACAATGCGGTGTTGGTGCGCCACTTCCAGTGCATGTGAAATCTGCACGCAGATATTAATCACCTGGCCCAATGACAGGCCCTGGCGCTGACGCTCAGTCAGGATGCCGCCTTGCAAGTACTCCATTGCCATGTAGTAGTCATCACCGCTGCGGCCGATGTCATAGATGGAAACGATGTTTGGATGGTTCAGCTCAGCCAACAGCTTGCCCTCGTGCATGAACCGCCCCTGGAAGCTGCTGTCGCCGTCGATGAATCGTCGCATCACCTTGATCGCAACCTCGCGGCCTAGTGAACACTGCGTTGCTCGATAGACTCGTGCCATGCCGCCGCTGCCGATTTGGGCATGAATCTCGTAGCCGGGAATGTCCACTTCAATGCTCATCAATGTCTATCCGAACGATCATGCTTTAGCCAGGTCCGTGTTTGCACTCAGAATCCACTCATCTTTCATCGCAACAATAGGCGCACTTGATGAGCAGATTCTGAGGACTTCAAAATGCGTACGATCCATCCGCGACTCCACGCTTCATACCTCATATTGCTGCTTGTCGCGTGTTGCATTGCCCAATCGGCCAGCGCGCAGGAAGGGACTGTGACCTTTGAGTTCAATATTTCCAATCCCGGCGCGCGCAGCATGGCGTTGGGTGGGGCATTTGCGGCTCTGGCCGATGACGCCACCGCAGCATTTGCCAACCCAGCCGGCTTGACCCAGTTGTACCGCCCGGAGTTGTCGGCGGAGGGGCGGTCCTGGTCCTATGACACGCCGTTTGTGACTGCGGGTCGGGTCAGCGGTTCGGCTACCGGTGAAGGCATAGATACAGCGGACGGGCTGCGTTTCGGCCGGTCACAAAGTGATGTGACCGGTCTGTCTTTTGCCTCGTTCTCATACCCTGGCGACCGTTGGTCGGTCGCGCTGTACCGTCACACCTGGGCAGATTTTTCGCTGAACAGTCAGGTCAATGGACTATTCGGCGTTGAAGAAGGAGAAGACGTACGATCAGAGGACGTGACTTCGCAAACGCAATTTGAGGTCATCAATACCGGTGTCTCCGGAGCCTATCAGATCACACCACAACTGAGCCTGGGCGTGGGCTTGGCGCACTACTCGGCGAAGATGAACTCCTTGTCTGTGGAGTATGCTCTGGAGGACGAGAATTTCTTTCAGTTCAACCCGTACACGGATGACCTGATTGATACTACTTATACCCATCGTTCCAATAGCTCTGGGGTGATCGCCAATGTCGGCATGCTGTGGAAGATCAATGAAAACTGGTCGCTTGGTGGGTATTTTCGTCAGGGACCAGAACTGGACTTGCGGGTAATCGAAGTGACAGGGCCGGGTCAGGACGAGCTACCACCCGGCACGGTCGAGTTTGACCAGATTGTGCCCCTACAACTACCTGATGTCTTCGGTTTAGGTCTGGCCTACAGGTCGACGGATGGCCGGTGGGTGGTGAGTGGTGAGTGGTCACATGTCGGCTATTCCTCGATCTCAGACTCACTGGACGGCCGGGTATTTGACCAAGGGCAGATCAGCACCGCTGACGCCGACGAACTGCACATTGGCGTCGAATACGTTTTCATCGAATCTACACCGATCGTAGCCTTGCGGCTAGGTGCCTGGCACGATCCGGCTCATGGCGTTGGCTCCGGTCCAACAGCCGAACAATTCGAACGCGCCATCTTCACTGGCGGCAAGAGCCAGACCCATTTCACCACCGGGGTTGGCCTGGTGTTTGAGAAGTTTCAGATTGATTTTGGTTTAAGCGTCTCAGACTCGGTGGACATCGCATCTCTGTCGTTTGTATATGGGTTTTAGTGGCGGCCAACTTGCTTAAGCGGCTTGCTGCTTCCTCTGTGGCCGCGAGAGACGACAAGGACACGGTTATCCATCCGTGGCTAACGCGAACACGGGTTTCATCAAAGAACGCTGTCATGAGACCATTCATTATTAAGGACTTGAAAATGGCTGGCACATCCGTGTGCCAGGGCAAGCGCGTCCGAACACCTATGTGTGGACGCGTTCTAACTACGCCTTGTCCTTCAACAAATCCCGAATCTCGGTTAGTAGTTTTTCCTCATTGGAAGGCTCAGGTGGTGCTGCCGGGGCCTCTTCTTCTTTTTTCTTCATCGAGTTCATCGCTTTGACGACCATGAATACGGCAAAGGCGATGATGATGAAATCGATCAGGGTCTGAATAAAACTGCCGTAGGCGATCACCACCGCAGGGGTGTCACCAGCCGCTTCCTTGATGGTGTAGGCCAGATCGCTAAAGTCGACGCCGCCGATTAACACGCCCAAAGGCGGCATCATCACGCCGTTGACGAAGGCCGATACGATTTTGCCAAAGGCGGCACCGATGATAATCCCCACCGCCATATCCATGACATTGCCGCGCACGGCGAATTTCTTGAACTCTGTCATCATTCCCATTTCAAGCACTCCCAAGTGACTTCCCCAAAAACAGGCCTGATTATCTGGCCTCGCCCCGGAGCTGTCCAATTGCCCAGGTTACAAGCTGTTCCGAAAAATACATTCGAGCCCAGTCAATTGGGTGTAACAACTGAGCATAATCAGGGTTGTTGGGTTAATTGAGAATGATATCGGAGTAGGGCGAATGCGACTGTTGATGGCTTTGATCGGTGTCTTGTCAACTATTCAGGTCGCCGCTGTCGAATCTGTTGTTCCCGACGGGCCCTATGCTGTCGGTGCCACTGTCTGGCACCTTGTCGATACCTCGCGCCATGATCCGATGAGTACCGCCAGCTACCGGGAGCTAATGGTGCAAGTCTGGTATCCGGGCCGTGGAGAACAACAGCGAACACAAGCCAGCTGTGCCGGTGAAAAGGTGACCGTGCATTCTGTTGAGAACATCGCGGTAGCTGGCGATCAACCACTCCCTGTTGTATTTCTGGCACCGGGCCGGGGCATGGCGGCATGCATGTACAGCGCGGTGGCTGAAGCTATGGCATCGGCGGGTTTTGTTGTAGTTGGTGTCGACAGTCCGCATTCGGGTCGAGTGCACTACCCATCTGGCCGCGTGGTGCCGCCTTCACCGTCATACAAGCCTCCGCGCGAGTTGTTCCAGGGCAGCTATGAAAAG
>BQJN01000054.1 GCA_021604725.1 Lysobacteraceae bacterium | reverse complement strand
GATCTTCCTGGCATTCGTTGTGATGGGCGCGACACTTGATTTGTCTGTTGTCCAGAACTTCTCCGACGCCGCCATTTTTGCCATGGCATTGCCGAACGTCATCGGTTTGTACGTGCTGATGCCGGTGGTGAAGCGAGAGTTGCATAGCTACTTGGAGCGCGTTAAGTCGGGCGAGATCGCGCCACGACGCTGATTCCAGCACTGCGATTTGAAGCAAAGCCCATCGGTGAATTCCGATGGGCTTTTTTTGTGGTCGACGGTGAGGTGCCGGTCAGGTGGCCAGGGCACCGGCGACTGTTGCGCTCATCAGTGTTGCCAGCGTGCCACCCAGAACGGCTCTAAGGCCAAGTCTCGATACGTCAGTGCGCCGTTCAGGTGCCATCCCGCCGATACCGCCGATCTGTACTGCCACAGAACCGATATTGGCAAAGCCACACAAGGCATAGGTGGCGATCAAATAGGCCTTGTCGGAAAGTCCCTGTAATTCGGCCAGTTGTATGTAGGCGACGAACTCGTTGGCGACAATTTTTTGGCCGATCAATCCGCCGACTTCAATCACGTTTTCTGATGGCACGCCGACCAACCAGGCCAGTGGCGCCATCAGGTAGCCCAGCAGCAAGGCCAAATCAAGGGTGCCCGGGAACTGGATCCACTGACCAAACCACTGTAGCGGATAATTGATCAGCGCCAGCAGTGCAAGAAACGCCAGCAACATCGCTCCGACATTGATCGCCAATTTAGCGCCGTCTGCCGCGCCGACCGCCGCTGCTTCAATAACATTGTGTGTGGTTCTGGCGACGGTGGTGTGCACGGTTCCCAGAGTCTCTGGGTTGCCGGTCTCCGGAACCATGATTTTGGCCATAACGAAGGTGGCCGGTGCTGCCATCAAACTGGCCGCAATCAGGTGTTTGGCTACTTGCGCCTGTGCTTCCGGGTCGCCGCCGCCAAGGACGCCGACATAAGCGGCGAGTACACCACCGGCGATGGTGGCCATGCCTCCACACATCAACGTAAAAAGTTCTGACTCGGTCATCTTGGGAATGTACGGTCGAACCACCAGCGGTGCTTCTGTCTGCCCGACAAAGACGTTTGCTGCCACCGACAATGCTTCCGCTCCCGAAACTCTCATAAGCCGCACGATGATGGTCGCCAGGCCGCGAACCAACCATTGCATCAACCCAAGGTGATAGGCCACAGCCATTAACGAGGAGAAAAATACGATGGTGGGCAGAACCGATAGTACAACTGAGAAACCAAACTGGTCGCTGTCTGCGAAAGGGCCAAAGACGAATGCAGTGCCGGCTTGAGTGAATCCAATCAACAGCACGAAAAACTGCCCGACCTGATAGAACAACCAGTTGCCTGAATCGGTCTTGAGAACAAACAAGGCCAATAACAGATGGGCGATTATGCCGGCGATGGGGATGCGCCAGTTCACGGCCCAACGATTGGAACTGACCGCCCAGGCGATCAACAGCAAGCCGCTGATTCCAATAGCCGCCCGGGACAGGGTGATTAGGGCTTCGAGGAGCATCGCCGGGGTCCAGCAGCTAAAGTGCGGAAACTCGATTCAATCAGCATTGACGACCGAAACCTTGATTTGTTCGGCCAGGTGCAGTCTGTTTCGACCCCCGCGTTTCGCCCTGTACAAGGCATTGTCAGCCTGCTGCAACAGACGCTTCGCCGATATTGCTGACCCGCTTGCCCTGGTTGCCAGTCCGATGCTTACCGTTACCCGATCACTGGCAATAGATGACTTGTTGGGCAGGTTCAAGGCCTCGATGGCTTCGCGCATTTGTTCGCCGAGCCTCTCTGCTTCGCCTGGTTCGGCATGTGGAATGAT
The DNA here is from genome assembly GCA_021604725.1 of Lysobacteraceae bacterium. Classification (GTDB taxonomy): domain Bacteria; phylum Pseudomonadota; class Gammaproteobacteria; order Xanthomonadales; family BQJN01; genus BQJN01. The sequence goes on along the minus strand of BQJN01000054.1, from coordinate 29,272 downwards.
GGCCGCAAATTCTTCCCCACCGTAACGAGCAAGTAGTTCGCCCTCTCGTTGTGCACATCCGGCCAGTGCTGCGGCGATTCGTTTTAGACATTCATCGCCGTATTGATGTCCGTAATGGTCATTCAGTGGTTTGAAGCAGTCAACGTCGATCAAAAGAATACTTAAAGGGTGGTTGTGGCGAGTCGAGCGCCGCCACTCATTGTCGAGGCAGGTGTCAAAGCGGCGACGGTTGGCGACGCCGGTGAGCCCATCCATCGATGTCTGGCGCTGTAGTTTGAGATTGGCACGCCTCAATTCGGCATTGGTCCGTTCCAGCGCTTCGGCCTGTCGGGCCAGATAGATGGCACCGGCGATTTGGGCGGCCATAGACAAGGCCAGGTGACGTACCTCTTTACTGAAGGCGTCAACTTCCGTGCTTTCCAGGTTCAGCACGCCGAGCACGCCATCGCGAATGATGGGCACCATGTACTCAGATTTGACGTCGGGGTGACCTGCAATGTAATCGGGATCATTGCTGGGGTCGTGAACCAGTTGTGGTTCGCCGGTCCTGGCGCAGCGGCCACAGGCACCGACGGAGATAGGCCATTTTTGAAACGGCATGTCCAACTCGACCGTGCCGGCGGCGATTTCAGCGTTAAAGTACTGACCCGTTTCATCGAGCATCAGGATGCTGGCCGCGCTAACCGGCAGGTTGTCCACAGCGACCTCGACAATGCGCCGCAGACTTTGTGAGACGTTGTCCGCTTCCATTGCCGCTTTGGATATTCGCGACATCATTCGCATCAGGCCCGCCTGCTTGCGCTGTTCGGCGATGCGGCGGCCATGGATGATGGCGCTGGCGAAAATATCGCCTGAGGCAGACAGGAAGTTGCGGTGTGGTTCAATCTCGTCGACGTGGCAGGACTCAACGTCAAGCACCGCGATCACTTCCTGCTGGTGAAACAGGGGAATGCTCAGTGCGCAGGAAGACTTGGGAAACGGCAATATGTGTTTGCCCGACCAGCGACCGCGGCGAAAGATCTGTTCGCCGCCGAGAGCTGCCTTGCCGACTTCGCCTTGTTCCAAGGGCACTTCCAAGCCGACGGAAATGTTGGTTTTATGCCCCGGTTTGCTGGAAACAGCTCGACAGACTGACACCCGCCTCGGCCAATGCACCGTGGCACAGGCGATAAAGTCCCAATCAAACTGTTCGCGTAATGTTTCCGTCATCCGTGCCAGCTTGGCTTCGACCGAACGGTCATCAATGGCGAGCGCGGCAAGACGGCTCAAAGCCGTCACGTAGGTGTCGCCATTGTCTTTCAGCCGGCTGATGCGAGTCCTCCTGTGTCAGTCGCTGGGCATAAAGATCGCTGACAGCAGCAGGGTGCTGAGGGAGGTGGTTTTTCAAGCACAGGTCTTTATCTCTTACGCAGGGCGTACGCTGACTTGCTCAAGTATGGCGCAAGTATGCACCCAATGCGCGGGACTGGCAAAACCCGTCCATTGAGCTGGTCTGAATACGCGCATTTACATTTTGTTAATAGTTTGTAAACATGGGCGCGTCGACCAGCGACCTGGGGGAGGGCAGACTGGACCGAGTAGCGCAAGCAGTTGCAGCGGCAACCGCTCGTCAGATTCCTTGGTTTATCGCTCTCCACCCAGACAAGAACTGCCAAGAGTTCGGTCTGGCGATAAACCGAATGCGAACATAAATCAAGGAATCGGGAGTAGTCATGCAACTCACACGAAATAATCTGTATAGGGCGATCCGAATCGGCTTGTCCGCGGGCATTGCAAGTACATTTGCTTTGCCAGCACTAGCTCAGGATGAAGATGCGGCTCAACTGGACCGGGTCGAGGTTACCGGCTCGCGCATCAAGCGCGCTGACATCGAAGGGGCCAACCCCGTATTGGTCATCCAACGCGAGGACATCGCGCGCACTGGTCTGGCCAACATTGGCGACGTACTGCAACAAATGACGATCTCAGGATCGGCAATCAATAATTTGTTCAACGCGCCCGACTCGGGCGGCGACGGCACCACACGAGTAGACATCCGCAATCTTGGCCCGGACCGCACGCTGGTGTTGGTCAACGGTCGTCGCTGGGTCAAGGGAACAACGTCTTCAGGCGTCTCAAACAGTGTTGATTTGAGCACCATCCCGGTTTCCATCGTGCAGCGAATTGAAGTTCTGAAGGACGGCGCGTCAGCCGTTTATGGTTCTGATGCTATCGCCGGCGTAATTAACATTATTACCCGAGGCGATTATGACGGCGCCGAGGTTCAGGGACAGTTTGGGCGCAACGATGAAGGCGATGGCGAGGTTCAATCGTTCAACGCTTCGGTAGGCGCAAGTTCCGATCGTGGCAACGTTTACTTCAACGCTGCGTACACCAAGCAAGAGGACGTGTTTGCTGGCGACCGAATCATTTCGTCCGAACCCACATTCGGTACTGGCGTCAGTCGTGGTAGTTCAGCAACCCCGCAAGGTCGATTCATTTTTACCGACCCCAATACCGGGATCACACATGATCTGACGCGTGACCCAACGGCGCCTTCGAACCCAAGCGCGAGCGACTTCCGCCCGTTCAACGGCGCACAGGATCGATTCAACTTTGCTCCCGACAACTACCTGCAGATCCCGTACGAACAAACCTCGATTTTCACCCAGGGTAGCTATGCGCTTACCGACACGCTGACGTTGAAAGCCGAGGCCCTGTACAACAATCGGCAGAGCCAGCAGTTGCAGGCACCGGCACCCCTGTTCGCAGGCTCCGCTGGAATCTTGCCGGGCGTTGATATTTCGGCAACCAATGCCTACAACCCGTTTGGTTTCGACCTCAATGCAGCCAGCAACTTTATTCTGGCCGGTCGTCGTTTCGTTGAAGCCGGCACACGTGACTACTTCCAAAATGTTGATACCTATCGCTTCGGTTCAGGCATCGAAGGTTCTTTCGAAGCTGCTGATCGATTTTGGGAATGGTCGGCCTGGTATACCTATGCCAAGAGCGAAAACAGTGAGATCACCGAGAACCTGGTGAATCACCAGCGTTTGGCGCAGGCTACGGGCCCGAGCTATGTGCGCTCTGATGGCACCTTTGGGTGCGGTACCAGCGCTGCTACAGCAATCACTGGCTGTGTTCCATTCAACTTCTTCGGTGGCCTTGGATCTATTTCGCAGGCCATGGTTGACTACGTGACCTTCACCTCGCAAGAGAGCAACTCGCAGGAGCAACGCAATTACCTCGGTAATATTTCTGGCGATTTGTTTGACTTGCCCGCGGGCCCATTGGGTTTTGCTGCTGGTTATGAGTGGCGCAAGGAGTCTGCACAAGACACGCCAGATGCACTGTCAGTAGCCGGCATCGGTGGCGCCAGTGTCTCCGGGCAGGGCCGCCAACCGACTCGCGGTAGCATCAAGGTCAAGAGTTTCTACGTCGAGTTTGCCGTTCCCCTGTTGTCCGACGTTCCAGGCGCGCAAATGCTGGAATTGAACCTGCAGTCTCGTCATTCTGACTTCGATTCTTTCGGCACCACCACCAACAGCAAGCTGGGACTGCGCTGGCAGCCCTTTAGTGACCTTTTGGTTCGCGGTACCTTGTCCGAAGGTTTCCGTGCACCGGGTGTTCAGGATCTGTTCGGTGGCGTAGGCCTGGTTGACCCAACATTGACTGACCCGTGTTCTGATTTGAACAACTCTGGAGCCAGCCCTACCGTTGTCGCCAATTGCGCCGCTCAGGGCGTGCCAGCTGATGGCAGCTATGTGCAAATCAATGCTCAGATTCGAGTCACCACCGGTGGTAACCCGAACTTGCAGCCGGAAAGATCTGACAACGCGACCCTCGGATTGGTATACAGCCCCAGTTGGGCCGACGGCTTTGATCTGGAGCTGGATTACTACCGAATTGAGCTGGACAACACCATCACTACGGTGGGTGCCCAGACCATTCTTGATGCCTGTGCCAACAGCTTGAGCCTGTGTCAATTCATCACTCGGGACAATAACGGTAACGTGACCCGATTGCTGGATACTGGTGTCAACATTGGTGGTACCGACGTGTCGGGTGTCGACCTGAGTATGCGTTACCAGTTCCCGGCAACGGATTACGGCATGTTCAGTGCCACCTGGGTGACTTCGTACCTGCACAAGTTCGAGGAAATTATTCCCAACCCGGTTGACCCGTCTCAGCCGCCAATTGTTGATGACAATGTAGGCTTCAACGAAGGTGATGATGCCTTCCCAGAGTTCAAGTCAAACCTGGCGCTGGTTTGGGATTATCAAAACTGGGGTGCCTCATGGCGCATGCAGTACATCGATGGTATGAACGAGAACTGTGCAGATGGCTTGACCCCGACACTGTCAGATCTTGGCCTGTGCTCTCTGCCCAACGCTCAGGGCGGACCACAGAACCACATCGGCTCAACCACCTATCATGATGTTCAGGGCAGCTACTTCCTGAATGATTGGGATTCGCGGTTGACAGTCGGTATCAACAACATCACCGACAAGGGGCCACCACGCTCCATTACAGCGTCGGCCAACAGCTTCGATGCGTCCACGTATCGCTTGCCTGGTCGTCACTGGTACTTGCGCTGGACAACGAACTTTTAAGTCCAACGCTTAAGTACACGAAAAAGGCCGGTCCGCTGATGTGGACCGGCCTTTTTTATGGCGATGACTCGATTAAAGAGGATGTCGCGAAATTTCAGGCTCGCGATATATGGACGTATTGCCATTTCAGTTTGGGTTTTAAGCCCTTGAAATGTAAAGAAGCCGATAACCGGGTTTCTCGGGTTCCGCGGTGTTGCCAGTCCTGGACGGACTATTGCAACATCCTCTTTGAAAATGAACGAGCCGAATTAATTACAGTGTCCGGGGAACGGGGCATCGCGGTCGTGCTCTTTCCGCGCAGCATTGCACTGCGCCCAGGAATCAAACTCGACACCACAAAATCCCGTGGTTTCGTCGGCTAGTTTGCATTCGCCGGTCCACATGCGATTTGACTTGCTTGCGCAGCCTGCCGCCAACAATCCTGCCAGGATGCTGATCACTACTGTTGTTCTCATACTAGTCTCTCTCCGATATTGCACTGCGGTTGATGTGTTCGCCAACGGTGGCCATAGGGTTGGCGTTGGCTTTACGTTAGGGTCGACAGGCTGGGAAGTTCAAGCAAACCGCGGTATATCGCGAATTTTGGTCAAGTGGGTTGGCGAATTGTGACATGTTGGGTAGTGCCACGGCTTTCGTTGAGTAAAATGTCGGCTTGAAATGGCGGTTGCGTAGACCGTCAATCTGTTTTAGCTTGTTGTATTGAACAACTCCTGGGGATTGGGATCATGTTTAGGCGTTCTACAGGGGGTGCCGACTGGCGGCTTCTCGCGTCGGCTTTTGTTATTTGGATTGGTGGCGTCAACGCACAGTCCGACCCCCACGAGGCGCTGATGTTGGCCGACCGCTACCCGCCAGCAACAGATTGTGCGGTCTGTCACCCTCGTCAATATCGCCAATGGTCCGTGTCGCAACACGCCTACGCCCAGCTCAGCCCTGTGTTCATGGCGATGAGCAACACCATCCACCTAAAGACCAGTGCCACAAACGGCGACTTTTGCCTGCGCTGCCATACGCCAGTCGGAACTGATATCTCCGAACCCCTGGCCCTGACCAATCTGGACAGAAATGCTGCTTCGCGTGAAGGTGTTACCTGTGTGGCGTGTCATCGCGTATCTCAGGCCTACGGCAAGATCTCGGGCCGTCTAGCCTTAACCGAGGGCGACCTGGTCAGCCCGGTCAAGGGGCCGTCAGGTAATGAAGGCCTGGCTGCTGTGCTCGAAGACAAGTCGAGCTATCGCAATTTGTCGACCGATCGTGACAACAATCGCGGCAAGAAGGTACATGCCGAAGTGGAGCCTTTTTTTGAGCTGGTGACGCCGCGCTTTTGTGGTAGCTGCCACGATGTTTTGCTGGTCAATGGTTTCAGGTTGGAAGAGGCCTTTAGTGACTACAAAACCTCACCCGCCTTTGAGCGCGGTGCGACTTGTCAGGATTGTCACATGGGTCAGACCCAGGGGCTGGATCAAGGTTATGAGCATGGCCCGGCGGCGGTGATTGGTCGCGCCGAAACGCCCGAGCGCCGATTGACCAACCATTACTTCGCCGGACCGGACTATTCGATTGTGCATCCGGGGATCTTTCCGCATCAGGCTGATCCACCGCGCAACCTAAGATCGAAGTCGCTGCGAGACTGGATTCAATTCGACTACCTGGCCGGTTGGGGTGACAACGATTTTGAGAAGAACACCGATGACATGGAGTTTCCGGAGGCCTGGAAAACAACCAGTCATCGCAAGGCGGCGCGCAAGTTAATCATCGAACAGTGCGAACTTCTTGACTGGGCTCGCGGTGAACGTGTTGAGGTGCTTCGCCATGGCTACCAGATCGGTGATGTCGAAATGGCCATGGATGACAGTGAGATACGCCTGTCTGTGCCGCTACAGAGCAACACGGATGGTCACAATGTTCCTACCGGCTTTGATGCCGAGCGCCTGGTCTTTTTGGAAGTGATTGTTGACGATGCCAATGGGCGTCGATTGTTCGTCTCGGGCGATCGGGACCCGAATGGCGACGTGCGAGATCTACACTCCTTGTATGTGGTTGATGGCGCAGTGGAGCTCGACCGTCACCTGGTCAACCTGCAATCGAAGTTCCTGACGCGACTGGTGCGCGGTGGCGAGCGCGAGCAAGTGTTGGCCATTAATACCTCAGTCAATGCACGTCCATTCATTCGGCCTGAGATGCGACCAACCACTCTATACGGACAGCCGGCTGGGGCGCGCAAACACCGAACCGTCTTGTCTACCGGTGAGCAAGTTGAGGGCGACTACCCAATTGAACTGGATGCGACCGTCGCCTGGCCACTGTCAGTGTCGATTCGTTTGATCGGACAGATGGTGCCGGTCAATCTGGTGGCGGAAGTGGCAGCCGCCGGTTTTGACTATCAAATGAGTCCAGCAGAGGTCGCGCGTCGCGTCGTTGAGGGAGCCGAAGTGATTCGCAGTCGGCAACTGATGTTGTCGGAGGACGGAACGATGACCGTCATGTCTGGGGATCCGGAACCTGAGCTTTGTGATGCTGACGGTTTTGACGATGGCAACTGTCACTTTTCCAACAACATGTGCAGGCTACTGCGATGAATATGTTCGCAGCGCTGCTGTTCTCGGTCACGCTGTCGGCAGATGGTCCAGGTCTTAGCGAAGAGGCGGTATTGCTGCCCGAGCCGTGGCAACCGGGCGATTGTGACGGGATCAACGACTACATCGCGCCGGGTGAGCTGGCAATTCAAAACCCCTGCAAGGTGACTCGAACGGCGCCGCCGATAGAACTTGGTCCAGATCTGTTGGGGCTGGGCAAGCTCGAGCCCGGTTTCGAAGTGCCAGGCGGTGCCATCTGGCAGCCTGCGCTCTATTTGTTGGGGGGCTATCGAACGGCATTGTCTGTGGTTGATAACGGGGCGACCGATGTCGGGGAGTGGACACACCGCCTTGATTTGGGTGTCAACCTGCAGCTGACAGCGACTGAAAGAGTGGTTTTGGTGTTGACGCCGTTGAGCAAGGACGGGCGCTTCACCAACTACCAGTGGCATCCGTCATCGCAGCGCGGCTGGACCGAAGAATTCAATAGCGATATTGAGCAGTTCTGGTTCGAGGGCGATTTTGGCGAGCTGTTTCCAGCGCTAACTCGCGGCAATGATCCGAAACGAGAGCGCAATCTGGAATATGGGTTTTCATTGGGTCGTCAGCCCTTGAGCTTCAACGAAGGCATGTTGATCGATGACACGGTGGACTCCCTGGGCGTGGTTCGAAACAACCTGCAGTGGTTCGCTGATTCGGCATCTACACGCGTTACAGTCCTGGCGGCGTGGGACGAGATTCATCGTTCAGACAATATCGAGGACCCTGGTGCAAAGATGCTGGCGGTGTTTGGGGCCAGTGACTTTCATCGCACCAGCTATGAGCTGGATATGGCCTGGGTCGATGGCGGCCGACGCGCCGGAGACGGGTTCAATCTCGGTTTTAGTGCAACGCGACGAATCGGCCACTGGAACGCCAGTTTTCGCCTCAACGGCAGCGCCGCGCTAGACGATTCATCGACCGCAGTTGATGATGGTGCGCTGGCATTCGTGGAGTTCTCGACCGCCCCTCGAGGTACGCACAACGTGGTGTATCTCAATGGCTTTGTAGCCTTCGACAATTACACCTCAGCGGCACGTGGCCCGACACGCGGTGGCCCGCTGGCCCGAGTTGGCCTATTGTTCGATGGCCCCGGGCTGGGGAGATTCCCGTCAGCGTTGTCATCACTGTCGAGCAAAGCCGCTGGTGGCGCCGCAGGCTATCAACTGTTCACCAATCGCGAACGCGGAAATCTCGTGATGGAGTTGGGTGTGCGGTATGATGATGCCGCGTCGACCACAAATGTTGCGGTTGGGCTCAGGCATCAATTGGCGCTAGGGCGGCGCTGGTTGTGGCAGAGTGATACCTACCTTGTCGATGGTGAGGACAGGGACTTCGGCTATGGCCTGCGAACCGAACTGAACCTGGCGTTTTAGCGCCGAGCAGATACGGTCAAAAGTAAAACTATAATGATTAAAAACTGCGACAGAGTTTAATGGCGATTACCCTGACTCAATGGATGGCGATTGCTTTGCTGGGTTTGCTCAGCCTCGGGGTCATTCCTCAGGTTTGGGCCAGTTGGGTGCGGTCGAGCGTGGCGCGGCGAGCATTGACCCACGAACAGGCCAGGCTTGCGCTGCAGGAAAAGTTGCTGCAGCGGGAAGAAGCGATCGCCGAAGATAGTTGGACCGGCTATCGAAAATTTCGTCTGCAAAAACGTGTTGAGGAGGCCAATGACATCGCTTCCTTTTACCTCGAGCCCCATGATGGTTTGGCTTTGCCTCCGTTTCATCCGGGTCAACACCTGACCTTCCGCTTTCGGCTCCCTGATGCGGTCAAGCCGGCCGTGCGCTGTTATTCCTTGTCCAACGCGCCCACTGACAATCGTTACTACCGAATATCGGTGAAACATTTGCTGGCGGATGATGAGCAGCCCGCTGATGGCGTTGTCTCAAGCCACTTGCACCAGCAGCTTCGGGAAGGCGACATTATTGATGTGCGGGCGCCATCGGGACGTTTCGTGCTTGATGAGCTGTCCTCCCAACCGTTGTTGCTAATCGCCGGCGGTGTTGGCATAACGCCGTTGTTGTCGATGATTGACTACCTGCTCAACCAGGGCAGCGAGCGACAGATTGATCTGATCTATAGTGTTCGCTATAAAGCCGACGCCATGATGCTCGACCACTTCAGTCGCTTGCAGCGTGTGTACAACAATTTTCGCCTGCACCTGGTGGTAACCGGAGAGCATTGCGACGAGGCCTGCTCTGACCGAAGAGTCGACGTGACGCTGATCAAGCAACTGCTCAACTGTGACGAGCAGTACCCGGACATCGACATTGCCCTGCAGCCGCAGGTTTATTTGTGCGGGCCAGCGTCGATGATGCAGTCGTTGCGGATCAGTCTGGCGACCTGGGGTGTACCCGGGAAAATGTTGAGTTTTGAGGCCTTTGGCGCCTCAGCCGTAAAACGGGTCAAAGACACCGTTGTCCCATTGGATGGGCCCAAGTATTCCATTGAGTTTCGACGCAGTCAGCGCTCCATCGACTGGTGCCCCAGTGATGGTAGCTTGCTGGAATTTGCTGAAGCCAACGGCATCATGCTTGACTCTGGATGCCGAGTCGGTGATTGCGGTACCTGTTTGATCGCTGTGTTGGAAGGGGAAGTTAAATATCCGGATCGAGTTCCAGAGCTGACTTTGGCGATGGGGACGTGTCTGGCGTGCATTGGTAAGCCGGGTTCAGACCTGGTTGTTGATGCCTGAATTGCACCTGTGATGGTGAACAAATTGAGGAGTTTGATTGATGTTTCGTAAGTTGATGACTGTGACGGCGCTGTCACTACTGGGCGCTAGTGTGCAGGCTGTGTCCGATCCCGACAAGGTAATGGGACCAGATGAATGTGCAGAGTGTCATGACGTTGAAACATCGATTTGGGAAGAAACCCATCATTTCAACACCTTCGAAACCATGCCTGCCAGCGATGAAGGCGTAGATATTGCCGAGCGCATGGGCATCGACGACCCTGTCGAGGCGCCGTTGTGCCAAAGCTGTCATCTAACCGTGATGGGAGAGGGTAACGATGCCGAAGTGATTGCTGGGGTTTCGTGTGAATCCTGCCACGGAGCAGGGGCAGACTGGATCGATGTGCACAGTGAGGAAGACAAGCCAGCCGACCAGGTCGATGCCATATGGGCAGAATCTGAAGCGGCCGGAATGATTCGCCCTGGCAACATTCACGCATTGGCGAGCAATTGCTTGAGTTGCCACATCGTTCCGCAAGAGGCGTTGGTAAACACGGGTCAACATACGCCAGGCAGCGACTTTGAGCTGGTCACATACAGTCAGGGCGAGGTCCGGCATAACACCTATCACAGTGAAGACAATCGACCCGCCAGCATTGAAAAGCAGCGGTTGATGCTAGCGGTCGGTGTTATGGTTGAAGCAGAGCGGGCTTTGAGAGCCTTGGCCGAGGCGACGAATGCAGACGGCGACTATGCAACATCCATGCAGGCCAGACTCAAGCATGCAGGAGACCGAATTGAGCAATACGCCGAGGCTACCGGGCATCCAGACCTGAACGCCGCAGCGCAAAATTTAGCGACTGACGTTGCGGTTGGGGATGCGGGGTTGAACGCAATCGCTGACAATCTTGCGTCCTCAGCTAAAAACTTGAGTGTTACCGACGCCGACCTTGCCGCGTTGGATAGTTTCTTGGATCAACTGGGCGAACCGAAGGGCGACGTCTACGAAATGTGAGGCTAGTTGCCGCGAACGATGGATACATCCTTTCGAGTTCGAAGACCGCAACGTTGGGACCAGCCTTACAATGGTGGCCTGGACGCGGAGAGCCTGGCTGAAGTCCGCCAGTTCGCGCCCTTTGCTGACCTTGATCCCAACAACTTTCCTTCCACCCATCGTCTGGAAGATATTCTCTGCAAGGATGGCGGGATTCGGCATCTCGAATATGGTGACGTAGTCACCCATCTCGGTGATTACGGCAGTACTTGCTATCTGGTCCTTGACGGCAAGTTGAAAGTCGTTCTTGACGACCCCCAAGGTCTAGTCGATGTTCGCCACCGCAAGCTGAAGCGCAAGGCCTGGTGGAAATTGTTGCTGCAACCCTGGATCAACTCCACAGTGGCCGAGGCGCGGGATGTCAAATCGTACGAGATCCAGACCCAGGTTAGAGATGATGGCAGTGGTCGGGTAGTCGATACCCTGAAAGACCCGCGGCGAGTGTCTAGGGAGTGTCGCACCGCTGATTTGGTCGCTGGCGATTTCCTGGGCGAAGTGGCGGCGCTTACACGGACACCGCGTACCGCGACCATTTACTCCGCCGGTGAGACCAGGGTGTATGAATTGCGATGGCAGGGATTGCGCGACCTGAGAAGATTCGATCCTGGCTTTGCAGCATTTCTGTCCAGACTCATCGGCACTCGCAGTTTTTTGCCATTGCTTCGAGCCAATCCCTTGCTGGCCGAACTGCCCGAAGCCAAGCTGGAAAGTGTGGCGAAATACCTCAGCTTTGAGTCTTTTGGCTCCAGTTCCTGGTACAAGGAGCTGGTCGACGAAGACCCAATAGTGTCGCAGGGCGATCACCTGGATGGACTGTTGCTGATTCGGGGCGGTTTCGTTCGGGTGACGCGCAACTTTGGCAATGGTGAGCGCACGGTCGGCTATCTAGCCGCCAATGAGTTGTTTGGCATGACCGAGCTTCTGGACTATTTTCGCCGTCCCGGACGCCTGACATCGCGCTACACGCTCAGGCCAGTGGGCTATGTCGATGTGCTGCGTTTGCCCACTGATGTTGCTTTGAAACTGTTGCTACCGGAACTGGAGTCCGCCGGGCTGTTGGCCAAAAAGGACCTGGTTCGACGGGCAGCGCCGATTTCCGATCCGCTTTTGCGCGACCCATTGCCGGCGCCTTTGCTGGATGAGGTGATCGACCGTCGCATCATCAATGGCACCTCGACCATGGTTATCGATACCAACCGATGTGTTGGCTGCGACGATTGTGTCAATGCATGCTCGGTGGCGCACAATGGCAATCCGCGCTTCGTGCGCCATGGGGTGCAATCAGCTAATTTGATGTTCGTCAATGCGTGCATGCATTGCCGCGACCCTGTTTGCCTGATCGACTGTCCCACCGGGGCCATTCAAAGGGTTTCCGAGTCTTCCACCGTCGTCATAAATGACCGTGCATGCGTGGGCTGCGGTAACTGCGCGCGAAGTTGTCCGTATGACAACATCCGGATGGTTGAAATCCGTGGTCGCAAGGGGCAGCCGATACTGGACCTTGAACACGAACGGCCGGTCCGTAAAGCAACCAAATGTGACTTGTGCGTAGACCAGTGGGGCGGACCTGCCTGCGAACGCGCTTGCCCACACGATGCCCTCAAACGTCTGGATATGGCGGATCGAGACGGCTTCGTCGAATGGCTCACTCGCTAGTGAACTGGCATCGTACATGGCGCAAATGGTGGCCAGAACTGGCAGCGTTGATCGCCGTTGTGCTATTGCTCGCCGCCGAGCCGGTGATTGCCATGTGGTCGGATCGGCACGGTGTTGCTACCGGCTGGTTTTTGTGTGCCTTGATCGTCATATTGATGCTGTACGGCGTGCGAAAGCGATTTCCGCATTTGCCGCTGGGCGTGGCTTCTGGCTGGCGCAAGTGGCACACCATGCTCGGATGGCTGGCCATGGCGGCGTTCCTGCTGCATGCCGGGCCATTGCCGCCTGAAGGTGTGCTCGATACTGTGTTGTGGTCATTGTTCGTTTCAACACTGCAGATGGGCGCGGTTGGGGTGGTTTTGACCCGCGTATTGCCCAAAGATTTGGACCGCGGTGGCCAGCGTCAATTGTTTGAGCGCTTGCCGGGGATGGCGTGGGCGTTGTCGACACGCTGCAAAACGTTGATCGATACCCTGCCAGAATCTCCGACTTCCGCGCCAGTCGTGCGCTACTATCGATTGCGCGTCCTGGGTGCGTTGTCCAGGCCGTTGAGCTGGCGTACTCGGCTCAATGAAAGAAGGCTAAAGCGGGCGTTGGCAGAGTTGCAGGCTGTTCAGAAGCATTTGGCCGGGGCCACCTATGAGGTGGCATCTGAGGTCGCGCAACTGCTGGTGACGCGTACTGAGCTTGAGCGGCAGTACCGAGCATTGTATTGGTTGCGGCTTTGGGTTGAGGTTCACCTTTCACTGGCGGTCGCCGCAGTATTGGTGATGTTGGTGCATATTCTGGCCCGCTACGGGTTTCGATTATGAAATGGTTGTCGCCGATAGACTATTTGCGCTCGCGCTACGAACGCCCAACCCAGCGTTGGCGTTGTGGATCGGCTGATGGTGCCATTCCGTGTGGCCCTGGGCCCTCTCGTTTGGGACGTTGTCCGTATGCAGCAAATGGCAAGGTGGAGCGAACCATGTGTCAACCGGCCGCCGAGGGGCGGGGCTGGCGGTGTACACGTGAGGAGCACCATGGCGGGCCCTGCAGCATAGGGCCTGGCAAGGATGGTCAGTGCGGTCACGTGTTGCCCCCGTGTCAACCGGTCAGAAGCTCGAGGTGGCGAAAATCATTGATGTGGCGAACCACCATGGCGCTGACGGTTGCGGCGTTGGTGCTGATGTTGGCCGGTGGCGACGACCTCAAGGTATTGCAGCCGGGTGCGGTACAGGCGCATCACTCCAACATTGATGATTGCAGTGGCTGCCATCATGAGCCAGAGCAGTGGTCATGGCACGCGGTTGATGCGCTCAAGGGTCAGCCACACAATGACTTCTCAACATGCTTGACCTGTCACGACCTGGGTCCAAATGCGGGCAACCCGCACGATACGTCGTTTTCCAGGCTTCATGACGTCGCCGATGCGCACGGCGTCGGTCATTTGCCCCTCGATCACAACATTCCCGGTTGTGGGACCTGTCACCGCGAGCATGGTGAGGTCGAGATCATTGCGGCGGACCGTGAGGGTTGCGTCAGTTGTCATCGGATTGCTGTAAACGCATTTGATGCAAGTCACCCGGCGGTTCACACACCCTCGCAACGCAGCCTGATCTTCAACCACGACAACCACATTGACGAACATTTCCGCAAGCCCAGAATGCAAGCCGTGGCGCCCGATTGTGATGGATGCCATGTCGTCACCGCGCAAGGGTCCATGCAACTGGCAGGGTTTGATCAGGCCTGTTCGGTTTGTCATTTGGACGACGATATTCTGGAGCCAGGTGGGCGCTCGGTCGGTAGTCAAACTTTGCTGGCCATCCCGCGTATCGATGCAGATTCCGCTGGATTGGCATGGTGGCCGAACTGCAAGACCAGTGGCTTGAATCAAACTACAGACTTGCCGCCAATGACGCGTTACTTGCTGAACCTTGACCCTGGCATGGCCGATGCCATGAATGTGTTGGACGCCAACGGCACCCGTTTGGATCGCCTGCAGGGGGCATCAGAAATAGAGATTTCTGCAGCCGTCAAAGTGGCTGCGGCGCTACAGCAACTGGTCGAGCAATGGCCGCCTCGGGATGCGGCGGATTGGTTATCGGACGTGCCTGTTGATTTGGTCAGGCTGGCGCGTGTGGAATGGTTTACGGCTCAAGGCCAAGGGTGCTCGGACAACGAGCAGTGGCGTGCGCTTCGGGACGAACAGGAGAAGGGTCGGAGTGAGCTGGCGACAATGCACGGTTGGTATTTGCAGGCTGGTAGTAGAACGCTTGAGCTGGGTTACAAGGCAAGCTCGCATGCCGATCCCTGGCTGCGGCAACTTGGTGAGTATGCTGCCAGTAGTGATGGGGAGTTATTGGCGCTGGTCGATGCTGAAGACGGCCTGTCGTGTTTCTCCTGCCACAACGTCGCGGACTCGTCACCACGATGGCACTCCATGACCGGACAGCGCACGGTCGACTTTGACCATGGCCCACATTTGACCGGATTGCAGTGCGCTGATTGTCATCAGCGCAGTGATGAGGAGGTAACCACGCTGGATTACGGGGTCGTGGAGATTGCTCAATGTGTTGATTGTCATCAGCCTGGGCGGGTGCCGGTGGACTGCCATACCTGTCACGATTACCACCGCGGTCTGGTCAACGAGGACAGTTCTGAGCCCTGAAGGCGCACCACCGGGTTCGGTTTGCAGGCCGCAGGAGCCAGTGACGGCGAGAAACAAGTAGTCAACCGCCTGTTTTCCATGTTGTCTTACCTGGTTTCAACTCGTTTCATGTTTTTTCCATGGTGTCTGGGGTCGGTTGGGCAGCAGTATTGGTGGCGTGCACAATGCACAACTCGACGAAAAGGAGACACCATCATGAACAGACTGATTTTTGCTTTGCTGCTGGCCTTGCCGGTCGCGCTGTTTGCCGCTGAGGACTCGCCTTACGCCAGTGCCGATGAGGCGCACGGTGTGATTCGTGGTGACTTTTCGCGTCGTTCGGAAGACATCTACCCGATCCAGATCCGCAAGGTCGATGGTAAAGAGTTTCCTGGCAAACGAAACGTCATGTATTTGAAGCCAGGTGAGCGGACGATTACGGCGTTCATCCTCGCCGATGGTTTGACATCGATGGATATTCGACGTGGCTTGCGCAACGATGAGCCGCAAACGCTGACCCTGGAAGTGGAAGCCGGCAAGACCTATCAAGTCGGTGCCAAGCTAAACCGAAGCGGGCGAGAGCAATGGTCAATCGTACTTTGGAAAGTCGAATAGACAGCCTTAAATTCGGTGGTGGCTGGCCCAGTAGAGCTGGGTCAGCCGCTGGTCATTAGCCCAAATAAATGACTTGCCCCTGGCTCGACCTTACGAGACCATAGGGCCATGAATATATCCAGCCAACATTACCGCTTGATCAACGGTGCTTTCGCGCTCGCCTGCGCTGTGCTGTTGGGCTATGCGTATTACCTGCAATTTTCTCAATACCTTGATCCTTGCCCGCTGTGCATCTTCCAGCGCCTGGCCTTTATGGCGTTCGGTGCGTTTGCGCTGCTGGCGGCCTTACACTCTCCGCAAGCTACTGGGCGCAAGATCTACGGCGCCTTGCAGTTTGCGTCAGCGGCTGCTGGCGCTGCGATTGCCGGGCGTCATATCTGGTTGCAGTCCTTGCCACCGGATGAAGTTCCCGAGTGTGGACCGGGCCTGGATTTCATGCTCGAAACCTTACCCTTGTTTGATGCCATGCGTGAGGCATTCACCGGTTCCGGTGAGTGTGCCCAGGTCAGTTGGACATTTTGGGGCTTGAGCATGCCGTGGTGGACGTTGGTTTGGTATGTCGGACTGGGTCTGGCTGCCATCTGGGTCGCAACGCGGCCATTGTCGAATCGAAACTTTTAGTGAAACTGTAATGACTTCCAAATCTGTGAATAAACCGCTCGAACCTGTACGTGAACCGACTGCCTGGAGACCAGACAGTTGGCAAAGCTGCCCGGTAACGCAGCAGGCAACGTATCCAGACAAGGCTGATTTAGATCAGACATTGGAGCAGTTAACCTCATTGCCACCACTGGTCACCTCCTGGGAGGTCTCGGAGCTGAAATCGCAGCTGGCTGAAGCTCAGGCTGGCAAGCGCTTTCTGTTGCAGGGTGGGGATTGTGCGGAGACCTTTGCTGAGTGTCGCCCTGAGGTGATCTCAAATCGCCTCAAAGTGCTGCTGCAGATGAGTCTGGTGCTGGTGCATGGGCTTAAGATCCCGGTGGTCCGGGTTGGCCGGTTTGCAGGTCAATATGCCAAGCCACGGTCGGCAGATATGGAAACCCGTGATGGCGTTTCGCTACCGAGCTACCGGGGTGACCTGGTCAACGGGCCTGAGTTTACCGAGAGTGCCCGCGTCCCTGATCCGCAGCGACTGCTAAGAGGGCATGCCAGATCGGCGATGACCATGAATTTCGTCCGGGGCTTGATTGACGGCGGCTTTGCTGACTTGCATCACCCTGAGTACTGGGACTTGTCGTGGGTGGACCATAGTCCACTTGCAGTCGAGTATCAGCGAATGGTCGGTAGCATTGGTGATGCAGTGCGGTTTATGGAGACGATTGCTGGTCGTCGCGTTGGTAGCTTGCAACGCGTTGATTTTTTCACATCTCATGAAGCGTTGCATTTGCACTATGAGCAAGCGCAGACCCGAAAAGTGCCGCGAAAATGGGGCTGGTTCAACCTCTCTACGCACCTGCCGTGGATTGGCATGCGTACCATTGCCCTAGATGGTGCCCATGTTGAGTACTGTCGTGGTATCCGAAACCCGATTGGCATCAAGGTAGGCCCGGGCCTTTCGTCGGATGCTTTGCTGCGACTTTTGGATGTGTTGGACCCAGATCTGGAGCCCGGCCGTATAACACTGATTCACCGCATGGGGGCCAGCAACATTGCCGAGCATTTGCCGCCGCTGCTGAAAGCTATCCGAGACAGTGGCCGTCCCGTGTTGTGGGTTTGTGACCCGATGCACGGCAACACCGAAGCGACCAGCAACGGTTTCAAAACGCGCCGTTTCGACAATATATCCGGAGAGCTGAAGAGCGCCTTCGATATCCACGCCCATTGCGGCACACGGTTGGGTGGTGTGCACCTGGAACTGACTGGCGAGAACGTTACCGAGTGCCTTGGTGGCGCTCGTGAACTGACTGAAACGGACTTGGAGCGAGCCTACAAATCGACGGTCGACCCGCGATTGAACTACGAACAGTCAATGGAATTGGCGATGCTGATTGGCCGCAGGGCTGGTGATATGCAGTAGCTTTTGGGTGGCATGACCAACAACCGGTTGTGCTGCCTTTGAAATCATGACCAGCTATCGCCGGTCCGGTTTCTGTGTCAAAAACAAAACGAGGTCCAAATGAAAGCAACTGATCTATTCGTCCGTTGCCTTGAGCAGGAGGGCATCGAATACGTTTTCGGCGTTCCTGGTGAGGAGAATGCCGATTTCATGATGTCGCTGGAAAAATCGAAGTCGATTCGATTTATTCTCACTCGTCATGAGCAAGGGGCCAGCTTCATGGCCGAAATCTACGGTCGGCTCACCGGCAACCCGGCAGGTTGTCTTGGCACACTTGGGCCCGGAGCCACCAACCTGATTACCGGCGTTGCCGACTCAAACATGGATAGAGCGCCGATGTTGGTGCTGACCGGACAGGGTGCCTCATCACGCTTGCACAAGGAATCACATCAGATCATGGATGTGGTGGCCATGTTTGAACCGGTCACCAAGTGGGCCGTCAGCATCGTGCATGCCGATTCCATTCCTGAAGTTGTACGCAAAGCGATCCGGCTGGCACGAACCGAGAAGCCTGGCGCGGTCCATATCGAACTCCCGGAAGACCTGGCCAAACACGAAACCACGACATCGCCAATGGTGCCGCGCAGGTTCCGGCAACCGGTGCCATCAGCCAATATCACCAACAACGCCCATGCCATGATTGCCGAAGCCAAGCACCCGGTGATCATCGCCGGCAATGGCTGTATTCGGCGACGGGCGAGCGAGCAGTTGCGCAGATTCTGTGAACGCACAGGCATTGGTGTCCTTAACACCTTCATGGCCAAGGGTTGCGTCGATATGGATGCAGACTACTGTCTATACACAGTGGGCCTGGGATCCAAAGACCGCGGCGTGCTGGCCATCGATGCTGCCGATTTGGTGATTACCATCGGCTTTGACATGGTTGAATACCACCCCATGCTGTGGAACCCCAATGGCGACAAGAAGATCATGCATATTGACTTTTTGCCAGCGGAAATAGATGCCCGATATCATCCCGAGATTGAACTGATTGGCGACTTGGGGTCCGCACTCAGCTTGCTCAACGACGCATTGGATCATGATCCTGTCCGTTTCCATCTGCCGGATCAGGCGCGAGTTCGTGCAGAGTTGCAGGCTGACTTTGCAGAATACGCAAACGACGAAACCGAAGGCTGCATTCGCCCACAGAAAGTGCTGTGGGATGTTCGCGAAGTGATGGGGCGGCATGACGTTCTTTTAAGTGATGTAGGTGCCCACAAGATGTGGATTGCCCGGCACTATCATTGTCACGAACCAAACACCTGTTTGATTCCGAATGGCTTCTGTTCCATGGGCTTCGCCTTGCCTGGGGCCATCGCTGCTGATCTGGTTTTTCCAGAACGCAAGATTCTGGCGATCTGCGGGGATGGTGGCTTCATGATGAATGTTCAGGAAATGGAGACAGCGCGTCGGCTCAATAGCAACATTGTTGTATTGGTGTGGGAAGACGGTGGCTATGGTTTGATTGCCTGGAAACAGGAAAACGAGTTCGACCATCATACTGACCTCTCCTTTGGCAATCCTGACTGGATGCAGCTGGCCAATGCTTTTGGCTGGAATGGGCATGTTGTGGAGCGCTCGGTCGACTTCAAGGCGACTTTGATTGACGCCTTCGCTGAGCAGGGCCCCAGTCTAGTCGTTGTGCCCATTGATTATCGAGAAAACCCGTTGCTTACCAAAAAGCTGGGTGAGATCACCTGTACCATTTAGTGGTTTTGGTAGTGCGACCAAGCATTCTGAGGCATCAAGTGCCTGAACTTGGCGGCGATTTTGCCGCAGCGAAACGATACTGCGTGGTATCGATTTAGGAGATAGACCATGACAGTCTCAACTATTCAATTGATGCTGGAGGACTCGCAAGCACCGGCCGGTACGCTTGACGTCACAGCACCGTATGACGGTACGTTGATTGCGACCGTTGAGACCGCCGGCGAGCAGCATGTAGACCCGGCGCTTGAGGTGGCGTATCAGCTTTTTCGTGATCGCTCGGGCTGGCTGCCGCTGCATCGGCGCATTGAAATACTCGAACGAGCGGCCGAGATCATTGCTGAACGTCATGAAGAACTTTCCGTGCAAGCAGCACGAGAGGGCGGCAAGCCGTTGATGGATTCACGCGTAGAACTTACGCGTGCCATTGATGGGGTAAGGCAATGCGCGGAAGTGATCAAAGTCGATGCGGGGGAGGTGATACCAACGGGAACCACCCCAGCGTCGCGTCATCGCTTGGCAATCACCCGACGTGAGCCGATCGGCGTCGTCGTAGCAGTCAGCGCGTTTAATCACCCGTTCAACTTGATCGTTCACCAAGTCGGCGCTGCAGTAGCAGCAGGTTGCCCGGTGATTGTAAAGCCCGCGGGTGATACGCCTCTTTCCTGCGTAAGTTTCGTTGAGATCCTGCGCGAAGCCGGATTGCCTGCACCTTGGTGTCAGGTTTTTATTGCCGACACCAACGAATCGTCGGAACGTTTGGTCACGGACCCAAGAGTGGCCTTTTTCAGCTTTATCGGCAGCGCCCGGGTCGGTTGGATGCTGCGGTCGAAGTTGGCACCGGGTACGCGTTGTGCGCTGGAGCATGGTGGTGTTGCGCCGGTCATTGTTGCCCCCGATCATGATCGCGAATTGGCACTAAACAGCATTGTCAAAGGTGGGTTTTACCATGCTGGACAGGTGTGCGTGTCAGTACAGAGGGTGTATGTGCCGGAAGACCAGGCCGCAGAATTTGCGCAGGAGTTGGCGGAGCTGGCGCAAGATCTTGAAGTAGGCGACCCGACCAGCGGCGATACCGAAGTTGGTCCATTGATTAGGGAAGGTGAGCTCAAGCGCGTTGCCCAATGGGTGGATGAGGCCGTGCGCTCTGGCGCCCGACTGATTTGTGGGGGTAAGGCCGTGAGCCAGTCTTGTTACGCCCCCACCGTACTTTTGAACCCTGATGACGACAGCAAAGTCAGTCAAGAAGAAGTGTTTGGACCGGTTGTGTGTGTCTACGGCTATGACCGAATCGATGGTGCGATCGACCGAGCGAACAGTCTACCGGTTGCGTTTCAGGCTGCAGTATTTGCCAATGATATCGACACTGCGATGCGCGTTTATCGCCGAGTAGATGCCTCCGCCGTGATGGTCAACGACCATACGGCTTTCAGGATCGATGGCATGCCTTTTGCCGGGCTGAAACAGTCGGGATTGGGCGTTGGGGGAATAGGCTACACCATTGAGGATATGCAATTCGAAAAGCTAATGGTTATTCAGACCCCACAACTACCCTAATCGGCGGCAAGTTGACAAAAAAATGGATAAAAGCGGTGTGAAAATTACATGTAATCGCGGGATGTCAAGGAAATCGGCGTTATTTTTTTGTTACTAGTTGAATCAAAATTACAAAAAAACATAAAAAACAATAGGTTATTGAATATTAGTGATTATTGACTTTAGGTAATGAGCGCTGGTATGCTTGATCCACGTTGAGAATAATTTATAGCCATACCTGATCGGGGAGCGTCCTTATGAAGAAATTATGTTTAGCAGTGGCAGCATGTTTTGCGGCTGGTGGTGCAGTAGCCGAGCCTGAGTTTGTAACGTGCCCGAGTGTAGGCGGGGGAACGGTTGTAAACACTGCCGGCACCATTGATTTTACTTTTCAGACCTCAGATGTCGGTTTTACAACGATCACGGGGCCAAACACGAATTTGACATTCACCGGTGCCACGCCGATGGGCTGTATCAACAGTGGATCGGATCCTATTTGCACCGTAACTTTTACAAAAGGCGCGGGCAACGCGACCGCTGACTTTACAACAATCGAAACCAACGGTGGCGGTGTGCAAGCACCATGTATGGGTTACGATTTTGATGGCGGCACCATGCCGGTTGACTTGCAGACGTTCGAAATTGAATAAGATTTAGCATCTTATCGGAACCATAAAAAACGCCCCGAAAGGGGCGTTTTTTTTCCCAATCGCGAAACAGCAGGTTAAGGATCAGACTGCGGTAACCATTTACTTACCGCAATTTGAAATGTGATACGTGTGGTTGTCTAGTTCCACACAAGCACCAGATAACGATATCTCTATCCCTCGACTATTCACCACTACACCATCGCATCGCCACGCTGAAGCATCTGCATTATTCTCGCACTCCGTCAGATCAATCGGTTTGCGGGTCCGAATCTCCAGCAGGTTTTCGGAGTAATCGATCCAAACCCATCGACTTTTGGCGCGAAGCCTGATAAATGCCTGCTCCAACGTGAGCTGGTCGGCGGGTGCCAATAGAACGTTGTTGGCATCAATCTCATGCAGTGACGAGCTGGTGAATTCGCCTCCTGCGCTGTTTACGGTGATTGCGTACCTGCCTCTGCTCAAGAAATCCTGGTATGCCAGTCGATTATTACCGGTCGAGCTACTCGGTGACCGGTATTGATTTGGATCTGGCGGTATAGGAACAATACTGCGGTGTTCAACTTTCAGCAGCTCGACCAAATCGCTACCTTGAGTGACTTGGGTTTTCCATTGGCTGGGATAAGTATCTAGAATCCAGCTGATGCCCGCACCAGTGGAATAGCTGAAGGTTCGGAGGTAGTCAGTATCAATTGTCCCCATGGCCTGTCCTGCAAGCAACAGCCTGGCGGTGCGAGTGACTGCAATTCGATCAGAACTATCAAGTATCACGGACACCGCTCTCTGACCGACATACTCGGCGGTACCTTCAAAGCGCTCATATTGCCTCTCGACAGCGTTTAGCTGCTCATCGGCAAGGCTTTCGCGATATTGTCGGTAAGCCAGGTAATTCTGTAGAGCGCTTGACTCGTGGCTTTCGTCGGTTAGGGCATGGGCGAGCGCTACCATTTCGGCACGCTTGTATTCGACAAGCCTTCCGCTGACGGCGGGACGCCCTTTTCCAATTGGGCTACCTGAGCGAAAATATTCAGCCTGCCAACTATGAAAATCCTCGTGGAACAAGGTTTTCAGCGCTGATGTTGATTCACCTGGCCCGACTTCAATGACCGTAACCAAATGACCCTGATAGGGGTGGTTTCGGATGTATGGTATCGCTGATTGGGGTGGGTGGAATTCGGAAATTCGATTGACTTGCCCCGAGGCAACAACACGCGCGTTGCCGTACCCGTCGTGAACAATGAAATGGCGTATTGATGGCTGGTAGCCGGGCCAAATTTTATCGAGTTGCGGCATCGCCAACACAATGTTTGACGCGAGATTGTGCAGTTCATCTGGAGCCAACCTTTGCTGGCTGCAGGAGGCCAGCATGATGCTGACTACCAAGGTGGCGAGTACAAACCTCACGCAACCAGGTCCAAACCAAGTGCTTGAAGCATTCGGCTATACAAGGTATCAGCCAACGTCATTTTTCTCATGCACGGGAGTGGGGTTTGTTGCTCGGCCATTTGTTCTACCGCGGACAAATAAGGCACATAGCCGGGCAGTCGACTGGGACCCAGCAGCGTCGCTACATCGGCAACGCTTTGCCGATGCAGTTTTCTGCGTCGATCTACCATCGATAACACCGGTCTGAGTTCCACGCTGTAACTTCCGTCTGCGATTATTGTACGTAGTTGTTGCAGTGATCGTGCTGACAGTTTTGATGGCATGGTCGGAATGACGAGGCTATCGACCGTCTTAAATACAGCTTCGGCCAGAGAGCTCATGCCCGCTGCACAATCTAGTATCAACAAATCATAGCGATCGGACATTGCCGCCGTATCGGTTCTCAGCAGTTGTTCTGGCCGTCGGTAGCTCGGGTTGAGTTGATCGGTGTGGCGGCTGAAGAAGGAGGCAGGCAGTAGCTGCAAGTTCTCAAGTGCTGTGCCTTGTCGGTTGCGCATAGCCGCACTCGGGTTTCTGGAATGGCTTGGTGGTGCACTATCTTCACTTCGAAGGATCCAACTGGCGCTACCTTGCGGATCGAGATCCCACAGGATGGTTTTAACGCCGTGCCGAGCAGCAGTGGCAGCCAGGTTTACTGCCGTGGTGGTCTTGCCAACACCTCCTTTGAGGCTGTAGCACGCAAGCTTTATCAAATGTGTTCCTTAACCCGCGGGCTTTCCCCCGGTCTTGGTGATTTCGGCCAAAGCTGATCTGTAGTTACTGTACCTGCACTCGGCTGCCATTTGGTGAAATTTGCCAAGTACCTCACGTGCGGTATGATGCCTCGGGTTCATTGCCAACAACAAGGGAAACGAAAGTGACACAAACGGCAAACGCACCAGTCCGAACAGGGGCCTATCCGGAGCTAAGTGTTCCGGCGGTCATCGTCGGCTATTTTCTAGGGGCCATTATCGCGGTTAGCATCGGCTATGCTGCGCTGAAATTGGGGTTCTCGATTGAGGGGTCGGAATTGGCAGCCATTTTGGGCTTTGCCATCTTGCGCGGTGTGATGCGGCGCTCGTCGATTATTGAGAACAACATTGCGCAAACGGTCGCCTCGGCGGTCAATGGCGCCAGTTCCGGAATGATGTTTTCGGTACCGGCTCTGTTTCTCCTGGGCGAGACGGGCTTCAATCCCTATTTGATGACCTTTGGCTGCATCGCTGGTGCCTTTCTTGGTATCGGTTTCATCATTCCGCTGCGTAAGCAGATGATTGATTACGAGCGCCTGACCTACCCAGGCGGTGTCGCTGTTGCAACGATCTTGAAATCTCCAGGTGCGGGCATTCGCAAGGCACAGCTGTTGTTGATGGCGGCGGTGTTGGCGGCTGGGCTGCATGGTGTGGAATTGTATTTTCACTATGAGTACCTGCCGCTCGGCGAATACCTCGGTCTACCGGAATACCTCAATGCGACTTGGTACCTTTCGCTGTTGACCATTGGTGTCGCGTATATCGCCGGCAAGGGCGGCGTCGCATTTGTGATTGGCGGGTTCCTTTGTTACTGGTTCCTGGCACCGATCATGGACATGACGGGTATGTTCCCTGTCGCTGAGGACGGTACGATAATCAACACCCCCGACTTGTTGCGTACGGAGATTTATCGTCCGGTGGGTATTGGCATGCTAATCGGTGGTGCCGTTACCGGTGTGTTGATGGCCTTGCCTCTGATTATTTCGGCTGTACGGTCGATGCAGGATGCTGCCAAGTCTGGCGCTGCCTTGTCCAAGGACGAAATGCCAATCAAGCTGCTTTATGTAGCGATCATTGGTGCCGCCATCTTGTTGGTCTTGATCGCGGTCAACTCCGTGGACAACATGGGCTGGGGGCGTGGGGCGATCATGGCTGTAGCCGGTACCTTGTGGGTCTGGATCGCCGGCGTCATCCTTTCTGAGGCCATAGGTCGTACCAATTGGTCGCCGCTGTCTGGTATGACACTGATTGCGGTCACGATCTTCATTTTCATTGCCTCTGGCTTGGACGATAGCAGTGCAATAATCGCCTCGGTTATGGTGGGCGCTGCTGCTTGTGTTGCGATGAGTCAAGCGACCGACCTCATGCTGGATTTGAAAACGGGGTACCTGGTTGGCGCGACGCCAAGAATGCAGCAAATGGGCCAGTTTCTTGGTGCCTGGCTAGGCCCCATCGTCATCATTCTCCTGATCTTTGCATTGCACGAGGCCTACGTTCTTGGCTCCGACCAGCTACCTGCACCGCAGGGACAAGCATTAGCATCAATGGTCACCGGCATACTGGGTGGCGATGTACCCGTCGACAAGTATCTCGCTGGCGCTGGCATGGGGGCGGTACTTAGTGCGTTTCAACCAGGGCTTGGCATCACAGTCGGCCTCGGCTTCTATCTACCTTTCGCCATCGTCTTGACCTATGCAATTGGGACGGCCATTCGTGTTTTCACTGACCGCAAGTACGGGCAAGAATGGGCCGAAGACGTCGGCATTCCAATCGCCGCAGGCTTCATCGTTGGTGAGGCGCTCATTGGTGTTGGAAACGCCATAATCAAAATTGCGGAGGGGCTGTGATGAAAGCACTTTCATATCTGTTGTTGGTGATAGGGTTTCTAGGCGCTGCTTTTGTGGCCTCGTTGGATCCAAGGGCGGTCAATTGGCTGGCCTACATTCCTTGTATCGTGGTGTGCGGGCTTGGCGTGTTTTTCAACAAGAAGGCAGATCATGCACATGCCAAAGATGACACTCGTATGGGCGAGAACATGGATACCTTGAGAAACAGCCTCGCCAACATCGTCAAGAACTTGAATGATTTGAACGACCGCCGGATGGAGTTGCCCGTTTATGAAGTTCGTTTTGACATCGATAAGCTGTTCCGCGCGGATCTGAACGCGTTCGCTGATTCTCGCGAGACTATTTCTCATCGTTATGGGCTGAAGCAATATGCTGATGTCATGAGCGCCTTTGCTGCCGGTGAACGTTATATCAACCGGGTTTGGTCGGCGTCTACCGATGGCTATGTTGATGAGGTACGCATGTATCTGGACAAGGCCTACCACCAGTTCATTGAAGCGGAACAGAAGTTCAAGGCTTTAAGCTCACCGGTGAGCGACTAGATCGCACCGTTTGGCGCAATCGTTAACTGCTAACGGGTGGCTCACGCTATAGTGCGTGGCTGCCCGATCCTTCCATAGAGGAACAATAGATGACCTTTACTAAATGGCTGCCTATCGCCAGCGTGCTTTGCCTGTTGGCATCAAGCGCATCGGCACGGCTTATCGATGAGCGCAACGATATTGCGGACGATCGCTCAAATGCCTATGCCTTCACTGGCGGCACGATCCATGTTGATGCGGACACGTCGCTTGAGGGCACTTTGTTGGTTCGCGAAGGCCGCGTAGTGGCGGTCAATGAAGGCGCTGCAGTACCAGCGGGCTATGTGGAAGTTCCGGTTAACGGTTTGCACTTGTACCCAGGCTTCGTTGATCTGGATCAGCACTATGGACTGGGCGACGCGCCCAAGCCTGCGCCGTTCAGTTTCACAGATGCAGAAAAGCTGATGCCTGAGACTGAAGGTGCGTATGCGGCTAATGACGCGATCAAGTCGCACTATCGAGCCAGTGACCACTTCAAGGTGGATGGTGAAAAAGCCAAGGAACTGCGTACGCTGGGCTTTACTGCGGTCCTGACATATCAACATGACGGCATCGCGCGCGGCACCGGTTCATTGGTATTGCTGGGGGATGACACACACGAGGCAATGGTTAGTGCCGACGCTGCAACCCTTTACTCGTTCAACAAGGGCAGCTCCGCACAAGGCTACCCAATTTCGATCATGGGTTCGGTGGCGCTGTTGCGTCAGACCTACCTGGATGCCAGCTGGTATGCCGCCCAGTCGCCCAAACCATTTACTGACCTGTCTTTGGACGGGTGGATCGACAGCCAGTCTGGTCCGCAGATTTTTCGTGTGACGGGCTGGCAGGATATCGAACGAGCCAAGCGCATTGCCGAAGAGTTTGAAGTCGATTACATCTATCGTGCAGGCGGCAACGAGTATCAAAGGTTGGCCGTCGTCGAGGGACAGTCACTGATAGTTCCCCTGAGTTTTCCGGAGGCACCGTCCGTTGATGATCCCTACGATGCGCGCAACGTATCACTGGCGGAAATGAAGCACTGGGAATTGGCGCCTTCAAATCCGGCGATGCTGGTCGATGCTGGTGCCAGCGTCGCGATTACAGCGCGTGATGCCGAAAAGGGATTTTTTGACAATCTCCGCAAGGCGATAGAACGTGGACTCAGCAAACAGGATGCTTTGCGAGCGCTGACCGAGACGCCGGCTACCATGCTAGGTACTTCGGACCATCTTGGCTCGCTCAAATCAGGCCGTGTAGCCAATATCGTTGTGGTCGAGGGCGAGTTGTTTGACGAAGACGCGCGCGTGCTTGACACCTATGTGTCGGGCGTTCGTTATCGCGTTGCAGATCAACATCAGGACTATGCAGGCGACTACGTTTTGTCAGTAGGCAATGTCTCATACGATTTTGCGATCGAAGGCAAACCCGGCAAGCCAGAGGGCAAGATTACGTTGGCGGCCGCTGATGATGAGGCCGGTGATGGCGAGGAAGAAGCAGAGCCGGGGACGGTGAAGGCTACATTGGGCTTCGATGGTGACTTGATTTCTGTCTCCTACAGTATGGACGATGCCGGCCCGGTGCGTCTCAGCGGCTGGAAATCAGAGCACGCATGGCAGGGCCGTGGCACATTGGCCAATGGCGACTGGACGCAGTGGTCATTGACGCCCAAGCCCGACCAGGTGGTGGAGTCGACTGAGGAAGGCGACGACAGCAGCAAGGACGAGGACGGCGAAGACGAAACGTTCGGTTCGGTGACCTACCCATTTGCCGCCTATGGTTCAAGCGAGCTTCCGCAGGCGGAAACGCTGTTGATTCGAAACGTCACCGTCTGGACCAACGAGGACGACGGAATAGTTGAAGGGGCCGATGTTCTGGTCGCTGATGGCAAGATTGCGGCTATCGGCAATGCGTTGTCAGCTGGGGATGCGCGTGTCATAGACGGCTCGGGTAAACACTTGACGGCAGGCATCATCGACGAGCACGCACACATTGCCTTGAGCGCGGTCAATGACATTGCGGTCAATTCTGGCATGGTGCGTATGCGCGATGCGATTGATTCGGAAGATGTCAATATCTACCGAAACCTGGCCGGTGGCGTCACCGCTGCACAGTTGTTGCACGGCTCATCAAACCCGGTGGGCGGGCAATCGGCGCTGGTAAAAATGCGCTGGGGCAAAACGCCCGATGAGATGTTGATTGAGGATGCCGATGGCTTCATCAAGTTTGCGCTTGGTGAGAACGTAAAACGCTCCTGGAATGCCAATTCAATCCGCTACCCACAAACGCGTATGGGCGTTGAACAAATCTACCGTGATACGTTTACCCGGGCTGAGGCATATGAGCAAGCCTGGGCAGACTACAACGCCTTGTCACGCCGGCAGAAAGAACGGACGTCACCCCCGCGTCGCGACCTGGTACTCGATACCATGGCCGAGATCATCAATGGTGAACGCTTTATCAGTTGCCACTCTTACGTGCAGTCGGAAATCAATATGCTGATGCATGTTGCTGAAGATCACGACTTCAGGGTTAACACCTTCACGCACATCCTTGAAGGTTACAAGGTGGCTGACAAGATGGCGGAGCACGGCGCAGGTGGCTCCACTTTTTCCGACTGGTGGAACTACAAGTGGGAAGTGATTTATGCCATCCCCTATAACGTCGCGTTGATGACGCAGGCGGGCGTGGTCAGCGCCATCAACTCCGACAGCCAGGAAATGTCACGTCGACTCAATCAGGAAGCGGCCAAAGCCGTCAAGTACGGTGGCATGAGCGAACAAGAGGCGTGGAAGCTGGTGACGTTGAATCCGGCCAAACTACTCCACCTTGACGACCGCATGGGGTCGGTAGCTGAGGGCAAGGATGCAGATTTGGTGCTGTGGAACGAAAACCCATTGTCAA